>JAGXAL010000008.1 GCA_018971605.1 Natronospirales bacterium | reverse complement strand
CCGTAGTGGGCAAGCACGCGGTAAAAACCGAGTTCCAGCTTCTCCACCTCCAGACGCCGCTGCGGGTGCACAAAGGGCACGTCCTCGGTCAGCACCGTAAGCAGCACTACCTGCTCATGGAGCACTTGGTTGTGTTCCAGATGGTGCTGCAGCATGGGTGGCGTGCCGAGATTGGGTGCGGTCATGAAGATGCCGGTGCCGTGCACGCGCACCGGCCGCAGCTCGCGGATGTGGTCGAGAAACGCGTCCAGCGGCTGGGTGATGGTACGCAGCCGGTCAATGAGGTTCTGGCGTCCGGTCGCCCAGGTGGTCATGATGGTGAAGCCCACCAGCCCGACCAGCAGCGGCAGCCAGCCGCCGTCCCAGATTTTGAAAATGTTGGCCAGGAAATACACGAAGTCCACGATGAAGAAACAGCTGATGATCGGGGCGACGGCCCACATGGGCCAGCGCCAATGCTCACGCATGGCGAGAAACAGCAGCATAGTGGTGATCAGCATGGTGGAACTCACCGCCACGCCGTAGGCCGCCGCGAGGTTGTTGGAAGTCTTGAAACCCAGCACGATGAGGATGGTGGCGATCGCGAGTATCCAGTTGAGCGAAGGGATGTAAATCTGGCCTTCAATCTCGGCCGAGGTGCGCACAATCGTGAGGCGCGGGCTTTGGCCAAACTGGATCGCCTGGCTCATGAGCGAGAAGGCGCCGGAAATGATGGCTTGCGAGGCAATGACGGTAGCCGCGGTCGCCAACACCACCATGGGATACAGAAACCAGCTCGGCGAAAGATTGTAGAACGGCTGCGCCACACTCTGGCCCGGATGCGCCAGAATCGCAGCCGCCTGGCCGAAGTAGTTGAGCAATAGCGCCGGCATCACAAAGAAAAACCAGGAGAAGCGGATCGGCGTCTGTCCGAAGTGCCCGATGTCGGCATACAGCGCCTCGGCACCGGTCACGCACAGAAACACCGCGCCCAGCACGATGATATCGGCAAAGCCGTGATGGAAAATGAAATACAGCGCATAGGCCGGATTGATGGCCACCAGCACGGCGGGATAGCGCAGGATGGCAATCAAGCCCAGCAGCGCAATGACGAAAAACCACAGCAGCATGATGGGGCCGAACACGAAACCCACGCGGCGTGTACCGTTTTTCTGGAATACGAACAACAGCAGCAGCACGATCACGGTGATCAGGATGATCACCGAACGGTCCAGCGTCGGCGTGGCCACCTGCAAGCCCTCTACCGCGCTCAGCACCGAGATCGCCGGCGTAATCATGCCGTCGCCATACAGGAGCGCGGCGCCGAACACTCCGAGCGCGATGAGCACGTGCGAGCGCTTGCTACGCGGTGCACGCCAGGGATCCAGCAGCGCCAGCAGCGCCAGGATACCGCCCTCGCCCTTGTTATCGGCGCGCAGCACGAAGACCGCATACTTGATGCAAACGATGATGATCAGCGTCCACAACACCAGCGACACCACGCCGAGCACGTTCTCGGGCGTCATGCTGAGCCCATAGCCGCTCGAAAACGCGCTGGAAAAAGTGTAAAGCGGGCTGGTGCCGAGATCGCCGAACACGATCCCGAGAGCGCCCAGACTCAAGGTCAACAGGCGCTTGCGATCCAGCGGACCGCTGTCGCCATTGGCGTGGCGGGAACGCATGGATGGCGTGGCGCTGTTGGTTTCGAGTTTATTCACCCGACGTCTCCCCGCTCCTGGACTCCCAAAACACAACCGGCCGGTCTCGTTCGAGCACCAGCCGGTACAACCAAATGGTCACTTGCAGCAGATTAGGCGCGCTTCCGCTCAGGTCGGTATTGTTTCGGGCGCGCATTGTACGCCCATTAGCCCCGGACGCTCAAAATCAAGGAATAGTGGCGTCCCCAGGGGGATTCGAACCCCCGTTACCGCCGTGAAAGGGCGATGTCCTGGGCCTCTAGACGATGGGGACGAGGCGGAAGAACCTTTATGATTCCCTGTGCATCAAACTTTACTGCAGAACTCGCCCCGGGACACGCTACCAGGCGAAGCACTGCTTCGCCCCGCCGAGTGCCCGGACACGATGTCCGGGCCGGTTGGCGCACCAAGGACGGTTCTGGGAGTTCTCTCTCCAAAACTCTGGTGGAGCTAGCCGGGGCGAGGCAGGTGCTCCAAACGAACAGCCAGTGGCTGTTCGTTCCTGCCCAGCGCTTGGACAGGATGTCCAAGCTGGTCTGTCCGCCATGGATGGCTCTCTGCCACCAGTCACAACAATCTCTGGTGGAGCTAGCCGGGATCGAACCGGCGACCTCCTGCATGCCATGCAGGCGCTCTCCCAGCTGAGCTATAGCCCCACGCGGGGCGCGTATTTTCCGGCCTGCTACCCGGGCTGTCAATAAAATGTCGGGAATATCAGCGGGTTTGTGCCGCGATCCAGGCAAGCGCACGATCCAGCCGTGCCAGCGTCACCTCTCGCCCGAGGATTTCCAGGGTCACGTCGATGGGCGGCGAGATGCTGCCGCCGGAAACCGACACCCGCAGCGGCTGCGCGACTTTGCCGAGCTTCACGTCCATTGCTGTCGCTACCTCACCCACCAGCACATGTACCGCGGCGGCCGACCAGTCTTTGAGCGCCGCCAGCCCTTCCCTTATCGTGGTGAGCGCCGGTTGGGCGTCCACCGTCAAATTTTTCTGAGCTGCTTGCGGGTCATAGTCGGCAAAGTCCTGGAAGAAAAAGCGACTGTGCTCCGCCATTTCCTTGAGCGTCCTGGCGCGCTCGGCCTGCGCGCGCACCACGGCGGCAAGCTTGGCTTCGTCATCGGTCTCGACGCCCACGCGCGCCAGATGCCAGCGCAGTTCCGTCGCCAGCACCTCGGGATCGCCGCCCTTGATGTATTGCTGGTTCAGCCATTCGAGCTTCGCGGGGTTGATGGCCGAGGCCGACTGATTCACGTCGCCGAGGTCGAAATATTCGATCATCTGTTCGCGCGTGAAGATTTCCTGATCGCCGTGCGACCAGCCGAGACGCACCAGGTAATTGAGCAAGGCGGCTGGCAATATGCCATCCTCGCGGTACTGCATCACGCTCACCGCGCCGTGGCGCTTGGAGAGCTTGGTGCCGTCCGGCCCTAGGATCATCGGCAGATGCGCGTACTGCGGCGGCTCCACGCCGAGCGCCTGGAAAATGTTGATCTGGCGCGGCGTATTGTTGAGGTGATCGTCGCCGCGGATCACGTGGCTGATGTGCATGTCCATGTCGTCCACCACCACGGTGAAATTGTAGGTGGGCGTGCCATCCGAGCGCAGGATGATGAGATCGTCCAGTTCCGCGTTGTCGAACACCACCTTGCCGCGTACCAGGTCGTTGACCACCGATTGACCGGTCTGTGGGTTCTTGAAGCGCAGCACCGGCGCGACGCCGGGCAACGATTGCTTGCGCTCGCGGCAACGGCCGTCGTAACGCGGTTTCTGTTTGCGTGCCAACTGCTCGGCACGCATATGTTCCAGTTCCTCCTTGCTGCAATAGCAGTGATACGCGTGCCCCGTACGGCGCAACTGCGCCGCCACTTCACTGTAGCGGTCAAAGCGCTGCGTCTGATAGAAGGGCCCCTCGTCGGGCCGCAGTTCCAGCCAGCCCATGCCGTCGAGGATCGCCTGTACGGCTTGCGGCGTGGAGCGCTCGCGGTCGGTGTCCTCAATGCGCAGAATGAACTGGCCATGGTGATGGCGCGCGTACAGCCAGCAGAACAGCGCGGTGCGGGCGCCGCCGATGTGCAGATAACCGGTGGGACTGGGGGCAAAGCGGGTACGGACGGTCATGTCGAGCCGGGAGACTGAAACGGGCGGCTATTTTACACGAGCCCCCGCCGCCAGCCTTGACCGGCGGTTCAGGCGCGATACTGCAACAGTTGGCCGAGCAGGTTTTCGGTGCTGATCTGCTCACCGCTCAAGGCCATGGCCAGGAGTTCGCCGCCGAGCAGTTGCGGTGAAAAAATCAGATCCGGGCGCACGCGCCGCATGTTGGCGAGATTGTCCGGATTGCGCACCAGCACCACCGTCTTGACCTCGGGCGCCAGCTCATGCATGGCGAGCACCACGAAGGCGTTTTGATCGTCGTTCTCGCTCAGCGCCAGCACTGCTTTCGCCTGCACGGCTCCCGCCTTGCGCAGCACCTCCAGGTCATTGGGCTTGCCCACCACCACGTCCCGGTTCGGGTCGCCGGGCGCCGTCTCGTGCGGGTATATAAATGTAACCGGCTCGTGGCGCGCCTGCAGCTCTCGGCAGGTATTGTTGCCGAGCGCGGAGTCGCCCACGATCACGAAATGATTGCTGCGTTGCATCTTCCTCCCTCCGGGCTTCAGCAGGCTCGCGAGCCTGCCATTGATCACCGGCACCAGGATGGCGCCCAAGGATACGGCAAAAATCGCCACCGCCAGCACGATGAACGACACCACGAACAGCTTGGCCTCGACGGTCTGCGGGGTGATGTCGCCGTAACCCACGGTGGTCATGGTCACCACCGAAAAATACAAGGCGGTGGCCAGATCGGTGATCGGCGGCTTGAAATCCGCGCCCAGTTCAAAACTGCCGAACACCGCGTACACCAGCAGCAACAGGATGCTGGTGACCGCGAACAAGGTGCCGGCCGCCAGACTGCTGCGCCGGAAGCTGCGGTAGCTCACCAGTGTGGCGATCAGCAGGATGACGTCGAATACCAGCAAGGCCCGGGAGCTGGCCGCGCTGCTGAGGATGCCGAATATCAAGTTGGCCGCGAGAATCAGGATCACGATGACCCAGGCAAGCTTGGAACGCAACAGCATGCCGATGGCCATGATGATCAGAAACAGTCCGAGCACGATGGCCGGTAAGCCGTGCACCACGGAATGCATCAACGCGGCGGACTGTACCGCACCGCCACCGAACAAATGCATGCCGGCCACCCGCGGGATTTCCGGCAGTATCTTCAGCACGCCCAGCAAGGCCACCGCGACCGCGAGCACCACGTGCGGGAACCAGAGATTGAGATGCAGGTCGCGGCGCAGGCGCAAATACACGCGCCTCGCGTGCGGCCAGAACCCGGCATTCAGGTGCTTGGCAAAATCCAGGGGGCCGGGCATGGAATACGGCCGCAGCGCATCCGGCGGATTACTTGTAGTACCAGCTGAGCGCCGCTTCCAGGCGGTTGCCGTTGTTGGTGTGCTCGGCGGAGATCGTCAGGGCCGCAGCGCTGCCGCCGAAAACTAGGCCCAGGCGTTCGCCAAACGGACGGCGCCCGAAATCGGTATTGCGCTCGGTGAGGATGGCCGCGGTCAGTCCCACGTAGCTCGACAAGTGGCTCTGGAAACCGTAGCTCAGCCGCCAGTAATAATCCCGCGCACCGCCCAGGGACCCGCTCAAGCTGTCCCGCAGATAGGACAGGTTGATATAAAAAGAGGTCGAGGCGTTGTACGCCTGATGCGCGCCCACGCCGATGCCGGTGACATCATGACTGCCGGGCAGCTTGTCAAAATTCAGGCCGTTCCATTCGCCGAACACGTACACCTGGTCGGGGAAATCATAGGAGAAGCGCAGACCGTTGCCCGCCGACAGGCTGTCGAACGAATGCGACTGTTCGGACAGGCGATTGATCTGCAGGTAACTGTAGCTGAAGACATCTTGCGGCGGTGCTGTGGTTGTCGGCTCCGGCGTTTGCTGCGCACTCAACTGTACCGGCTGGCCTTGCGGGATACTCGTTTGTTGCGCGACACCCAGGAGCGGCCACGCCAGCAGCAGACACCCGGTACCCAAGTCTGCAAGTATCTTCAACATGCGTCACCTCTTTATTGGTCGGGTTCGATCCGCGCGTGCCGGCGTCCTGTCGCATCAGTTTAGCCCATCCACGCTGCTCACACGAGAAACACCAATGCCAATAGCCCAACCACGGTCAGGACCACGGTGTAAGGCAATGCCATCCACACCATGCGCAGGTAAGAGAGGCGGATAAGCGGCGCCAGGCCTGAGGTCAGCAGAAACAGGAATGCCGCCTGGCCGTTGGGCGTCGCCACGCTCGGGATGTTGGTGCCGGAATTGATGGCAATGGCGAACAGCTCGTACTGCTCGCGGCTGATGTGCTGCGCCAGAAACGCGGCCTGGGCTTCCTTGATGTACACCGTCGCCACAAACACGTTGTCGCTCACGGCCGACAGCAAGCCGTTGGCGGCATACAGCAATGCCAGTTGCGCGCGCCCTTCAAAGCCCAGCACCCAGTGAATCACGGGCGCAAACAAGGCTCCCTGCTGGATGACCGCCACCACCGCGAAGAACACCACCAGCAAGGCCGCGAACGGCATGGCTTCGTGAAAGGCACGCCCGAGACGCTTTTCTTCCGTAGCCCCGGTAAAGGCGGTCACGGTCAAGAGCAAAGCGAGGCCGATGAGCCCGACTTCCGCCACATGCCAGGCCAACGCGGCAATCAGCAGCACGCCGGCAATGGCCTGAATGCCGACCACTGTTTGGCGGCGCGCACGATCCTCGGTGGCCTGCTGCTGCAGGTGCACTGCGAGCACCTGGCGTACGCCGGCCGGCAGGCTGGCGCCATAGCCGAAGGCCTTGAACTTCTCCAGCAACACACCGGTGAGCAAGCCGGCCGCAATCACCGGGACCGCCACCGGTGCCATGCGCCAGGCAAAGGTGCCGAAATTCCAGCCCATGACCTCGCCTACCAGCAAATTCTGCGGCTGGCCCACGAGCGTGACCACGCCGCCCAGGGTGGTACCGACCGCAGCATGCATCACCAAGCTGCGCAAAAACGCGCGGAACTGTTCCAGCCCGGCTGCGGACAATGCGCCGTCAGCTGCCGCACGTTGATACACCGCATAGAAACCGCCGACCACGGTGATGACCACGGCGATCACCGTCAATGCATCAAGGAAGGCTGCCAGGAATGCCCCGACCAGCAGAAAGCACAGGCTCAACAACCATTTACGCTGCAGGCCCAGCAGCAGGCGCGTGAACACCGCCAACAGCAGATCCTGCATGAAGAAAATACCGGACACCATGAACATCAATAGCAGCAGCACCGGCAAGTTGTGCGCGACTTCCGCATATACCGATTGCGGCCCAGCCATGCCGATCAGCACCGCCTCAAGCACCAGCAGGCCGCCGGCCTGCAGCGGATAACATTTGAGCGCCATGGCCAGCGTGAAGATGAACTCCGCGACCAGCAGCCAGCCCGCCACAAAGGCGCCAGCCGTGAAAAACACCAGAGGATTGATGATCAGAAACGCAACGATGCAGAGCTTGTACCAGCCGGGCGCGGCCCCGAGAAACAGGCCGCGCAGGGTATTCCATGCGCGCACGATTCAGCGTCCCGGCTTACGCGTTCATTCCGGCCACAGGCATTTGCCGCCGCTGCGCTTGCGGATCGCAGCGAGGCGTTCACGGTGCGCCTCGAGTTCCTGTTCGGAGGCATGCACCACCGTCAACTTGATGCCGGCGCGATCCACGGCAGCCGGGACGCCGGCCTGCGCGCCGAACTTGCCGGCCGCGGCGTCCAGCGACAAGCTCGCCTGTCCGCCGGTCATGGCCAGATACACTTCCGCCAGCAGTTGCGCATCCAGCAGCGCGCCGTGAACTTCGCGCGCGGTGTTGTCCACGTGGTAGCGTTTGCACAAGGCGTCCAGGCTGTTCTTCTGGCCGGGATGCAGCCGCCGCGCCAGTTCCAGCGTATCCAGCACGCGGCAGTGGCGGCCGAGATCCGCCTGGGCATCGCCCAGGCGGCGCAACTCGCTGTTGAGAAACGCCATGTCGAAGGCGGCGTTGTGAATCACCAGCTCCGCGCCCTCGACAAACTTGAGAAACTCGGCAGCGATCTGGGCAAAGCGCGGTTTGTCAGCGAGGAACTTGTCGTCGAGGTTGTGGACTTCGGCGGCGCCGGCATCCACCGCGCGCTCCGGATTGAGATACTGATGAAAGACGCGCTGGGTAACGCGCCGGTCCAGCAATTCGATGCAGCCGATCTCGATGATGCGATGTCCCTCGCCCGGCTCGAGTCCCGTGGTTTCCGTATCCAGCACGATTTGACGCATGGCTTCCCCGGCGTTATCCCGTAAATCCAGAATGCTCAGTCCGCACCGCGCACTCCCAACATTCTATCTATGGCTTCGTTGGCCAGCCTATCCACCTGTTCGTTGTAATGATTGCCCGCGTGGCCGCGTACCCAGCGCCAATCAATTTCGTGGCCGAGCGTCGCCTGCGCCAGTGCCTGCCACAGATCGAGATTCTTTACCGGCTTCTTGCCGGCGGTCTTCCAACCGCGCGCCCGCCACGCCGGCAACCATTCGCTGATTCCCTGCTGCACGTATTTCGAGTCGGTGAACACCACCACGCTGGCCGGCCGCGTGAGCGCCCGTAACGCCGACACCGCGGCGGTCAGCTCCATGCGGTTGTTGGTGGTTTGCGATTCGCTGCCTTGCAAGATTTTTTCACGTGCGCCGCTGCGCAGCACCGCCGCCCAGCCACCGGGGCCGGGATTGCCCCGGCAGGCGCCATCTGTATAAATTTCCACCGAATCCATGCAGTCACCGCAGCGTGGGGTTGGCGACATCCGCGAAAGCGCGCTTGGGTTTAAGCCGTCTGAGGCGCAGCGGAGTCACGGCGAATACGCGTTTGCGCGCCACCAGCATATAGGCGCTGGCGACAGGACGCCAGCGCCAGTGATCGAGAAACGCGCTGCGCACCAGCAGTGCGCGCGCAAACGGCGGGCGATATAGATAGCGGCGCAAGTTCACGGTGTCAAATCCCAGCACCGCGAGCCATTCGCGCAAACGCTGGGCGCTGACGTAGCGTCCCGCCCACGGCGTCGGCGACCCGCAGCGCTGTCTCAACGCCCACAGGTTCCAGGGTTGAAAACCCAGCACCACGAGGTGCCCCTCGCCGACCAGCACGCGCTCGGCCTCGCGCAATACCCGGTGCGGGTCGGCGGCATGCTCCAGCGTGTGCGGCAGCAGCAGCGCATCCACGGAATCGCTCGCCAGCGGCAAGGCGTCAAACTCACTGCGCAACTGCAGGGCATCGTCGCGCCCCGGATCCAGCACGTATTGCCCGCGAATCGGGCTGGCATGCAGCAAACTGCCAACTGGACCCCAGGTCCCGACCTGCACCAGAAAATAACCGAAAAGCGTGGGCAGCGCCTCGTCCAGCACTTTGCGTTCCTGGCGCAGCAAATACGCGCCCAGGCGACTCTCAAACCAGGAATGCAGATCCGTCATTGCTCCGTTTCCCAGGGCCGCGCTCGGGCCTCAGTATAGGCGCAGGCTTGGGCGACAGTCCGCGGCTCGCATATCATCAGCCCCATGAGTTTCGAGTTGCTGCCGCTGCCTGCGTTTCGTGACAACTACATCTGGCTGTTGGCCACTGTGCACAGCGCCGCCGTCGTGGATCCGGGCGAGTCCGAGCCGGTACGCCGGGCGCTCGCGCAACGCGGATTGACGCTCTGCGCCATCCTGCTGACACACCATCATGCGGACCACGTGGGCGGCGCCATGGCACTAGCCCGGGAGTTTGGCTGCCCGATATTCGGTCCGGCCGCCGAGGGCATTCCCGGGGTCAGCCGTGCGTTGCGGGAAGGCGACCTTGTCGATATTCCGGCGCTCAGGTTGCGGTTCCAGGCCCAGGAAATCCCCGGGCATACCGCCGGGCATATCGCCTACCAAGGGCACAATATAGTATTCTGCGGTGACACCTTGTTCAGCGCCGGTTGTGGGCGCCTGTTCGAGGGCACGGCCGCGCAAATGAGCGCGTCGTTGGCCAAGCTTGCGGCGCTGCCGGATGCCACCGCAGTCTGTTGTGGACATGAATACACCGTGGCCAATCTGCGCTTCGCGCAGCTGATTGAACCGGAAAACAGGGAGATACGGATTTACGCCGAGCAGGCCGCAGAGCGGCGCCGGCAAAATCTGCCCACACTGCCCTCGACTTTGGCACGGGAGCGGCAGGTGAACCCCTTCCTGCGCTGCCGGGAAGCGGTGGTGATCGAGGCCGCAGAGAAGCATGCAGGACACAGGCTCAACGATGCGATTGAGGTATTTGCCGTGATCAGAAGCTGGAAAGATACATTCCATTGAATGAGCCGCCAACCGTGAACCGACGCACGCTTCCGCTTCTATTGATTGGCGTCTGCGCCCTGGCCGGCAGCGGTTGCGCGTCGATGCATCACGACGCTGCACCGACGGCAACGAGACAGCCGCCGCCGGTCGCCACCACGATCAGCGTGGCGCCCGCAGCCGGCAGCATCACCCTAGCCAGCGAGAGTGGCACGCCCATTCCCGATCTCAATGACCAGTCGCCGTTGATCCAGTGGCAAGGCCTCAACATCACGCCGGTCGAAACCACCTATACGAACCTCTGGGATTATCTCGGCAAACATTTCACGCTGTCCGGCGCCGGCGGCGACGGCCGGGTACAGGCGGAATTGACTTGGTACGCGCAACACGGCGCCTACCTGGAGCGCGTCGCCAACCGTGCGCGGCCTTATTTGTATTACATCGTGCAGAAGGTCGAGGCGCACAAGATGCCACTCGACATCGCGCTGCTGCCGGTGGTGGAAAGCGCTTACGATCCCTTCGCCTATTCCTACGGCCGCGCCGCGGGTCTGTGGCAGTTCATTCCCGGCACCGGCCGCAACTGGGATCTCAAGCAGGACTGGTGGTACGACGGACGCCGCGACGTGGTGGCTTCGACGCGCGCGGCGCTGGATTACCTGCAATATCTGCACGGACAGTTCCACGATGACTGGTTGCTGGCGCTGGCCGCCTACAACTCCGGCGGCGGCACGGTGCAGCGTGCGATTGATTACAACGCGCGCCGCGGCCTGCCGACGGACTTCTGGCACCTGGATTTGCCGGCCGAGACCCGCGCTTACGTGCCGCGGCTGCTGGCGATCTGCCAGCTGGTGGCCACCGCCGGACATTTTGGCGTGGACCTTCCCGCGATTCCCAACCAAGCGTATCTGGCGCAGGTGGACGTGGGCGGCCAGATTGACCTGGCGACCGCCGCACGCCTCGCGGACATCACCACCCAGCAGATGTATTTGCTGAATCCCGGCTTCAATCGCTGGGCAACGGACCCCACCGGTCCCGACACCTTGCTGGTGCCGCTCGACAAACAAACCGAATTTGAAAAAGCCCTGGCCGCGTTGCCGCCCCACGATCGCGTGCAATGGGCCACGCACCGCGTGCAGTCCGGCGATACGCTGGGCGAGATCGCCCGCCGCCAGCACACCACCGTCGCGGTAATCCGCACGCTCAACGGCTTGCACGGCAACCTTATTCATGTAAACCAGGCGCTGCTGATCCCGGTGGCGCGCAAGACGCTGGCGGATGCCACGCTGGTGGCCGAAGCCCGCGTGGCGCAGCATCACTATCCGCGCCGCGACAGTTACCAGCCCGGCGGCCGCATCGTACACCACGTGCGCAGCGGCGAATCGCTTTCAACTATCGCACGCCACTATCGCGTCAACGTCACGCAGTTGGCGCAGTGGAACGGGCTGAGCCTGCACAGCGTGTTGCATGTCGGCCAGCGCCTGACCATCCACCGGCAAACGGCGCGAGTTCTGGATACCGCCTACGAGCTGCCTGCGGGCGCGCCCAATACGCAACGCGTGGTGTATTACTCGGTGCGCAACGGCGATTCGCTGTACTCGATCTCGACGCGTTTCAACGTGACGGTCGCGGATATCGCCGGCTGGAACGGCATCAGCAGCGCCGCTTATCTGCACGCGGGCGAACGCCTCAAGCTGTACGTGGACGTGACTGACCAGTCCACCAGCAGCTGAGCCAGCGGCTTCCCCCAGTCATCCCCACCCGATTATTGCAGGATATCCGCATGGGTTTTCTCTCCGGAAAGCGCGCGCTGATCGTCGGTTTGGCCAGCGAGCGCTCCATCGCCTACGGCATCGCCGCGGCCTTCCGGCGCGAGGGCGCGGAACTGGCTTTCACCTATCAAGGGGAGCGCCTGCGCGAACGCGTGCAAACCATGGCGCGGGCATTCAATTCCACGCTGGTGTTTCCCATGGACGTGGCGAGCGACAGCGAAATCGAGACGGCGTTTGCCGCGCTGCAACAGCACTGGAATACGCTCGACATCCTCGTGCATTCGGTGGCCTTCGCGCCGCGGGAGCAGTTGAGCGGGAATTACGCGGACGTGGTAACGCGCGAGGGTTTCCGCATCGCGCACGACATCAGTGCCTACAGCTTGGCGGCGCTCGCCAAAGCCGGCCGGCCGCTGATGCGTGGACACCAGGCGGCGATCGTGACGCTGACCTACCTCGGTGCGGTGCGCGCCATCCCCAACTACAACGTCATGGGACCCGCGAAAGCCAGCCTGGAAGCCAACGTGCGTTTTCTCGCCAACGCGCTCGGGCCCGAGGGTATTCGCGTAAACGGCATTTCCGCGGGCCCCATCAAGACCCTGGCGGCAGCCGGCATCGGCGGCTTCCGCTCGATCCTGGAGCATGTTCAGAACCTGACGCCGTTGCGCAGGAATGTGACGATTGAAGACGTGGGTAATGCCGCGGCCTTCTTGTGCTCAGACCTGGCTGCCGGCATTACCGGCGAAATCCTGTATGTGGACGCCGGCTACAGTCGCGTTGGCATGAGCATCGACTAGGCGCCTGCGCAAACAAGAAAGAGTAACGCGCCGGCCGCCGCTGCCGTTGCGCTTCACTCCTGGATATTCGCGGAATTCACTTTGACCTTGGCGTGCTGCCGCAAAGTGGCCAGATAGGACGCAAATTCCGCCTGGGCATTGGCGCGCGTGAGTTGCTGCAACTGCGTGAGGCGCTCATCCTTGCTCCAGCCGGACACGTCGCCGAGCTTCATCGCCGTCAGCAGATACACCGCCTGATCCCCGCCGCTGAGGGCCACCACGCCGGTCTCCGGTGTTTTGCCCGCGGGCGGCGGCGCAGCGAACGCGGCACTCAGCACCGGCGCGGGCACGCCCGCATCACTGCGGCTCACGAACTTGGCAGCGGTAAATTTGAGCTGGTATTTCACGGCAACTTGCGCCGGAGTCTGCCCGGAAGCGAGCGCGCTCTGCACTTGCACGGCCACTTGTTGCGCCTGCCGCGTGGCCTGCTGCTGCTTGAGTAGCGCGGCGATCTGGTCGCGCACCTGCGCCAGCGGTTTTTGTTCGCTGGGTACATGGCTCTGCACGCGGATCACGACCACGTGATTCGGGCCAATCTGAATCGGATCGCTGTTGTTGCCTTGGGCCAGCACCTCGTCACTGAAAGCCTTCTGGCGAACCGCGGCGTTGGCCGCGATGCCTGTGCCACTGTCGCGCGTCACACCGCTCACGGTTTGAATTGGCAGATTCAGCTGTTTGCTGACGGCCTGCAGCGATTCCGGATGTTCGAAGGCCAGGTTCGCAAGCTGATCGCCGAGGGCAAAGTAGTCGTCGTCGGCCTTCTTCTTCTGGTATTCAGCCAGCAATTGGCCGCGCACCTCGGCAAACGATTTGGTGCTCGGCGCGCGGATGCCGTCCAGCTTGATGATGTCGTAGCCGCCTGCAAGCTTCACCGGACCGGCAAGCTCACCTACTTTGGCGATGGCAAACAGGGCATCCTCGAAACTCTTGTCGGAGGTGCCGCGCGTGATCCAGCCGAGATTGCCGCCATTCGCCGTCGAACCGGCATCGTCGGAATACTGCTTGGCCAAGGCCGCGAAATCTGCGCCGGCCTTGAGCTGCTGCAGTATTTGTTCGGCCTTGGCTTCGGCGGCCGCATCGGTCTTGGCACTCTTGCCACCCACCGTAATCAGGATGTGCTGGGCCTCGCGCGCTTCATCCTGCTTGAAGGAGGCGAGCTGCTGCTGATACAAGGCCTGCAACTGCGCCTCCGTGGCCGACACGCTCTTGGCCAATTGCGCTTCATCCAGCTCCACGTAGGCCAGCGTCAGCGTCTCGGGCGTCATGAACAAAGCGCTGTGCGCCTGGTAATAGGCCTCGATCTGCTGGTCGGAAACCTTGGCGGCCTTCAGGTAGGCGCCTGAAGCAACCGTCAGGTAGCCGATCTCGCGCTGCTCGCCCTGCACCTGCTGGTTGATTTCCAGCTGTTGCGGCGTGGCGAAGGCGCTCGCCATGACGGCATTTTGCAGCTGGGTCACCGCCAGATCCTGGCGCTCGCGATCTTCAAAACCGGCCGGGGTCAGGCCGTTGGCGGAAAGCGTTGCCTGGTAAGCCTGGGTGGAGAACTTGCCGTCCACCTGGAATCCGGGGATCTGCTGCACCGCGGCCACCAGATCGGCGTTGCCGATGCTGTAATGCTGTGTGGCGGCCTGCTGGTTGAGCAACGCCTCGTTCACGAGTTGCTGCAGCACTTGCTGGCGCAGTTGCTTCTCGTCAATCATCCCGGGCTTGAAGGCCGCCCCCATCAGGCGCTGCATCTGCTCGTAGCGCTGCTGATAGGCCCGCTGGAAATCCTGCGGCGAGATTTCGGTGCCGTTGACCTTGGCCACCGAAGTATCCGTGGAAGCCGAAAAATAGGAATTGATGCCCCACAGCGCGAACGGGCCGATGATCAGCACCAGAATGATGCCGGTCAGCCATTTGGGAATATTGTCTCGGAACGCCTGTATGACCATGGACTTGCGACCCTTGGGACCGAATTGATAACCCGCGCCAGAAAAAAGGGCGCCTACAGGCGCCCTTCGACAGGACTTGTTTATGGCGGAGTGGACGGGACTCGAACCCGCGACCCCCGGCGTGACAGGCCGGTATTCTAACCAGCTGAACTACCACTCCGCAGTGGCACTCCGCAGCGCCTGGTGGGTGCTGAGGGGTTCGAACCCCCGACCCTCGCCGTGTAAAGGCGATGCTCTCCCAGCTGAGCTAAGCACCCCGAAGAGCGTTTTAGTTTACGGCATCCTTCAGGGCTTTGCCAGCCTTGAAGCCCGGCACTTTGCTCGCCGCAATTTGGATTGTTTGTCCGGTTTGCGGATTGCGTCCGGTACGTGCCGCACGATGCTTGACCGTGAATGTGCCAAAACCCACCAGCACTACCTGGTCACCGTTGCGCAGCGCAGTGGTGATGGAATGCAGCACCGACTGCACCGCGCGGTCAGCATCAGCATGCGAAAGTTTGGTGGACTCGGCAACTGCATTGATCAATTCAGCCTTGTTCATGGTGTTTTGTCCCGTGGGTTGCTTGAATGTGGAAGGTCATTGCCCGCATGGGCTCAATGGAACGCTAAGCGATTCTCCAACAGCGCACACGCCCAAGATACCTTGACGCCTTGATTTTACTGCCTTCTTGAAGCGCAAGTTTATACAGGCGCCCATAAATGCTTGTCAACTTGCGGTTTCCCCGATTCAATGGGGGCGTACGCCTTCGGATTCGGTCTGTGGCGCAACCGCCTCGGCCGGCGGCACGGTTGCGGCAAGCGCCGCAGTCGCTTTGGGCTCGGGCATATTCTCGAGTGCTGCTTTAAGAATGTCGTCTATCCAGCGCATGGGGCGGATATCCAGCGCGCCTTTGATGTTCTTCGGGATTTCCACCAAGTCCTTGGCATTTTCCTGAGGAATCAGCACGATACCGATGCCACCTCGATGCGCCGCGAGGAGTTTTTCTTTCAATCCGCCGATCGGCAAGACCTCTCCCCGCAGCGTTATTTCGCCGGTCATGGCGACATCAGCACGCACCGGAATCTTCGTCAGTGCCGACACCAGCGCGGTGCACATCCCGACACCGGCGCTGGGGCCGTCTTTTGGCGTGGCGCCCTCGGGGACGTGGATATGCACGTCATATTTCTGATGGAAATCCGGCTCGATACCCAGCAGTGCCGCGCGACTGCGCACCACGGTGAGTGCCGCCTGAATGGATTCCTGCATCACCGCGCCGAGTTGGCCGGTGTGGATAAGTTTGCCCTTACCGGGCACCACCGTGGCTTCGATGGTCAGCAACTCACCGCCCACTTCGGTCCAGGCCAGACCGGTGACCTGGCCGACCTGGTCGTGCTCTTCGGCACGGCCGTAGCGGAAACGGCGTACACCCAGATAGCTGTCCAGATTGCTCGGCAGCACATGCACCTGCTTGTCACGAGGCTTCAGCAACAGTCCCTTGACCACCTTGCGGCAAATCTTGGAAATCTCGCGCTCCAGGCTGCGCACGCCGGCTTCGCGGGTGTAGTAACGGATGATGTCGGTGACCGCGCTTTCCCCGATCACCAGCTCGTCGGGTTTAAGCCCGTTGTTGCGCATCTGCTTCGGCACCAGATACTTCATAGCGATGTTGATCTTCTCGTCCTCCGTGTAACCCGGCAGACGGATGACCTCCATGCGATCCAGCAAAGGCGCAGGGATGTTCATGGTATTGGCCGTAGCCACGAACAAAACTTCGGAAAGATCAAAGTCCACTTCCAGATAGTGATCGTTGAAGGTGTTGTTCTGCTCCGGATCCAGCACCTCCAGCAGCGCCGAGGACGGATCACCGCGGAAATCCATGGACATCTTGTCCACCTCGTCGAGCAGGAACAGCGGATTGCGTACCTCCACCTTGGCCATGTTCTGCAAAATCTTGCCGGGCATCGAGCCGATGTAGGTGCGCCGATGGCCGCGGATTTCAGCCTCATCGCGCACGCCGCCGAGCGACATGCGCACGAACTTGCGATTGGTGGCACGGGCAATGCTTTGGCCGAGCGAGGTTTTGCCCACGCCCGGCGGACCCACGAGACACAGGATCGGGCCTTTGAGCTTGTTGACGCGCTGCTGCACGGCCAGGTATTCGAGAATGCGCTCCTTGACCTTTTCCAGCCCGTAATGATCGGCCTCGAGGATCTTCTCCGCAGCCCCCAGGTCGTGACGCACGCGCGTACGCTTCTTCCACGGGACGTTCACCAGCCAATCGACGTAGTTGCGCACCACCGTGGCCTCGGCCGACATCGGTGACATGAGCTTGAGCTTGTTGAACTCGGCCAGCGCCTTGTCGCGCGCCTCCTTGGACATGCCCGCCTTGTGGATGCGCTTTTCCAGCTCTTCGATTTCGTTGGGCGCGTCTTCCAGGTCTCCCAGTTCCTTCTGGATGGCCTTCATCTGCTCATTCAGGTAATACTCGCGCTGGCTTTTCTCCATTTGCTGCTTGACGCGGCCGCGGATGCGCTTTTCGATCTGCAGGATGTCGATCTCGCCCTCGATCAGCGCCATCACGTGCTCCAGGCGCGCACGCACATCCTCGAGCTCGAGAATCTTCTGCTTCTCGTCCAATTTGAGCTGCATGTGCGCAGCGATGGTGTCCGCCAGTCGTCCCGGCTGGTCCACTCCCGCCAGCGAGGTCAGCAGTTCCGGTGGAATTTTCTTGTTGAGTTTGACGTATTGGTCAAACAGCGACAGTGCCGAGCGCATCAGCACGTCCACCTCGCGCTCGTCGTACTGGCCCTGGACGCGCACCACCGCGGCCATCGCGGAAAAATATTCGGCGTCATTGATTTGCTGGATACGCGCCCGGTCACCGCCCTCGACCAGCACCTTCACGGTGCCGTCCGGCAGCTTGACCATTTGCAGGATCGTGGCCAGGGTGCCCACGCGGTACAGGTCGGAGTCCTTGGGATCGTCCACCTCCGGGCTTTTCTGGGCAATCAGCAGTATCTGCTTGCCCGCCTGCATGCTGTGGTCCAGCGCCTTGATGGACTTGTCGCGACCCACGAACAGCGGGATCACCATGTGCGGATATACCACCACGTCGCGCAGCGGCAACACCGGTACCAGCATCGGCTGGCCCTCGAGGAGGTCATTCTGGCGGTTTTCGCTGCTCACGGCTGGTCCTTCACGGATTGTGCTTGCTCAAACAGGTTGGGGATAGTCAGTGGCACCGCCGTAGTGTTTATGGGCGGTTTGGCAGGATTCAAGCAGCTAGCGGCCGTCGGACGCGGCCAGCTGTTTTTTTTCGCGTTCATACACGATGTAGGGCTTGTTCTCACCGCTGATTACCGCCTCGTCGATCACGACTTTCGACACGTGCGACATGGACGGCAGTTCATACATGGTATCCAGCAACACGTGCTCCAGGATCGTGCGCAAGCCGCGCGCGCCGGTTTTGCGCTGCATGGCACGCTTGGCGGTGGAACGCAGGGCATCCTCGCGGATTTCAAGCTCGCAGCCTTCCATGTCGAAGAGCTTCTGATACTGCTTGGTGATGGCGTTTTTAGGCTCGGTGAGGATGCGCACCAATGCGGCTTCGTCCAATTCATCGAGCGTGGCCACCACCGGAAGGCGCCCGACGAACTCCGGGATCAAGCCGAAGCGGATCAGATCCTCGGGCTCGACCTCGTGGAGCACCTCGCCGACGTTCTTGATGTCATTCTTGCCTTTGATCTCGGCCATGAAGCCGATGCCGCTTCTTTCGGTGCGATTACGGATGATTTTCTCCAGCCCCGAAAATGCCCCGCCGCACAGGAACAGGATGTTGGTGGTGTCCACCTGCAGGAACTCCTGCTGCGGGTGTTTGCGTCCGCCTTGCGGCGGTACCGAGGCGACGGTGCCCTCGATGAGCTTCAAGAGCGCCTGCTGCACGCCCTCGCCGGAAACGTCGCGGGTAATGGACGGGTTGTCGGATTTGCGCGAAATCTTGTCGATTTCGTCGATATAAACGATTCCGGTCTGCGCCTTCTCCACGTCGTAATCGCATTTCTGCAGGAGCTTCTGGATGATGTTCTCGACATCCTCGCCGACATAGCCGGCCTCGGTGAGCGTGGTGGCATCGGCAATGGTGAAGGGCACGTTCAATAGGCGCGCCAGAGTTTCGGCGAGCAGCGTCTTGCCGGAGCCGGTAGGGCCGATCATCAGGATGTTGCTCTTGGCGAGCTCCACATCATCCTTGCCGCGGTTGCCGCGGACTTCCAGGCGTTTGTAATGGTTGTACACCGCGACGGAAAGAATCTTCTTGGCGCGCTCCTGGCCGATGACGTATTGGTCGAGCACCGCCTTGATTTCCTGCGGCCGCGGCAGCTTGTTGCGCGCGGTCTGGGTCTGCTCCTGCATCTCCTCGCGGATGATGTCGTTGCAGAGTTCCACGCACTCGTCGCACACGTACACCGACGGGCCGGCAATGAGCTTGCGCACCTCGTGCTGGCTTTTGCCGCAGAACGAGCAGTACAGCAGCTTGCCGCCGTCCTCGCTTTTGCCGCGCGTTTCGTCCGCCATGTCGCTGTCTACCTCTGGAAATATCGGGGGCCGTAGCCCGCGGCCCACACTATGGGGATTTCCGCCGTGCGCTTCAATAGCCCGGCCGCCTGTTAGAAGCCAGGCGCGGCCGGGATGTTCCCTAGGTCTTGACTTGGCGCTTCTCCAGCACTGCGTCAATCAGGCCGTACTTGACCGCCTCCTCCGACCCCATGAAGCGGTCACGGTCCGTATCTTGTTGAATTTGCTCGATTCTTTGGCCGCTGTGCTTGGCGAGAATCTGGTTGACGCGCTCTCGCAAATGCAGGATTTCGCGCGCCTGGATATCGATATCGGCTGCCTGGCCCTGGGCGCCCCCGTGCGGTTGGTGGATCATCATGCGCGAGTGCGGCAGGCAGTAACGCTTGCCTTTGGCGCCGCCCGTCAGCAGCAGCGCGCCCATGCTGGCCGCTTGGCCCACGCAGATGGTGGACACGTCCGGCTTGACGAACTGCATGGTGTCGTAAATCGACAGGCCGGCGGTGACCGAGCCGCCCGGCGAATTGATATACACGCTGATGTCCTTGTCGGGGTTCTCCGATTCCAGAAACAACAACTGCGCCACCACCAGGTTGGCCACGTAATCGTCAATCGCGCCCACGATGAAAATCAAACGCTCCTTGAGCAGGCGTGAATAAATGTCGTAGGAACGCTCACCGCGTGCGGTTTGCTCGACTACGATGGGGACCAGATTCAGACCTTGGGTTTCGCCGCTTGCCTTCATGTGTTTGCTGCCTTATGGGGCGCGCTAGGCGTGCCCATGTTGGTGCTCCTGCTCGTGATGCTCATGATCATGCTCGTGGAAATTCATCAGTTCCCGGAAACTCACCGATTTGTCAGATACTGCGGCCTTCTCGAGCAACCCGTCCACGACCTGATCCTCGAGTACCAGCCCTTCGATCTCGCGCATGACCGCCGAATTCGAGCGCAGGCTGCGCAGCGCCTCGCCGGGATTGCTGTAATCCTCGGCCAGGCGCTGCAAACGCTGTTCGACGCGCTTGGCGTCCACCTGTAATTGCCGGCGGGTGATGAGCTCGCCGATAATCAGACCCAGCGTCACGCGCCGCGTGGCTTGCTCGCGGAACAGCTCGTCGGGCAGATCCACGGATTTCTTGGTGCCCTTGATGCCCATGCGCGTTAGCGCATCCTGGCGCAGATGCTCGATCTCCTCATCGAGCAGCGCCTTCGGCAGGTTCACCGGATTGGCCGCGAGCAGCGCATCCAGGACCTGCTGCTTCATGCGGCCGCGCACGGTATCCGCCAGTTCCTGCTGCATATTCGCGAGGACCTCGGCGCGCAGCTTTTCCAGGCCGCCTTCGGTCACGCCGAAACTCCTGCAAAATTCCTCATTCAGCTCCGGCAATACCTGCTGCTCGATGCGATGCACCTGCGTGTGAAAGCTTGCGGTCTTGCCGGCCACTTCCTTGCTGGCGTAATCATCAGGGAAACGCACCTCGAAATCGCGTGCCTCATCCGCACGTACGCCGTCGAGGCCGGACTCAAAATCCTTGAGCATGCGGTTTTCACCCAGCACCACCAGCAACTTCTCGCCCTTGCCGCCGGGGAAACTCGCGCCATCCACACGCCCCTCGAAATCCAGTTGCAGGCGATCGCCCTTACGTGCCGGACGCATCACCGTTTCCCAACGGGCGCGCTGGTGACGCAGATTGTCGAGCATGGCATCCACGTCAGCCGCGGTGATTTCCGCCTGCGGCTTTTCCACCGCGATTCCCTCGAGACCCTGAAGCTGGATTTCCGGGTAGACTTCAAAGGTCGCGGTGTATTCGAGGTCCTTGCCCGGTTCGTTGTTGACCGTGTCAATGCGCGGACCGCCGGCCGGATTGACCTTCTCCTGCGCCAGGGCTTCGCTGCAGGTATCGCGCAGCAGATCGCTCAGCACTTCCTGGCGCACTTCGCCGCCAAAGCGCTTCTTGACCACATCGAAAGGGATCTTGCCGGGACGGAAGCCGTTGAGCTTGGCGCGCTTGCCCAGGTTTCTCAGGCGCTGCTCGACTTCGCGCTCCACGCGTTCGGCCGGCACCTGTACTTTCATGCGCCGTTCCAGGCCAGCCGTGGTTTCAATGGACACTTGCATTGCTTGCATTCCTCACAGTTGCCGCCGTACCGCCGTCACGGTTCGCGCACCCCGGCGTTCATTATGGTGCGAAAGGAGAGACTCGAACTCTCACGGGTTACCCCACTGGAACCTAAATCCAGCGCGTCTACCAGTTCCGCCACTTTCGCCGCTTCCGTCGCGTAGCGACCATTAGTTTTTCAAGTATATCAAAGACTTGGGAGCGCGACGGCCAAGGCAGCATCGGGGGTAACCGTTACACGCCGCCATTATACAAATTTGCGGCAGGCCGCCGGGACCGCCGGTCGGATCATGTGCCTCCGCGCACTGCTCCGACCACCCGCCGTGCCCGGCTGCAGCCATCGTTTACACTGGTGCCTCCCACGCAATAACGCCGAGCCTTCCGTAGAACCATGCGCTACAAGGACTACTACGAAATTCTGGGCGTGCCGCGCGTTGCCAGCGCCGAGGCCATCAAACAGGCCTACCGCAAACTGGCGCGCAAATATCATCCGGACGTATCCAAGGAAAAAGACGCCACCGAGAAATTCAAGGATGTCGCCGAAGCCTATCAGACGCTCAAGGATCCGGAGAAACGCGCGGCCTACGACCAGCTTGGTCAGCCACGCGCGGGCGAGCAATTCCGCCCGCCGCCGGACTGGCAGGCGCGCTACAGCGATGCCCCGTTTTCATTCGAGGACATTGACCTCGCGGACCTGCTCGCCGGCCTGCAGGGCGGACGCTTCCGTGCCGGAAAAGCCTCCGCGCACGTGCCCATGGCCGGTCAGGACTACGAGGTATCCGTACCCATCAGCCTGACGGATGCTTATCACGGCACGCAGGTGAACCTCGCATTGGACTTGCCGGAATACGACTCGCACGGCGTCGCCCGCCGCACTCCGCATAAATTCACTGCTCGCATCCCCAAGGGCGCCAGCGACGGACAACGCCTGCGGGTACCCGGCAAAGGCGGCAAGGGATTGAACGGCGGGCACGACGGCGATCTGTACCTCAATATCCGCCTGCAGCCGCATCCTTTGTATCGCGTAACCGGCCACGACGTGTATCTGGATTTGCCGCTGGCACCCTGGGAAGCGGCCCTCGGCGCCAGTATCGAGTTACCCACCCCCGACGGACCGGTGCGCCTCAAAATCCAGCCGGGCTCCTCCTCCGGCCGGCAGTTGCGTCTGCCGGGGCGCGGCTTGCCCAAACCCCAGGGTGGCGCGGGCGATATGTTTGCCATCGTGCAAATCGTCACGCCCGCCAAGCTCACCGAACCACAACGCGAACTCTTCAAACAGCTGGCCGCCGGCTCCGATTTCCAGCCGCGCGCCCATTATCAACAGGAGGTGAGCCATGCGAGTCGAGCTCACTGAAGTGCATTGGACGGATGCTCCGCAGGAGTTGTCGTTGCACGAATTCATGCAGCGATCCGGGTTGTCGGAAAGCGAACTGCGGCAGCTGGTGGAAGCCGGGGTGCTGGCACCGCTCGATCCAGAGACTCCCGCCTGGACCTTTGGCAGCGATTGCCTGCCGCTGGCCCGGACCGCCGTGCGTCTGCACCGCGACCTGGATCTGGATGCCTCCGGCCTGGCCGTGGTGCTGACACTGATCGAACGCATCCGGGAACTGGAAGCGCGCCTACGCGATCTGGATGCGCGGCTGCCACACGAGTTTGCATCCTTCTAATCGAGCATAACGGGGTTACCGCGTGACCAAGCATGTTGCCGGCAAGCGGCCACCGCTGACTGAACGCCGCGCCTGGAAGGCCCTGGCGACACACCATCAGCACATGCGGGATGTGCAGCTGCGACAATTATTCGATGCCGACCAGAAGCGCGGTGCACGCCTGACGCTGGAAGCAGCCGGCTGGTACCTGGATTACTCCAAGAACCGCGTTACAGATGAAACGCTACAGCTGTTGCTGGCGCTGGCGGAGGAATGCGAACTGCCTGAACGCATCGCCGCGATGTTCCGTGGCGATAAAATCAACGTGAGTGAGCAGCGCGCCGCGTTGCACGTGGCACTGCGCGCTCCCCGCGGCGTGCGCATGAGGGTGGATGGCGTGGACATCGTGCCGCAGGTACAGGCCACGCTGGAACGCATGGCGGTGTTTTCCGAGCAAGTGCGCAGCGACGTGTGGCGCGGCGCAAACGGCAAACCCATCCGTACCGTCGTAAACATCGGTCTCGGAGGTTCCGATCTCGGGCCATTGATGGCTTACGAAGCGCTGCGCCATTACAGCCGGCGCGACCTGAATTTCCGCTTTGTTTCCAACGTGGACGGCACCGCGCTCACGGAAAACCTGCGCGACCTGGACCCGGGCACCACGCTGTTCATCGTCAGCTCCAAGACCTTCACCACTCTGGAAACCATGGCCAATGCAGACAGCGCTCGCGCCTGGTGCCAGAACGCGCTCGGGGGTGCGGCTGCGATCCAGCGGCATTTCGTTGCGGTCTCGGCCAATAGTGCCGCCGCTGAAAAATTCGGAATTCCCGCGAAAAACGTCTTCGGCTTCTGGGATTGGGTCGGCGGCCGCTATTCCATGGATTCCGCGATCGGTTTGTCCAGCATGCTCGCAATCGGCCCGGAAAACTTCCGCGCCCTCCTCGCCGGCTTTCACGCCATGGATGAACACTTCCGCACGGCGCCCACCGCGCGCAACATGCCGGTGCTCATGGGTCTGCTGGCGATCTGGTACGCGAATTTTTTCAAGGCGCAGACAGCGGCAATCCTGCCCTACGATGAATACCTCAAATACTTCCCGGCTTATCTGCAGCAGCTCGGCATGGAGAGCAACGGCAAAAGCGTGCGCCTGGACGGCGGGCCGCTGACCTGGGCCACGTCCCCGGTGATCTGGGGCGAGCGCGGCACCAACGGCCAGCACTCCTTTTATCAGTTGCTCCATCAGGGCACGCAGCTCGTGCCCTGCGATTTCATCGGCTTCGGCAACAGCCTGAATCCGCTTGGCAACCAGCACGATCTCCTGATGGCCAACATGTTCGCGCAATCGGCCGCCTTGGCGTTCGGCCGGACCGCGGAAGAAATCAACACGGCCGGCTCGCCCGCCGGACTTGCGCCCTACCGGATTTGCCCCGGCAACCGCCCCAGCAACACGTTGCTGGCCGAGCGCCTCACGCCTGAAACCCTGGGACAGCTGGTGGCGCTGTATGAACACAGCACGTTTGTGCAAAGCGTGATCTGGGACATCAACGCCTTTGATCAATGGGGCGTGGAGTTGGGGAAAACCCTCGCGCAGCATGCCATTGCGCAGTTAAACGCCCCGCCTGAATCAGCGCATGGATTCGACAGCTCGACGTGGGCGCTAATCCGGCGCTATCAGAACTTCAACCGCCACTGACCCGATTTTTGTGCGGATAGCGTCCGCAATCAGCCTGATTGCGGGGGCGGAGCCAGCGTTATGCCGAGTTTCTTGGCGCGTTCCTGCATTTCCTGGTGATGGGCGGCGCGGATTTTGGCGCGCTCCTCGGGGGTCTTGGCGGCGCGCAGCTTGGCTCGAAAGGCGGCACGCTCTTCCGGGGTCATGAGTTGCGAACCATAGATCACCTCGCTGCCGGAAGCGCTGGGCGGACTTGCCTGCCCCATGGGTCCACGTCCCATCTTCGACCCCGGGCCTTGCGCTCCACCCGGACCCATCCTGTGTTGCATGCCCTGACCCATGCAATCACGCGAACCCATCGGCTGCCCGGCAACGGGGCGAGCAGATTGCATCTTGGGGCAAGGCATCACTTGGCTGGAGGCCGGCGGAGCCGGCGTCGTCTGCGCCGTCGCAGCTGCCATCAGCACCAGCACCGCGGGACCCATCAACGTGGGTATCAGCATTCGTTTTGGAATCGTGAATTTCATGGTCTGGCTCCTCTTCGCATTTGGCCAGGCAAATGTTGATCTCTTGGCGCGAGCCATGCAGTGATCCAGGTCAAACCGGCGGCAGGCTGAGCTTAGGTAATGCGGAGCATCCGCTTCCCGGGTTTGACCTGGATCATGGAGCGTCTTCCCGTCACCTGCCATGCTGGTTTTGTGATTTATTCCTCATCGTCGGCGGCTCGTCTGGGCATGATCGTGCTTGGCGCCGCACTGCTGCTGCTCGGCTGCCGCGCGGCGCTGCCGGCAAACCCTCCGGGGCTTACCCGCGAGATCGGCGCGGCACTCGCCTCGCCGGAAAACCTGACCTCACTTGCCGGGGAAAGACTGTACCGGCCCGCAATGCTGCTGGCCTTCTATGCGGCCCGCAGCAACGCGCCCGGCTGGGTCGCGGATGGCGGGCCACAGCCCAACGTGGAGCAGATGCTGAATGCGATTCGCCAGAGCCGCGCAGAAGGCTTGCGACCCCTCGATTACCACTTTCATGCGCTCAACCTGCTTCTGGATCAGCTCGCGGCGCCGGCAAGCAACGCCGACGAGCGCGGGCGTCAACTGGTCGCATTGGAGCTGCTGGCAAGCGACGCTTTCCTGGCACTCGCCAGCGATGCGCTCAACGGCCGTGTGGATCGCGCGGGGCTCAATCCGCCCGTGGGATTCAATTCCCTCCACCATGACCCGACGCCCGAACTCAAACAAGTAATGGCGGGCGCCGATCCCCAGGCACTGATTGACAGTCTCCTGCCGCAAACGCGCGAATATCAGACGCTGCGTGCGGCACTGGCAAGCTATCGCGAGCGCGCTGCTGCCGGTGCCCCGCCGGTAATTCCGGAGGGTGCCGTCTTGCGGGCGGGTGACCAGGGCGCGCGCGTCGCCGCGCTGATCCTGAGGCTCAAAGCGAGCAGTGATCTTGAGCCGAGCGTGGTGCAAGGCAACCTGTTCAATCCAGCCGTGGAAACGGTGGTCAAGCGCTTTCAGGCGCGCCACGGTCTGGTGAGCGACGGCATTGTGGGTCCCGACACGCTCGCCGCGCTCAACGAACCGCTGGCGGCACGCATCGATCGCTTGCGCGTTAATCTGGAACGGCTGCGCTGGCTGCCGCGCGAGCTGGCAGCCGAGCGCCTCATGGTCAACGTCGCGGATTTCAGCGCCACGCTCTACGCTCAGGATCGGCCATTACTTACGGCGAATGCGATTGTCGGGCAGGCCGAGCGCCAGACTCCGGAATTCAGCTCTGCGATCCAGTATCTGGTGATCAATCCGCCCTGGGATGTGCCCTCCAGCATCGCCGGTGAAAAAATCTTGCCGCTGGCGCAGCGTAATCCGGATTATCTGGCTAAACACGGTTACGAAGTGCTGGAAGGTTCGGGTGCCACGGAACATGCACTGGATCCGCATGCCGTGGATTGGAGACGCTGGACTGCTGACAGTCTGCCTTATCATTTCCGCCAGCGGCCCGGAGCGGAGAACCCGCTGGGACGTGTCAAATTCATGTTTCCCAACCGTTACGACGTGTACCTGCACGACACCCCGTCCCAGGAACTGTTCGGCGCCTGCCGACGCACCTTCAGCCACGGCTGTATCCGCGTGGCCCGCGCGCTGCAATTGGCCGAAAATCTTTTGCGCCTCGACGGCCAATTACAACCCGGAGCATTGCTAGCTGCGGCGCTGGCCAGTGACAAGACCCGGCGAATCGACCTGCATCGTCCCGTGCCGATCTACGTGTTTTATCTCACCGCCTGGGTAAACGCTGCCGGCATGCTAGAATCCCGCCCCGATGTGTACGGCCGTGACATACAAGTTCTGAGTGCATTGGATGCGCCACCTGCTGCGCCTGCTATCGCTACCCCTGTTGCTCGCCGTGACGCTGCTGTTTGTGGCAAGCGTTGCGCACGCAGGAACGGCAACTGCTTTCGATCCGGGGCGATCCCTGTTAACGGTGAATGTGCAGGACCTGGATATCGGCTACCGGCAGTTCGCGATTTTCGCGCTTCCCGGCGAAGCGCTGACGCTCAGCGTCCGGCAACCCCAGGGCGCATTTAGCACACAGGCCTCAAGCGGCACGCTGCGAACGCTCGCGCCCGGCCGTTGGCGTTGGACCGCGCCTGCGCAACCCGGTCACTACACGCTTGATATCCTGCGCAGCGATGGCGCGCGCCTGCAACTTGAAGTCTTCGTGATGGTGCCGGCTGCGCGCGTGCACCACGGCGAGCTCAACGGTTACCACATCGGGCATTATCCATCCAAGGCGCTGGACGGTCTCGCCATCTACCGCGCGCCGCGCGGCTTCATCGAAGTGACCCCGGAACTCGCGTCTGTGCACGTATCGCCGCATTTCACCCTCGGCGAATTCCTGTGCAAGCAGGCGGGCGGCTACCCGAAATATCTGGTGCTGCGCCGACGCCTGTTGCTCAAGCTCGAAGCGCTCACCGCCTACCTCGCCGCGCGCGGCATTCCGCCCTCGACGATCCACATCATGAGCGGCTACCGCACGCCTTGGTACAACGCCCGTCTCGGCAATGTCCCCTACAGCCGCCATCAGTGGGGAGATGCTGCAGACATATATATAGAGAAAGCGCGGGCCTACGCTGATTCCGGTCCGCTCCCCGCCGAAGGCCGCGACGATTACATGGACTCGCGCGTGCTCGGCCGGGAGCTCGCACAGCTGTTCCGGGAATCCGGTAACAATGAACTTAATGGTGGACTGGGTGAATACGGCGCCACCGCAAATCATCCACCCTTCGTCCACGTAGACGCGCGCGGCTTCGTAGCGCGCTGGTCGGCATTCTCTGCGCCTGCGGCAACCGCAAGCACCGGCAGCCGCTGAACCACCGCTGCCAACCGCAATCGCACCGCATTCATAACTCGCCCAGCGGTTTTCCGATTTCCTCCAGCCGCGCAAGCTTCAGCAGCGTGACGTCCTGACCGTCCACGCGTATCAGGCCGTCGCGTACAAAACGGCTGAACATACGACTTACGGTTTCGGGCACCAGCCGCAGATAATTGGCCACGTCACGGCGCGACATCGGCAGCCGGAAGGTGTCGGGCGCATGTGCCAGCGGCTGAAAGCGCCGCGGCAGAGAAACCAGAAAAGCCGCCATGCGCACCTGGGCAGCATGGTCGCCGCTCAGGCGTTCGAGGATTCCCAAGCGCCCGCTGGCCGCGCGCATGAGGAAATCGAAGAGCGGCGGAATCTGGTCGAACAGCGTGAACAGCTGGCTGTAGGGGATGGCCGCCACGCGGCTGGGTTCCAAGGCCACGAAATTCGCCTGATAGTGGCCGGTGGTGATGGCATGCAGGCCCATGAGCTCACCCTGCACGTTGAAACCCCACACGTGTTCGCGGCCGTTGGCATCATCCACATAGGCCTTGAACACCCCGTCATGCACCGAGTACAAGTCGTGGAAACGGTCGCCGCTGCGCACCAAGTGTTCACCGGGATCCACCTGAATCGGATAGCGGATAACGGCGGCAATCCGCCGATGCGCGTCGGCATCCAGGCCGGGGAACATGATCTCCACGCCTGTTCTCCTTTTTCCGTAACAGCCACAGGCGTCAGTATAACCAGCACCACCCTGCCGCCACAAAACCATGCGTATATAAGCAGGCTATTTCAACAAGCCAACCGATCCACATCATCGCGCGTAGATCGAACGGACGCTGGTTATTCTCGAGTGATCTCTGTGACACAGACAACCGACGGTTGGCTATTCTGTGATCAACTGTGCGGCCCGCAAGCGCGGCCGGTAAGCGCACCATGGATGGTTAGCATCAAATACAAGAATCCTCTGGTGGGCGTGCAGGGCGAGGCCGGCAGATTTCGACGAAATGCCTGTGGCATTTCGTCCCGGCTGAGCGCGCGGACATGGAAGTCCGCGCCGGTAAGCGCGCCATGGATGGCAAATGCCAAAGAACAAGAATCCTCTGGTGGGCCGTGCAGGACTCGAACCTGCGACCTACTGATTAAGAGTCAGCAGCTCTACCAACTGAGCTAACGGCCCACCAGAGGATTCTTTGGCAGCAAACAATGATTCATACGAAAAATATTTTCTGGACGCTTCATCAAAAATGGGGTGGACGATGGGGCTCGAACCCACGACAGCCGGAACCACAATCCGGGGCTCTACCAACTGAGCTACGTCCACCATAAACCTGCCGCCCGCTTCGCCGACTTGGCGCGCCTGGCAGGAGTCGAACCTGCGACCGCCGACTTAGAAGGTCGGTGCTCTATCCACCTGAGCTACAGGCGCAAATACACATGTTGCGCTCGCGCTGCCATCCCTGGCGATACGAACTAGTGCTTTCAGCCCCCGGTCCCGACATCCTGTCGTGGCGTTCGGCACGATCGGACAGCCACTGGCTGTCCGATTAATACACCTGCCTCACCTACAGGCGCAAATTCTTTAACACATCGCGTCGTCACGTTTCTCGACAACGCTATCAAATTGGTCGGGGCAGAGGGATTCGAACCCACGACCCCCTGCTCCCAAAGCAGGTGCGCTACCAGACTGCGCTATGCCCCGCCACACAAATCGTAACCAAACACTGCACCTGCTTTGCTCGCAGGCTGTTGCTAGGCTCGGCCGAACCTCAGAACATCTCTGTCGCGCTCCCAGCTCGGCCACTGCGCTGGGCAATCCTGCTCCGCTTGTGGTCCAGGGCAGTCATTCTGCCCGCCCGCTCGAAGCTTTGCTTCTCGCCCTTGCCTCACGCTCGACCGGATCGAAATGCCACCGGCATTTCGATCCGGTCGAGCCCCGCGCGAGGGCGGGAATGATACGGATACCCACTAATTCAGTCAATTTGGCGGCATACGGTTGGAGCGTGCACGGTCGCGTGCGACAATGCGCGCCGCTGACTCGCAGGTACTCCCCCATGCCGGCCCGGCTCATTAACGGCAAAGCTCTGGCAACTGAAATCCGCGACGGCATCCGCCGCCGGGTAGCAGCACGCCTCGGGGAACACCGCCGTGCGCCGGGACTCGCTGTGGTGTTGGTGGGCAGTGACCCTGCCTCGCAAATCTACGTGCGCAACAAGCGGCTGGCCTGCAAGGAAGTGGGTTTCATTTCCCGCGCTTTCGATCTGCCGGCAGATACCGCACAAACCGCTCTGCTTGACCTTGTGGACAAACTCAATGCTGATCCCGCTATTGACGGCATCCTGGTGCAATTGCCGTTGCCGGTGCATATCGGAAGCGAGACCGTAATTGAGCGCATCCATCCCGACAAGGACGTCGATGGTTTCCATCCTTACAACGTCGGCCGGCTCGCGCAGCGCATTCCCTTGCTACGCCCCTGCACTCCTTACGGCATCATCAAGCTGCTGCAGAAATACGGCGAGACTTTCACCGGACGCCACGCGGTAGTGGTGGGTGCCTCCAACATCGTCGGCCGGCCGATGGCGCTGGAACTGTTGCTCGCGGGCTCTACCGTGAGCATCTGCCACCGTTTCACGCCCGAGCCGTATCTCAAAAAGATGGTGCGCGACGCCGACATTCTGGTGGTCGCAGTGGGCAAACCCCGGCTGATTCCCGGCGACTGGGTCAAGCCTGGCGCCACGGTGATTGACGTCGGCATGAACCGTTTGGGCGAAGGAAATCTAGTCGGCGACGTGGATTTTGAAAATGCGCGTCAACGCGCCGCACTTATCACGCCGGTGCCGGGCGGTGTCGGCCCCATGACCGTGGCGATGCTGCTCAGTAACACGCTCACCGCGGCCGAACGACACGACAAATAGAATTGATCACTTGCGCCGCCAGCTTGTCCCGCTGGCACCATCCTCGATAAGAATTCCATTGGCCGCAAGTTCATCGCGGATACGATCGGCTTCTTTCCAGTTCCGCGCCTTGCGAGCAGCATTGCGCTGTTTGATCTGCGATTCTATGTATTCTTTGGCAATCCCCAGTTCCCCTGACGTTATTTGCGCAGAAATAGCCAACGAATCGGATATAGCCAGAGGCTCCCCCTGCAAGTAGGCATTAGGGTCCGTTTGAAGAAGCCCAAGCACTTCGCTCATCTCCACCAGCAATCCGGCCAGCTCGCCCACGCTCTCGCCGGCCTCGCGCCGACGGTTGATTTCGCGCGCTAAGTCAAACAATACGCTGATCGCAACCGGCGTATTAAAGTCGTCATTCATGGCTGCTGTAAAACGTATGCGGAATTCGCTCTCCTGCGGCGCTACAGCTGTCGTGATCCCGCGCAAGGCGGTGTAGAGCCGTGCCAAGCCCGCGGCCGCAGCATCCAGGGACTGATCGTTGTAATTCAGCGGACTGCGGTAATGGCTGTTGAGGATGAAATAGCGCACCACTTCCGGCCGGTACTTCTTGAGCACTTCGCGGACGGTGAAGAAGTTGCCGAGTGATTTCGACATCTTCTCCTCGTCCACGTTGACGAAACCGTTGTGCATCCAGACGTTGACGAAATGTTCCCCGGTTACGGCTTCGGATTGCGCGATTTCATTTTCATGGTGCGGGAACTTCAAATCCATGCCGCCGCCATGGATGTCGAAATGATTGCCGAGCGCCGCGGTCGACATGGCGGAACACTCGATGTGCCAGCCGGGCCGCCCCGGCCCCCAGGGCGAAGGCCAGGCAGGCTCGCCGGGCTTGGCCGCCTTCCACAGCACAAAATCCAGCGGATCGCGCTTGGCTTCGTCCACTTCGACGCGCGCCCCGACGCGCAAATCCTCCAGGCGCTTGCCCGAGAGCCGCCCGTAATTCTTGAACCGGCTCACGGCGTAATACACATCGCCATTCGCACCTTGGTAGGCATAGCCGTCCTTCACCAGTGCGTCCACCATGTGGACAATCGCGTCAATGGATTGCGTGGCGCGCGGCTCGACATCGGGGCGCAGTACGCCCAGGGCCGCCTCGTCCTCGTGGCTGCAGCGGATGAAGCGCTCGGTCAATTGCCGGATGGATTCATGATTCTCTGCGGCGCGACGAATGATCTTGTCGTCAATATCCGTAATGTTGCGCACGTAGGTGAGATGGTAGCCGCTGGCGCGCAGCCAGCGAGCCACCGTGTCGAATACCACCAGCATGCGCGCGTGGCCGAGGTGCATGTAGTCGTACACCGTGAGTCCGCAGACGTACATGCGCACCTCCGGCGGACGGATGGGCGCAAACGCCTGTTTCTTGCCGGTGAGCGAATTGTGGATTTGCAGCATCGCCATCCTACTCAGTTGCCGAGTTCCGCCGCGCGCCGCAAACGCGTTTCGATGCGCGCAGCGCCGAGCAGCGGCCAGAGTTTCTCCATTTCCGGCCCGTGCTCCATGCCGGTGAGCGCCGCGCGCAACGGCATGAACAACTGCTTGCCGCGCACGCCCGTGGCTGCGCTCACTGCCTTGGCGAACTCGGCGAATCCGGCATGCCGGCCGCGCATAGCCTGCATGGTCACTTCAAAAAATGCGTGGCCTGCGGCACGCACTACGGACCGCGCTGCATCGGCCAGATCCGGCAATTCGCCAAAGATCACCTCGGCCCAGACACGTGCTTCCGCCGGCCGGGTGAGATTGCCGCGCATCAGTTCGATAAAGGCGGAGCGCTGCGCCGCCGGAACCCGAGCCGACAATCCTGGCGCCTGCGCCATCCAGTCCCAAAGACGCTCGGCATCCACATGCCGGATGGCTTCGCGCTGCCAGTGCTCGAGCTGCGCCTGATCAAAATGCGCCGGCGCATGTCCGATATGCGCCACCTCGAAATCTCGCGCCAGTTCATCGAATGCAAGCAACGCATTGCGCGCATACACGTGACCGAGACGCGCAAGGTAATTCACCAACGCCTCGGGCAGAATCCCGGCATGGCGCAATTCCTGCAGACTGCCCCCGCCTTCGCGCTTGGACAAGGGCGCACCGCCCTGCCCCAGCACCAGCGGCAGGTGTCCGTAACGCGGCGCCTGCAAACCGAGCGCCTGCAGGATCAGCAACTGACGCGGCGTGTTGGCAAGGTGATCCTCGCCGCGCACCACGTGGGTGATGCCCATGAGCGCATCGTCGAGGGCGTTGCTGAAGAAAAATGCCGGGCTGCCGTCCGCGCGGCAAATAATGAAATCACCTATATCCTTGTGGGCGAAACGCTGCAAGCCGCGAATCAAGTCTTCGAACGCGGTGGCGCCGTCTTCCGGTACACGGAAACGCAACGCCGGCTGCAAGCCGCTTGCGAGACGTGCCTGGATTTCGTCATCAGTCAGATGCGCGCAAGTACCCGCATAGCGCGGCGGCCGGCCGGCGCTGAGCTGCGCCTTGCGGCTGAGCGCCAGTTCCGCGGGCGTGCAGAAGCAGGGATAAATACGTCCCTTTGCGGCCAATTTATCCGTAAAGCTGCGGTAGCTCGCGCGGCGTTCCGACTGACGGTAAGGCCCATGCCGGCCGCCGACGTCCGGGCCTTCCTGCCAGCGCAAGCCCAGCCAGGAAAGATCCACAAGCAGCGCCACTTCGAACTCCGTGCGCGAGCGTTCGGCATCGGTGTCTTCGATACGCAGGATAAATTCACCACCCGCGTGCGCCGCGAGCAGTGCATTGAACAAAGCCGTGCGCGCATTGCCCACGTGCAGTTGTCCGGTGGGACTGGGAGCGAATCGGGTACGGAGCGACATGGCGCGCATTCTATCAGGGCCGCCACCAAGGTCCCGACGCGGCTGTCATATTTGTGATTCTGTCCGTATGATGGCAACGCCCAGATGAGGACTGACATGCCAAAACGCTTGGCCTTTTTCATTGCGTGCTTGCTGCTCTCTGCGTGCAGCCAGATACCGGTGCACCCGACTGCGCCGCCGGATCCCTACCCCGACGTCGCGATGGAAACCACTCTTGGCACCTTCGTGGTGCAACTGGACCGCAAGCGCGCACCGCTCACGGTCGAGAATTTCCTGAATTACGTGAACACGGGTTTCTACAACGGCACGTTGTTCCACCGCGTGGTGCCGGGGTTCGTGATCCAGGGCGGCGGTTACACCACGGCCTACGTACAAAAGAAGACTCTGGTGCCCATCCCGAATGAATCCGGCAATGGCCTCGAAAATCTGCGCGGCAGCATCGCGATGGCGCGCGACGCAGCTCCGCATTCAGCCGACGCCCAGTTCTATCTCAATCTCGTGGACAACCGCAAACTGGATCCGCGCCCGGATCGCTGGGGCTATGCGGTATTCGGCAAGGTGGTCCAGGGGATGGACGTAGCGGACAAGATCGCCGCCGTGCCCACCAGCAAGGTCGGCCCCTTCGATCAGGATGCACCGCTGACACCGGTCGTGATCCGGAAAGCATGGGTGCTGCCCAAGTCCACCGACTGA
>JAGXAL010000088.1 GCA_018971605.1 Natronospirales bacterium | reverse complement strand
CCCCAAGGGGACGGACTTCACGCAGCTCACCCGGCGCGACATCAAACACGTTCAACACTTGATGAACGAACGTCCACGCGCCGTGTTAGGTTGGCGCTCCCCTTATGTAGCCTTTAACGAACTGTTGCATTAGAAACTTGAGACCGCCCGTGATAATAATTGGCAGCAGGAAATAATATCGGAGTCAAAAAGCTCATCTAAGCTGGGATACACTAAGAAAAATCCAGCAGGCATTAGACTCTGGCGGGAATTTTCTTGCGGCAAACGTGCTTTTAGTGCTCACTGAATAGTTGTTCGTCAATCAAGTCGCAGAGGCAGTGCAGCACCAGGAGATGTACTTCCTGGATGCGCGCGGTGACTTTTGCGGGCACGCGGATTTCCACATCCGGCGATTTCAGGAGTGGCGCCATCTTGCCGCCGTCGCGGCCGGTGAGCGCTACTATGTGCACACCTTTTTCGTGCGCGGTTTCCATGGCGCGCATCACGTTGGGCGAATTGCCGCTGGTGGAAATGGCGAGCAACACATCGCCTTTCTGGCCGAGCGCGCGTACCTGTTTCGAGAACACCTCGTTGTATTCGTAGTCGTTGGCAATTGAGGTGAGCGTGGAGGTGTCGGTGGTGAGTGCGATGCCGGCGAGTGGCGCGCGCTCACGCTCGAAACGGTTCAGCAGTTCCGCGGAAAAGTGTTGTGAATCAGCCGCCGAACCACCGTTGCCGCAGCTCATAATTTTGTGATTCTGTTTCAGTGCCGCCGCCATGAGTTGGCCGGCGCTGACAATGGACGGCACCAGCGTTTTCAGCGCTGCCTGCTTGGTGGCGATGCTGTCATTGAAAAGTTGGGTAACGCGGGCATTCAAGTCCATAAAGTTTTCCTGTCGTCAAAAATCAGCACGGAAGGCGTCTTTGATCCATTCGGTCTGCAGCGCACCATCCGCAGCTTCGGTGACGGCGACCACGTCGAAGCGCAGCGGCTGGCGACGATAGCGGGCGTCCTGTTGCAGAAAATGCTGCGCGGCATGCAGCAGCTTTTCCTGTTTGCGCGTGCCCACGGTTTCCGCGGCACTGCCAAAGCCGCGATCGCGGCGATAGCGTACTTCCACCATCGCCAGTGTTTCCCCGTCGTTCATGACCAAATCCAGTTCGCCCTGCGGGCAGCGGTAATTGCGCGCCAGCAGCTTGAGGCCGGCTGCGCGCAGCAATTCCAGGGCTTGATCCTCGGCGCGCTGGCCGGCAGCCAGATGCGGCGCGAGATTCACGGCTGCGGGCCGGGCGCGACCACGATGGGTCCTGGCGGCGGTGCCAACGGCGCCAGCAATTGTGGCGTGCCGTTGGTGAACGTTGCCCAGTCCAGTTGGCGGTGAATCCGGCCGTCGGGTGTCATGCTCAGCAGGCCGGTCATGCCTTGTACGGAAATGTTGAATGGATGTCCCTTGTAGAGCAGCGGCACCAGACGCCAGGCATCGAAGCCGAGCGCGTACAGGCGGCTGTTGCCGGAAAAATTGTTCGTCCACAAGGCGGCCACGGTGGCGCGGGTATTGGCGGCGGCGCCGCTATTCTCCAGCGTCCAGGGCATGTCATCGAAGCTGATGCCGTCGAAGTCATCATCGGCCGGATCGCCCAGGCGGTAAACCTGCGAGGTCGCGTACACCGGCACGTTGATGGCGTGGAAGAACCGCAGTTGCGGACGGATCAGTTTGGCGTCGTCGGCATTGGCCGCCAGGAAAATGAACTGGATATCCTGACGGCGTCGCGCTTCGAATTGCAGGCTGACGCCGAGGAACGCGGCCAATTGTTCATCGCGATACTGGCTGTCGTTGATGTTTAGCAGCCGCGTGATGGGCACGGAAAAATCGTTCATGCCGGGCGTGTAGTTTTGCGTGCCCAGGAGCACGCCGCCCAGTTGCGCGAAGCGCGCGGAAAATGCATTCATCACGCGCGTGCCCCAATCGCTCTGCGGCACCAGCGCCACGCCGCGCTTCAAGCCCTCGGCGATCACGCGGCTGGCGACTTGCGCGGCTTCATCCTCCGGCGGCAAACCGAACTGGAACAGCCCGGTAGGCGGCGGCTGGTTGCTGTCGAGCGTGTTGAGCGCCAACACCGGCACCGGCAGCGAGCCGAGCGCCGCAATGCCGCTCACCGCATTCTTGATGAGCGGCCCAATGACCATGTCTGCGCCCGCCGCTACGGCTTGACGGTAAGCCGCCTGGGCGCCCGCGGCGGTGCCGGCGGCGTCGTACAGTGTGACCACCGGTGCGCCGTCGTTGCCGGCGAGCTGAAAGTAAGCAGTGAACAGGCCATCGCGCACCGCATCGGCGACCGATTGATACGGACCGGACAACGGCAGCAACACCGCGATGCGCGTGGGATAGGTCACCAGCGCCTGCTGCTTGGCGATCAACTCGGGGACGATGTCCTGTTCCGCGGGGTGATTCGGGAATTGCGTCTGCCAAGCCTGCAGTTGCTGCAACAGATTGCGCGGTTGCTGCCAGATGTTGCGCATGAGATTGCCGAGCACCAGCCAGCCGCGCGCGGTCTGGGAAACGCCGGGCGGCAGCGCCTGCATATTGAATGATGTATGGCTTTGGGAAATCAGCTGCCAGATGCGCTGATGGTTGTCGTGAATGGCGGCGCTATTGCCGGCAAGATGATTTTCCCGTTCGCTCAGGTCTTCGACCGCCGCTACCGTGTTGTTGAGTGCGGCTTGTACCTGGGCGCGCAACAACAGGGTTTGTGCCTGTAGTTCGTCGGACAGCGGTGTCAGCGGGAACTGCAGGTGCTTGAGCGCCACTTGCGGCTGATGTGCGCTGAAGTCCATTTCCGCCTTGAGCAATTCCGCGCGCGCGTTCAAGGTCGGGGTAAGAAAGGCCGGCTGCACCTCGCCCAGCAGTTTCCAGACCTGCTGACCCTGACCTGCCTGCCACCAGGCTTCGGCGGCGCTGATCAAATAATCGTCACGCGTTTCTGCCTGCGCGCCGGCGGCGAGCGCTTCGTAAAGTTGTGCGGCCGGGGCATATTGGCCTTGCTGCAGCAACTGCTGCGCCTGTGCGGCGCGGCCTTGAGGTGTGGGGCTGGGCGGCGTGACCGCACAGCTCGCGAGCAAGGCGAGCAAAACGGCCAGCAAGCCGTAATTCCGGAAGCGGACGAAGCGCGAGGCGCCTTGCATGAATTTCGGCTTCCAGTGCAGGATGGACGGGAGCTAATGATACCGTTAGCGGCGGCTCACGGGAAAACCGCGGGGTACCTATGGAAAAACACAGCGCCGGCGTGCTCTACGTTGTGGCCACGCCCATCGGCAATCTTGAGGACCTGTCGCCGCGGGCGTGCAGAATCCTGGCCGAAGTGCAGTTGATCGCCGCCGAGGATACGCGCCACACCGGTAGCTTGCTGGCGCATTTCGGCATCCGCACGCCGCTTTTGTCGCTGCACGAGCACAACGAAGCCAGGCGCACATCGCGCCTGGTGGAACGGCTGCAGGCAGGCGAATCGGTGGCGCTGGTCTCGGATGCCGGCACGCCGCTCATCAGCGACCCGGGTTTCGATCTGGTGCGTGCCGCTTGCGCTGCGGGGGTAACCGTGACGCCGATTCCGGGGCCGAGCGCGCTGATTGCGGCATTGTCGGTAAGCGGCTTGCCTACCGACCGTTTCGTGTTCGAGGGATTTTTGCCGGCCAAATCCGCGGCGCGTCGCGCACGGCTTGAAACCTTGGCGACCGATACCCGCACGCTGGTGTTTTACGAAGCCGTGCATCGTTTGAAAGACTCCCTGGCCGACATGGCACAGGTTTTCGGGGAGGAACGCGCGGCGGTGGTGGCGCGCGAGCTCACCAAGCTGCATGAGACGCTCAGCCGCGGAACACTGGCTGGACTGGTCGCGGCTTTCGACAAAAATAATGATGAACTCAAAGGCGAAGTCGTGGTGCTGGTCGCGGGGGCGCCGGCGGCGCAATCCGGTGCGGCAAACATCGAAGCGGAACGTCTGCTGCGGATACTGCTCGAAGAGTTGCCGGTCAAGCAAGCGGCGAGCCTGGCCGCACGCATCAGCGGCGGCAAGAAGAATCAGCTGTACGCCAAAGCCATCGAAATCGCCGGGCGCAAGTGACGCGCGGCAACCGCGTGAAGTCAGTGTTCAGCAAAGGCTCCGGTATAATGAGCATGGAGTCGGCCGGGCAGCCGCTGTGATCACGCGCAGAGGAAAGTCCGGGCTCCACAGGACAGGATGCCAGGTAACGCCTGGGGGGCGCGAGCCCACGGAAAGTGCCACAGAAAACACACCGCCGATGGCCGCATGGCACAGGCAAGGGTGAAAAGGTGCGGTAAGAGCGCACCGCGCGACGGGCAACCGCTCGCGGCACGGAAAACCCCATCCGGAGCAAGGCCAAATAGGGAAGCAGCGGGGCGACCCGCGCGTGCGGTCCGCACGGCTTCCGGGTAGGCCGCTTGAGGCGCGCGGCGACGCGCGTCCCAGAGGAATGGCTGTCCACGACAGAACCCGGCTTACAGGCCGGCTCCTTTTTATTTTCATGTCAATGTTTGCGCAGGCATTCGGGATGAGTGCCTGCGCTGTATTGCTGTTACAGGAGAGTGTCATGTCAGATCTCGCAAGCCAAAAACGCAAAGCCGAATTGTTGAAGAGTTTGCATCAGGCGCCGCCGATCCTGGTGTTGCCCAACGCCTGGGATGCAGCCAGCGCCGCGCTGTTCGCGCTGGCCGGCGCGCGCGCTATCGCCACCACCAGTGCGGGCGTGGCCAATGCTCTGGGTTTTGCCGATGGACAATTCACGCCACTCGCCGAAGTTCTCACGGCAACCCGGCGCGTCGCCGAGGCCGTGCCAGTTCCGGTGAGCGCCGATCTGGAAGCGGGTTACGCCGACACGCCGGCCGCGCTGCAGGCGGTCATCAAGCAACTGCTGGCCACGGGCGCCGTGGGCGTCAATCTTGAAGATGGCTTGCCGCCAGGATCGCCGCAGCCGTTGCGCGACGTTGCCGATCAGCAAGCGCGTTTGCGCGCCGCGCGTGCAGCCGCCGATGCAGCCGGCATCCCGCTGATGATCAATGCACGCACCGATGTTTTCCTGCATCAGGTGGGCGCGCCCGAGAGCCGCTTGGGAGAAGCCCTGCGGCGGCTCAAGGCCTACGCACAGGCCGGGGTCGATTGCCTGTTTGCGCCCGGGGTTGCCGATGCCGCGACGATTGCCGCCTTGGTGCGGGAATTGAAGTTACCGCTCAACATCCTCGCGGGACCGGCAACCCCTGCGGTTGCCGAACTGCAGAAGCTGGGCGTGGCCCGGGTGAGCCTGGGCTCGGGCTTGCATCGCGCGAGCTTGGCATTTGCCGAGCGCCTGGCGCGAGAAATCCTCGCGGGCGGAGGATTCAAGACCTTGGCCAGCGATCTGACTTACGGGAAGCTCAATGGACTGATGCAAAACCGTTCGGCCTGACGTGCAAGCGGTCATCCACTGCTTTGGCTAAGCCGGTTCGGCTCGCCTCCCACCCGCCGTCGCGCGCAGGCAACGCCGGCGTCAGCGGCGGGCCGGTTCAGGTATGATTGCCTTGTCTTAAAACTCCGAGGCGCCGGGCCTGCGATTCCAGCGATGGGATATGGCCTTGCGTCCGTGACCTTCGGGTCACCGGGTGGACGGGGAAACGCGTTCGCCTCCCGGCTTTGGAAAGGAGTGGAAAAACATGGATGCACTGAGCGACCGTTACGGCCGACGCTTTCCGTATCTGCGTCTGTCCGTCGTGCCTGCCTGCAATTTTCGATGCATGTACTGCCTGCCGCGCGGTTACCACGCGGCCGCCGGTACCGCGTCGCCGCTTTCGCTGGAGGAGATCACGCGCTTGCTGCGCGGCTTCGTGCAGCTCGGGATGCACAAGCTGCGCATCACCGGCGGCGAACCGAGCGTGCGCCGCGATCTCACCGCCATATTGCGCACCGCGGCCGCGGTACCGGGCGTCACCAAGCTCGCGATGAGCACCAACGGCACGCTGCTGTCGCGCCGGCTGCACGAGTGGCTGGATGCCGGCTTGAACGCCATCAACGTCAGCGTGGACAGCCTCGACCGTGCGGTGTTCGCGCGCATCACCGGCCGTGACCTCCTCGATGACATCCTGTACGGCGTGGATATGGCGCTGGCGTCCGGATTGCCGTCCGTCAAGCTCAACGCGGTGCTGTTGCGCGACGTGAACGACCACGAACTTCCGGCCTGGCTCGATTACCTGCGTGACCACGCACTCGGCCTGCGCTTCATCGAGCTGATGCAGACCGGCGACAACCTCGCTTTTTTCCGCGAGCGCCACGTGCGTGCCGAGGGTTTGGAGCGCGAACTTCAGGACGCGGGTTGGCAGGCCTTGCCGCGTGCGGCGGACGCGGGTCCGGCGCGCGAGTACCGGCATCCCGACTACGCCGGGCGCATCGGCATCATTGCGCCGTACTCGAAGGATTTTTGCACCGGCTGCAATCGCCTGCGCGTCACCGCAGTGGGCGACCTGCGCCTGTGCCTGTTTGGCGAATTCGGCATCCCGCTGCGCTCGCTGCTGCAGGACGATGACCAGCTCGACGAACTGGTCGGCGCCATCCGCGGCCAGATCGGGCGCAAGGAGCAGGGCCACTTCCTGCATCAGGGCCGCACCGGCATCACGCCGCAACTGGCCTCCACCGGAGGTTGATCAATGCCTGAGGGTCAGGAACGCACGCATTTCCACATGGCCGATGTGCATGGCAAACGCGTCACTGCGCGCCGCGCGGTGGCCGTGGGCGAATTCAACGCAGGCGCCGCGGCCTACGCGCAGATCGCCGAGCGCCGCCTGCCCAAGGGCGACGCCATGCTGATGGCCGAGGTCGCCGGTTTGCAGGGCGCCAAGAACGCCGCGCAACTTTTGCCACTGTGCCATCCGCTGCCGCTGGAGCACATCGAAGTACGTTGCGAGCCACTGCCGGCGCGGCAGGTGATCCGCGTGTACTGCGAAGTGGCCACTGCGGCGCGCACCGGCGTGGAAATGGAGGCACTCACCGGCGTGAGCGCGGCGCTGCTAACGCTCTACGATCTGACCAAGCCGGTGGAACCGGCGTTGTCATTCGGCAGCGTGCGCCTGCTTTTCAAGGAAGGCGGCAAGAAGGGTCTGTGGTTGCATCCCGAGGGCATGAGCGCAGCGGAACGCGAGCGTTACCAGCCGCACGCGCTCCCACGGCTCGATGGCGTGCGGGCGGCGGTGGTGACCTTGAGCGATCGCGCGAGCCGCGGCGATTACCAAGATCGTTCCGGTCCGTTGCTGGTGGAACGCTTGCGCGCGTTGGGCGCCGAAGTCGCTGCCGCAGAGTTGCG
>JAGXAL010000087.1 GCA_018971605.1 Natronospirales bacterium | reverse complement strand
GTGCGCGAGCTGGCGCAGCGGGCGGGCCCGATCGCCGCGCGCTTTTATGCCGAACCTTCCGCTGCGCAGCGCGTGGTCGCGGTCACCGGCACCAACGGCAAAACCTCGGTGAGCCTGATCAGCGCGCAAACCCTTTCAGAGCTGGGCAAGCCTTGCGGCTTGCTGGGCACACTGGGTTGCGGCGTTTATGGCCAACTCGAGCCTGCGGCCAACACCACACCGGATGCGGTAAGTCTACAGGCCTGGCTCGCGCGGTTTCGCGATGCGCGCGTGCAGCACGTGAGCATGGAAGCCTCCAGTCACGCGCTCGATCAGGGCCGCATGAACGGCGTGCACGTCGCAGTTGCGGTATTCACCAATCTCACGCGTGATCATCTCGATTATCACGGCAGCATGGGAACTTACGGCGCCGCCAAGCGCCGCCTTTTCGAAATGCCGGGATTGCGCCACGCGGTCATCAATCTGGATGACGCCTTCGGCCGTGAACTGGCGAACAGCTTGCCGGCGGGCATCGCGCTCACCGGCTACACCCTGGAAGGCCGCCGTGCAGAGCGCGGACAGACCTTGCAGGCGACGTGCTTGTCCTTGGGTGCTGACGGCACGCAGTTCGAAGTGAGCGGCGCGGCCGGCAGCGGGCGGGTGAGCACGCGGTTGCTTGGCCGCTTCAACGTGCAGAACCTGCTTGCGGTTTTGGGCGTGTTGCAGGCCCTGGACCTGCCCTTTGCCGAGGCACTGGCTGCGTTGAGCCGGGCGCGCACCGTTCCCGGCCGCATGGAATGTTTTGGCGGCAATCGCCGCCCGTTGGTCGTGGTGGATTACGCGCATACGCCGGATGCGCTGGAGAAAGCGCTTGTCGCGGCGCGCGCACATTGCAGCGGACAACTGTGGTGCATCTTCGGCTGCGGCGGTGAGCGTGACCGCGGCAAGCGTCCGCAGATGGGCGCGCTTGCTGAAAAACTTGCCGATCACGTCATTATCACCGACGACAATCCGCGCCACGAAGATGGCGACGTGATCGTCGCCGAAATTCTCGCCGGCGTTACGGATCGCCAGCGGGTGCAGGTGCAGCGCGACCGCGCGCGTGCGCTTGCCGCAGCCGTTCAGGCCGCGCGCAAAGGCGACGTGATCCTGGTGGCCGGCAAAGGCCACGAGAACTATCAGGTGGTCGGCGACCGCAACATCGAATACAGCGACCGCGACACCGTGCAACAACTCTTGCGCGAGGTGCCGGCATGAGCGCGCGGCGGCTTTCGGACGTGGCGGCGGCCACCGGCGGCCGGTTGTTGGGCAAGGATCGGAATTTCCTGTACGTCAGCACCGACACCCGCAAGATCGGCGGCGATGAATTGTTCGTGGCGCTGCGCGGCGCCCGTTACAACGGGCATGACTACGTGGTGCAGGCCGAAAAGCTCGGTGCCGCCGGCGCCCTGGTCGAGCATCCGGTGGCTTCGCACCTGCCGCAGATTGTGGTGGCGGACACGCGCCGCGCGCTCGGCGCCTGGGCGGCCCACTGGCGGCGTGGTTTCGACATTCCGGTTGTGGCCGTCACCGGCTCCAACGGCAAGACTACGGTCAAGGAAATGATCGCGAGCATTCTGCGGCAACGCGGCGAAACACTCGCCACCCGCGGCAACCAGAACAATGATGTGGGCGTGCCGCTGACTCTCCTCGGTCTGGGCGCACAACACCGCGCCGCCGTGATCGAGTTGGGTACCAATCATCCGGGCGAGATCGAATATCTGGCCTCGCTGGTTTCTGCGAGCGTGGGCGTGGTGACCAACGCCGGCAGCGCGCATCTCGAGGCGCTCGGCAGCGTGCGCGGCGTGGCGGTGGAAAAAGGCGCGTTGTTCGCGGGCCTACGCGCCGACGGCACTGCCGTCATCAATGCCGACGACGAATTCGCGCCACTGTGGCGGCAACTGGCCGGCAACCGCGGGCAGTGCAGTTTCGGCATGACCGAAGCGGCCGACTTCCATCCCGCGCCCGATTCGCTGCGGCAGTTGCCGAGCGGCGCGTGGGACTTCACGCTGCAAAGCCCGGCGGGCTCCGCGGCGCTGCGCCTGTCCCTGCCGGGACGACACAATGTCATGAACGCACTGGCCGCGGCTGCAACCGCGAGCGCCGCCGGCGCCAGTCTTGCCGAGATCAGCGCCGGCTTGGCGAGCGTGCCGATGACCGCCGGACGTCTGATCATAGTGCCGGGCGTGCGTGGCTGCCGCCTGATCGACGACAGCTACAACGCCAATCCCTTGTCGCTCAAGGCAGCCATGGAATTCGCCGTGAGTCTCGGCGATCCCGTATGGCTGGTGCTGGGCGACATGGGCGAACTCGGCACGCGCGCGGCCGCGCTGCATGCCGACTGCGGCGAGCTCGCGCGGCGTCTCGGTGTGCTGCGCCTGTGGACATTCGGCAGCCTGAGCCTGCACGCCACCGAAAAATTCGGCACGGGTGCCGAACACTTTGTGGATCTCGATGCGCTCATCAAGGCACTGCGCGCAAATCTGCGTGCCGGCGTCACCGTGCTCATCAAGGGCTCGCGCAGCATGCGCATGGAACGCGTGGTCGAGGCGCTGCGCGCGTCGCAGACGCTCGCGGGCGCGGCAGGCGGAGGCTGACAGCCATGCTGTTGCTGCTCACCGAATACCTGACACGCTACCACTCGGCATTCAATGTCTTTTCCTATCTCACTTTCCGCGCGATTCTCGGGGTGCTCACGGCGCTGGTGCTGTCGTTCGTCACCGGCCCGGCCATGATCCGGCGCCTGAGCCTGCGCCAGATCGGCCAGCCGGTGCGCGACGACGGACCGCAATCGCATCTGGCCAAGGCCGGCACGCCCACCATGGGCGGCACCCTGATCTTGGTGACCATCATCATCACCACCTTGCTGTGGTCGGATCTGCACAATCGCTACGTGTGGATTCTGATCGGCGTGACCGTCGGCTTCGGCCTGATCGGTTTTGCCGATGACTACAAGAAACTGGTGCTGCATGATTCGCGCGGACTGCAGCCTGCGCTCAAGTTCCTGCTGCAATCGATTCTGGGTCTGGCGGCGGGCGTGGCCTTGTATATCGGTCACCGCGAGATCTCTGAAATTGCCTACATCGTGCCGCTGCTCAAGCACGTGTCGGTGAGCTTCGGCGGGTTCTTCATCCTGATCACCTGGTTTGTGGTGGTCGGCATGAGCAACGCTGTCAATCTCACCGATGGCCTCGACGGCCTGGCCATCATGCCCACGGTGCTGGTGGGCGGGGCGCTCGGCATCTTCGGCTATGCCGCGGGCAATTTCGTGTTCGCGCATTACCTCACCATTCCCTTCGTGCCGGGCGCCGGCGAGGTGGTGGTGTATTGCGGTGCGCTGGTGGGCGCGGGTCTCGGCTTTCTGTGGTTCAACGCCTATCCGGCGCAGGTGTTCATGGGCGACGTGGGCGCGCTCGCCCTGGGGGCGGCGCTCGGCACGCTCGGCGTGATCGTGCGCCAGGAAATCGTGTTGTTCATCATGGGCGGCGTATTTGTCATGGAAACGGCCTCGGTGGTTCTCCAAGTCGGCTCCTTCAAGCTCACCGGCAAGCGCATCTTCCGCATGGCGCCGCTGCACCACCACTTTGAATTGAAAGGCTGGCCGGAGCCGCGGGTGATCGTGCGCTTCTGGATCCTGACGGTGATTCTGGTGCTGATCGGCTTGTCCAGCCTCAAGGTGCGCTAGGGAGCAGTGCATGCACATGCCGCAAGCTCACCACAAGACCCTGGTCGTCGGGCTCGGCCGGACCGGCTTGTCCTGCGTGCGCTTTCTGGCGGCGCACGGAGCCGAGGTGGCCGTGACTGACAGCCGTGCACGCCCGCCGGCGCTGGCGCAACTGCGCGAGCTGGTGCCGCAGGCGGCGGTGTTCGTCGGCGGATTTTCCGAACAGGCGCTGGCCGGCGCCGAGCAGGTGCTGGTGTCGCCGGGTGTGGCGGCCAACGCGCCGTTTCTGAATGCGGCGCGCGCCCGCGGCCTGCCGGTGTTCGGCGATGTCGAATTGTTTGCGCGCACGGTGCAGGCGCCGGTGGTCGGCATCACCGGTTCCAACGGCAAGAGCACCGTGACTTCGCTGCTGGGCTTGATGGCGGAACGCGCCGGGATCGACGCGCGCGTCGGCGGCAATCTGGGCACACCGGCGCTGGATCTGGTGCGCGACCAGGAGCCGCAACTGTACGTGCTGGAGCTCTCGAGTTTCCAGCTGGAAGTCACCGAGTCGCTGCATTGCGTCGCGGCAGCGGTGTTGAACATTTCGCCCGATCATCTGGATCGTCACGCCACGCTGGAAGATTACGCCGCGGCCAAGGCACGCATTTACCGGCATTGCGGCACGGCGGTCTTCAACCGCGAGGATGCGCAGGTGCGGCGCATGGTGGGGGCGGGGCAAAAGCAGGTCAGCTTCGGGCTGGACGCGCCGCGAGGTGCGAACTACGGATTGATCGAACATGCGGGCGAACGCTGGCTCGCCTGCGGTGGCGAGCGGCTGCTGAAGGTTTCCGAGCTGCGCATCCGCGGCGCGCACAATGTCGCCAATGCGCTCGCCGCGCTGGCACTGGGCGCGGCGGCCGGTCTGCCGCGGCCGGCGATGCTCGCGGCCTTGCACGAGTTTGCCGGGCTGCCGCATCGCATGCAGTACGTCGGCAGCTACCGCGGGGTCGAGTACTACGACGACTCCAAGGGCACCAACGTGGGCGCGACGCTGGCGGCGGTTGCCGGCGTGAGTCAGCCGCTGGTGTTGATCGCCGGTGGCGACGGCAAGCATCAGGACTTCACGCCGCTGGCGCCGGCCTTGGCGGGCAAGGCGCGCAGTGTCGTGCTGCTCGGCAAGGATGCGGCCGTCATTGAAACGGCGCTGGCCGGGCGCGTGCCGACGCTGCGCGTCAAGGACATGGACGCAGCAGTCGCGCAAGCAGCGCAACGCGCGCAGCCGGGTGACTGGGTGCTGTTATCGCCCGCCTGTTCGAGCCTCGACATGTTCGACAACTTTGAACACCGCGGGCGCGTGTTTGCCGCAGCGGTTGGGAGGCTCGGCCATGGCTGAGGCCCAAGCCGTTGCCGGACGCCGCGGATTCGCACCCGACCCGGTGCTGTGGATGACGGCGGCCGTGATTCTGGGGCTGGGGCTGGTGATGGTGGCCTCGGCCTCGATCACCCTGGCCGACAAGACCACCGGCAATCCGTTTTATTTCTTCGAGCGGCAACTGGTCTATGCGATGGCCGGCCTGGCGGCGGCGGCGGTGGCTTACAGCGTGCCGCTCGCCTGGTGGTTGCGCGGCAATTTCGTGCTGTTGCTGCTGGCGCTGGCGATGCTTGCGGTGGTGCTGATTCCGGGTATCGGCCGGCACGTGAACGGCAGCATCCGCTGGCTGGAACTCGGGCCGTTCCGCCTGCAGGTATCGGAGCCGGCGCGCTTGCTGATACTTATATATATAGCGGGCTACAGCGTGCGCCAGCGGGCCCAGCTTGCCGAACGTCTCAGTGGCTCGCTCAAACCCATGCTGGTGGTGGGGCTGGCAGCGCTGCTGCTGCTGATGGAACCGGATTTCGGCGCCGCCATGGTGCTGATCGCCACAGTCATGGCGATGCTGTTCTTCGGCGGCGTGCGGTTGCGCGATTTCAGCGGCCTGGCGCTCCTGGGCGTGGTCGGATTTGTGGTGCTGGCCGTGGCCTCACCTTACCGGCTCGAACGTCTCACCGGCTTCCTGCATCCCTGGAGTCATCCCTTCGACAGCGGCTTCCAGCTTACCAACTCGCTGATCGCCATCGGTCGCGGCGGACTTTTTGGTGTGGGCCTGGGCGAGAGCGTGCAGAAGCTTTTTTATCTGCCGGAAGCGCACACCGATTTCCTGTTTGCGGTGCTGGCCGAGGAACTCGGGCTGCTGGGCTGCGTGGCGGTGATCGCGTTGTACTCGATTTTCACCTGGCGCGCGGTGGCGATTGCACGCCGTGCGGTGCGCGCCGGTCAGCCGTTCGGCGCGCAAGTGGCGTTCGGGCTGGGACTGTGGATCGGCCTGCAGGCGTTCATCAACATGGGCGTGAACATGGGGGCGCTGCCCACCAAGGGCCTGACCTTGCCGCTCATGAGTTACGGCGGCAGCAGCCTGATCGTAGTGTGCGCCGCCATCGGTTTGATTTTGCGTGTGGACCGCGAGTCCCGTGAGGGTCGCTCCTGGTTTGAGCGTGCGGTGGCGACATGAATTGCAAGAGAGGCACATGAAAGTAGTGATTATGGCTGGAGGCACCGGAGGGCGAGGCAGGCGTCTTTATCAAACAGCCAGTGGCTGTTTGATCCTGCCGAGCGCCACGGCAGGGATGCCGCGGCTGGTCAGCGCGCCAGGGATGGTTAGAGAAGTGACGGGGAGATGAAGATCGTGATTATGGCCGGTGGCACTGGCGGACATGTCTTCCCCGCACTCGCGGTGGCGGACGAGCTGCGCGCACGTGGCCATGCCGTGACCTGGATCGGAACCCGCCAGGGTTTGGAAGCACGCGTCGTGCCGGCGGCAGGGATAGGCGTCGAGTGGATCGCAGTCGGCGGCCTGCGCGGCAAGGGCTGGCGCACCTTATTGCTGTCGCCGTGGCGGGTGGCGCGCGCCGTGCGCCAGGCGCAGCGGATTTTCCGGCGGCTGCGGCCGCAGGTGGCGCTCGGCATGGGCGGATTCGCGAGTGGTCCGGGCGGTCTGGCGGCGCGCCTGAGTGGCTGCCCCTTGGTGTTGCACGAACAGAATGCCGTGCCCGGTGTCACCAACCGCGTATTGAGCCACATGGCGCGGCGCGTGCTCGAAGGTTTCCCCAGAAGCTTCGCCGCGACGCGCCGTGCCGAGTATGTCGGCAATCCGGTGCGCGCCACGATTGCGGCGCTGCCGGCACCGGAAGCGCGCTTCGCGGGCCGTGGTAGCGCCTTGCGAGTCCTGGTGATCGGCGGCAGTCAGGGCGCGCGTGTCCTGAACGAAACGCTTCCGCAAGCGATCGCACAGCTCAACCTGTCGCCGGCGCCCGATGTCTGGCACCAATCCGGAATGCGCGATGCCGAGTCGCTGGCCGCGGCATACCGGCAGCGCGGGGTCAAGGCGCGAGTTGCAGCCTTCATCGAAGATATGGCCGAGGCCTACGCGTGGGCGGACCTCGCGGTGTGCCGTGCCGGCGCACTCACGATTGCCGAACTCACTGCCACCGGATTGGCGGCGGTGCTGGTGCCGTTTGCGGCGGCAGTGGACGATCACCAGACGCGCAATGCGCAATTTCTGGTGCGGGCCGGCGCGGCGGAACTCTTGCCGCAAGCGGCGCTTTCCGCCGCGAGTCTTGCAACAGTACTGCAGCGCTTGCTTGCGGATCGGCCGTTGTTACTGAACATGGCGCAGCGCGCCCGGGCACTGGCCAAGCCGCAGGCGGCACTGCAGGTTGCCGATGTCTGCCTGCAAGCAGGCGCGGCGGTATGAGCGAACTCATGCGCCGCATCCGTCGCGTGCACCTGGTGGGCATCGGTGGCGCCGGCATGGGCGGCATTGCCGAGGTACTCATCAATCTGGGTTATCGGGTGAGCGGTTCGGATTTACGCGAAAACGCCATCACCCGCCGGCTCGCAGGTTTGGGCGCACACGTGCAGCGCGGGCA
>JAGXAL010000086.1 GCA_018971605.1 Natronospirales bacterium | reverse complement strand
ACGCTTTTGAGGAGGATCCGCTTTTGCTGCTCGCCGACTTGCACGAGGACGGCCGTTATCTCTATCCCGGCACCGGGCGCGCCGACGAAACCGTCCGGGGTGCGGCGGCCGGCACCAAACTCAATATCCCCATGCCGCCCGGCGCCGACGATGCGGTCTTCCATCCGGCCTGGGAACGCGTGGAAGCTTATCTGCGCAAAGGCCGGCCGGAGTTCATCCTGTTGCAGTGCGGCGCCGACAGTATCCGCGGTGATCCCATTACGCATTTGCGCTACACGCCGGCGGCGCACGCGCACGCTGCCGCGCGGTTGTGTGCGTTGGCGGATGAATTCTGCGACGGCCGTATCGTGGGTTTGGGCGGTGGTGGTTACAACCGTCGCAATCTGGCTCAAGCCTGGAGCGGTGTGGTGCAAGCGTTCCTCGATTCCTGAACGCGTGTGCGCCTAAGGTACAATGAGCCGCCAAAAATAACCCCGCCGGAGCATCTGATGTTCAGCCAGTCCATGACTATTCAGGGGTTCGATGATGAACTCTATGCTGCGCTGCGTTCCGAACTGAAGCGTCAGGAAGAGAATGTCGAGTTGATTGCTTCGGAAAACTATGTGAGTCCGCGGGTGCTGGCCGCGCAGGGCTCAGTGCTCACCAACAAGTATGCCGAGGGTTATCCCGGCAAACGTTACTACGGCGGCTGCGAGTTCGTGGACGTGGCCGAGCGGCTTGCCATCGAGCGCGCCAAGAAACTGTTCAATGCCGCTTACGCCAACGTGCAGCCGCATTCCGGCTCGCAAGCCAACGCCGCGGTGTACTACGCGCTCATGCAACCGGGTGACGCGATGCTGGGCATGGCGCTGGCGCACGGCGGGCACCTGACCCACGGCGCCAAGGTGAATTTTTCCGGCAAGCATTTCAACGTGCACCAGTACGGAATTGATACAGCCACGGGGTTGCTGGATTACGCACAGGTCGAACAACTTGCGCACGAGCACAAACCTAAAGTTATCGTTGCCGGCTTTTCCGCTTACTCGCGCCGTATTGACTGGCAAAAGTTCCGTGACATTGCTGATTCCGTGGGCGCCTATCTGGTAGTGGACATGGCGCACGTGGCGGGACTGGTGGCGGCCGGCATTTATCCCGATCCGGTCAACATCGCCGATGTCACCACCACCACGACACATAAAACCTTGCGCGGTCCACGCGGCGGTTTGATCCTGGCGAAAGCTAATCCCGAGATCGAAAAGAAACTCAACTCGCTGGTGTTCCCAGGCACCCAGGGCGGGCCGCTGATGCACGTGATCGCAGCCAAAGCGGTGGCATTGCTGGAAGCGTTGCAGCCCGAATTCAAGGTTTACCAGCAGCAGATTCTCGATAACGCGCGCGCCATGGCGGAGGCCTTCATCAAGCGCGGCTACAACATCGTTTCGGGCGGCACCGACGATCACCTGTTTCTTATGGACCTGATCGCGCGCAACATCACCGGCAAGGATGCCGACGCGGCGTTGCATCAGGCCAACATCACCGTCAACAAAAACGCCGTGCCCAACGATCCGCGCCCGCCGATGGTGACTTCGGGCCTGCGCATCGGTACGCCCGCCGCCACTACCCGTGGCCTGAAGGAAACCGAAATCCGCGATCTCGCCGGCTGGATGGCCGATATTCTCGACGATCTTGGCAATCAGAAGACCATCGCTCGTGTTAAGGACCAGGTGCTGGCGCTGTGCAAGAAATTCCCGGTTTATCCCGCCGGCATGCAGTTCTGAGCGCCGGGGCTGTTTGAATGCATTGCCCGTTCTGTAATCACGAAGATACGAAAGTGATTGACTCGCGGCTCGCGGGCGAAGGCGCCCAGGTGCGTCGGCGGCGCGAGTGCGAGAAGTGCGGCGAACGCTTCACCACTTTCGAAAGCGCGGAACTCGTCATGCCGCGCATCGTCAAGCATGACGGCACGCGCGAGCCCTTTGACGAGAAGAAACTGCGTGCCGGCATGATGCGTGCGCTGGAGAAACGGCCGGTGAGCACCGAGGCTACCGAGGAAGCGCTGGCGCGCATCGCGCACCAGCTGCAAGTCGCGGGCGAACGCGAGATCAAGTCGCGGCAACTGGGCGAATGGGTCATGCAGGAGCTCAAGGCGCTCGACGAAGTCGCCTTTGTGCGGTTTGCCTCCGTCTATCACCGCTTCCAGGATGTCAATGCGTTCCGCGAGGAAATCGAACGCCTGCAGGATGAGGTCGCACGCGAGGCCCTGAAACGCGAACAGATGCCGCTGCTGCCGGACGATGAAAAGAAATAATCTTCCTTATCTTCTCGCCCCTTGAGGGGAGAGAATAGGGTGAGGGGTGATCCCGCATGCCCGCTCTGCATTGATTCCATGTTTACCGTCTCCGACCACGAATTCATGGCCGAAGCCCTGCGCCTCGCGGAGCAGGGTCTGTACACCACCGATCCCAATCCGCGTGTCGGATGCGTGATCGTCAAGGACGGCAAGGCCGTCGGCCGCAGTTTCCATCACAAGGCAGGCGAGGCGCATGCCGAAGTGCTGGCTTTGCACGAGGCGGGTGAACAGGCGCGTGACGCGACCGTGTACACCACGCTTGAGCCCTGTGCGCATTTCGGGCGCACCGGACCGTGTGCGGATGCCTTGATTGCAGTGGGCGTGGCGCGCGTGATCGCATCCATGCAGGATCCCAACCCGCTGGTGGCCGGCAAGGGGTTTGCCAAGTTGCGGGCGGCTGGCATTGAAACCGCAAGCGGCTTGCTGGAAGAACAGACAAGAGCACTCAATCCAGGCTTCATCAGTCGCATGATGCACGGCCGGCCGTGGGTGCGCAGCAAACTGGCGGTGAGTCTCGATGGACGTACGGCGCTGGCGGGTGGCGAGAGCAAATGGATCAGCTGCGAAGCGGCGCGTGAAGACGCGCAACGTTGGCGGGCGCGCAGTTCGGCAATCCTCACCGGCATCGGTACGGTACTCAAGGACGATCCTGCGCTCACGGTGCGTTTGACGGGGGACTGGCGCCAGCCGCGGCGCATCGTGGTGGACAGCGGTTTGCGCACTCCACCCGCGGCGCGCATCTTGAAACAACCGGGCGAAACCCATATTGCGATGGTCGGTGCTGATGCCGCGCATCAGGCGCGGCTCACCAAAGCCGGTGCAACGCTGTTGTTGATCCCGGCCAAGGATGGCCACGTGGACCTCGCCGCGCTTCTGCAGCGGCTGGCGGAAATGGAGTGCAACGAGGTTCTGGTGGAAGCCGGCCCTGGCCTGAACGGTGGGCTGCTGGCGGCGGGACTGGTGGACGAGTTCATCATATATATGGCGCCGTGCCTGCTGGGTGATACCGCCCGCGGCATGTTCAGCCTGCCGGCGTTGAAGAGTATGCAGGAGCGCATTGAATTGCAGATGACGGATATACGCACAGTAGGAAATGATTTGCGTGTGATTGCCATGCCGACAGAAAGAAAAGATCATCGCGGCTGAAAGCCGCTCCTACAAACAGGAATTTCATGTTTACGGGCATCGTGCAGGCGGTAGGGAAGATCAAGTCGCGGGAAGAGCGCGGCGGCGATGTGCGTCTGCACATCGAAGCCCGCGGGCTGGATTTGAACCGGGTCAGTGTCGGCGACAGCATCGCTATCAACGGCTGTTGTCTCACCGTGATTGAAAAACACGCGCAGAGCTTTGTAACTGATGCTTCGCGCGAAACGTTGGCACTGACTACGCTCGGCAATCTCAAGGCCGGGACACCGGTGAACCTGGAAACTTCGCTGACGTTGGCCACACCGCTCGGCGGTCATCTGGTGCTAGGCCACGTGGACGGCGTGGGCACGGTGCAAAGCCGGCGCGAGGACGCGCGCTCGGTACGCTTCGAAATCGAAGCGCCTGCGGAACTGGCGCACTACATCGCCCGCAAAGGCTCGGTTTGCGTGGACGGCGTTAGCCTTACCGTCAACGGTATCAACGGCAAACTGTTCGACGTCAATATCATCCCGCACACACTGGAACACAGTGTTCTCGGGCATTGGCAGCCGGGCACGCGTGTCAATCTGGAAGTGGACCTGCTGGCACGCTATCTTGAACGCCTCATACATCCGGATTCGAAGCCATGAATAGCACGGTCACTCAACTCTCCCAGGCCGGCCTCGACCGCATCGATGACATTCTGGAGGAACTGCGCGCCGGACGCATGGTGGTCATCATGGACGACGCCGACCGCGAGAACGAGGGCGACCTCATCATGGCGGCGGAAAAAGTGCGCCCAGAGGACGTGAACTTCATGGCGCGTTACGGCCGCGGGCTGATTTGCCTCACCCTGACGCGCGAGCGTTGCGCGCAACTCCGCCTGCCGTTGATGGTGAACGACACCGACCAAAAGCGCACCACCAACTTCACGGTTTCCGTCGAAGCCGCCGAGGGTGTGACCACCGGCATCTCGGCGTATGACCGCGCGCATACCATTCGCACTGCGGTCAAGCCCGACGCCAGGCCGGAGGATCTGAAACAGCCGGGGCACATTTTCCCGCTCATGGCCCAGCCAGGCGGGGTGTTGACGCGTGCCGGGCACACCGAGGCGGGTTGCGATCTGATGCGGCTTGCCGGACTGGAACCGGCCGCGGCGATCGTGGAGATTCTGAATGAAGATGGCAGCATGGCACGCCGACCGGATCTGGAGAAATTTGCACGTGCCCATCAGCTCAAGATCGGCACCATTGCAGACCTTATCCGCTATCGCATTGCGAAGGAAAAAACTGTGGAACGCATTGCCGACCGCAGTGTGCCTACCGAGTTCGGCGAGTTTCGTCTGCTCGCGTATGAAGACCGCATCAACCGCACTGTGCACCTGGCGCTGATGCGCGGTGAAGTGCGTCCAGAGCATCCCGCACTCGTACGTGTGCACCTGCAGAACACCTTGTCCGACGTGGTGGGTCTGCAATGGGAGGAACTCGGCTGGCCGCTGCGCAATGCCATGCAACGCATTTCCCGCGAGGGCGGCGTGCTGGTGATCTTGCGCCAGCCGGAGGATCCGGCACTGCTGGTGGAACGCCTGCGCGGTCATCTGAACGGCGAGGCACAAATGGAAGACAAAGTGCCCGCCGCCAGCGTGTTGCGCACCTATGGCGTGGGCGCACAGATTCTGCTGGACCTGGGCGTGAAGCGCATGCGCGTCCTGAGCCAGCCGAAGAAAATGCACGGTCTCTCGGGGTTCGGGCTGGAAGTTGTGGAATACGTGAGCTGCGACTGACGATTTTCCCCTGTGCGCAGCGCGACTCCGATCGCCGCAGGGTGCGCGCGTTCCTCGGTGCGTAAGCGCGCCCTGGCTTGTTATCTCTGTATGCTGGGAGCGGGCCATGCCCGCGACCGGTATTTTTGCTTTGTCGCATTCTGGTCGCGGCCAGAGGCCGCTCCTGCAATAATGCTCTCGGTTAGAATAAGCCCGTAATTCAACGGGCTCTTTGTCATGACCGGACATTCCAGAATCATCGAAGGCGATGCGGCCGCCAAGGGTGTGTGCGTGGCGATCGTCGCGGCGCGCTTCAATGCCTTCGTGGTGGACAAGCTGCTGAGCGGTGCGCTGCAAGCGCTCGCGGCTGCCGGCGTGCGCGCCGGGAATATTGACGTCGTGCGCGTGCCGGGCGCGTTCGAAATTCCTGTGGCGGTGAATCAGGCGGCGGTCAGTCGCCGCTACGGGGCCATCATCGCGCTCGGCGCGGTGATTCGCGGCGAGACGCCGCATTTCGATTATGTGGCCGGAGAATGCGCCCGCGGCATCATGCGGGTGATGTTGGATACCCATGTGCCGGTCGGCTTTGGCGTGCTCACTTGCGACACGCTGGAACAGGCGCAGACGCGGGCTGGCGGCGCAGCTGGCAACAAGGGCGCGGATGCGGCGCAAGCCGCCTTGCAAATGGCCAATCTGCTCCAGCAGCTGGCGCATTGATATGGTAAAAATGCACTCAGGGGGTTCACGGGCGCGCTCACAGGCGCGGCGCCTGGCTTTGCAGGGGCTGTACCAATGGCAGCTCTCGGGCGCGACGGCAGCAGAGATCAGTGTGCAGCTGCTTGCCAGTCAGAAAACACGCGACACAGACGCTGAATACTTCGAAGCCTTGCTGGGCGCGGCGATTGCCGACAGTAATACCCTGGAAGCTTTGTTCAGCGGGCATCTCGACCGGCCGCTGGCGCAGCTGGATCCGGTGGAACGCGGCATACTATTGCTCGGCAGCTGCGAGCTGCGATCGCATCCCGAGGTGCCTTATCGCGTGGTGCTCAATGAGGCCGTGGAGTTGTCGAAGAAGTTCGGCGCGGCGGACGGCCACAAGTACATTAACGCGGTGCTGGAGAAAGTTTGCGCACAAGTGCGCAGCGCGGAATTCAAACAGGGAACTCGATCAGACCAGGATTTTTCGTCCCCTCACTCATCCTCTCCCCAAAGGGGAGAGGCGGACAAGTGAAAATCCAACCGTATATGAATGAGTTTGAACTGATCCAAAAATTTTTTACGGACAAATCGTCGCGCCGCGATGATGTGGTCTTGGGTGTCGGTGACGATGCCGCGATCCTGCGCGTGCCGGAGGGCATGCAAGTCGTGGCTACCGTGGACACGCTAGTCGAAGGCGTGCACTTCCCCGCAGGACTCGCCGCGGAAGATATCGGCCATCGGGCGTTGGCCGTTAATCTGAGCGATCTTTCGGCCATGGGTGCGGAACCCGCATGGGCGCTGCTGGCGTTGACTCTGCCGGAAGCCAATGAAAAATGGCTGACCCAATTTGCGCACGGCTTGTTTGCGCTGGCCGAACGTTATCGCGTCGCGCTTGTGGGCGGGAATATCGCGCGCGGGCCGTTGAACGTCACGATCGCGGCGCACGGACTCGTTCCCAAAGATACGGCGCTTACACGTCACGGTGCCAAGCCCGGTGATCAGATTTACGCCACCGGCGAATTGGGTGCGGCGGCGGCAGGACTGCGGTTGATTCAGAACAGGATTGACGCGCAGGCGGGCGAGCGCTTGCGCACGCGCTTTGTACGGCCGGAGCCGCGTATCGCAGCGGGCCTCGCGTTGCGCGGGCTGGCGAGCGCCTGCATCGATATCTCCGATGGTTTTTTCGCAGACCTGGTGCACATGTTGCAGAGCAGCGGCATGGGCGGCGAAGTCAATGTGGACACGCTGCCGCTCGCAGAAGAGGCGGTTGAATTGCTCGGCCGCGCCGAAGCCCGGCAGCTGGCGTTTGCCGGCGGCGATGACTATGAATTGTGCTTTAGCCTGCCGCCATCGCGGGTGGTGCAACTCAAGCAGCGCCTCGGGAAACTGGATTGTTCCGTGACGCAGGTGGGCGTGGTGACGGCCGGAAAGACCCTGCAGTGTCTGCAAACCGACGGCAGCAAATGGGTGCCGGACGCGGATACTTCGGGTTATCAGCATTTTAAATAAGGCCCGCATGAACACCCGTCATACGGCACGCGAGATTTACAGTAACCCCATTTATTTTCTGGCTTACGGTTTGGGCAGCGGCTTGGCGCCGCGTGCGCCGGGCACCGCCGGCACGCTCGTCGGCGTCATCATTTACCTGTTGCTGACGCCCGTTCCCGATTGGCTTTACTGGCTGATTACCGCAGTGCTGTTCGTGATTGGCATCTTCGTCTGCGGCTACACCGCCCGCAAACTCGGCATCGAGGATCCCGGCGCAGCCAACTGGGATGAGGTGGTCGGGTATCTCTTTACCATGGCGATCCTGCCGCACGCGCTGCTGATGCACAACGGCTGGCTGTGGATAGTGCTGGGATTCATCCTGTTCCGG
>JAGXAL010000085.1 GCA_018971605.1 Natronospirales bacterium | reverse complement strand
CATATTGTTTCCGGGACGAAGCTGAAATCCAATATTCGGGGACGAGCCAAGTGAAATTGCAAGCGGCTGAAACCGCATTGTGTTGCGGTGCAAGCGCAGTGAATCGTTTGTGGATTACGCCAAGCACGGCCGATACAATTCTGGCCGTCGTTTCATTTATTTGTAATCCATAATTCAAGTCAAAAAGGTGGATAGCGCCGCGTTTTCTGCCTATAAATCAGCATCTCGCAACGTCACCGGAGAATAAGCGATGCGTATCGCAAGCATAAGTCACGCGATCTTTGCGGTAACTCTGATTGCCCTCGGGATCGTGGGATTGATCCAGGGCGGTTTCGTTGCCGGCTGGGAGGGGGTGCCCAATGCTTTGCCCGCACGCGAGGCGCTGGTTTATCTCTGTGCGCTCATCTCGCTGGCCTGCGGCCTCGGCCTGCTCTGGCGGCGTGCGGCCGCCATCGCGTCCCGCGTGCTGCTGGTTTATATGCTGCTCTGGATGGTGCTGGTCAAAGGGCGTTACATCGTGCTTGCGCCCCTGGTGGAAGGTTCCTGGCAGTTTTGGGGCGAGACCGCAGTAATCGTCGCGGCCGCCTGGGTGTTGTATGCGGGGTTCGCGGTTGATTGGGACAAGCACTGGCTTGGCTTCGCTGCCGGTGACAACGGCGTGCGTATCGCCAGGGTGATTTACGCCCTGGCCATGCTGGCTTTCGGCCTGTCGCATTTCTTCTACCTCAAGCTGACCGCGCCTTTGGTGCCCGGCTGGCTGCCTTGGCATATGGGTTGGGCATATTTCTTCGGCTGCACTTATATCGCGGCTGGCGTGGGGATGCTTGTCGGCATTTATGGACGGCTGGCGGCTGTGCTCTCGACCGTGCAGATGGGCCTGTTCACGCTCTTGGCGGAGATGCCGCCTGTACTGACTGGCCATGCCAGTGCTTTCCAATGGGATGAATTCGGCGTGTCCTGGGTAATTACAATCGCTGCCTGGGTGGTGGCGGATTCGTACCGCGGCAGGCCGTGGCTTGCTGTGAATCGGCGCTAGCGGAGTAAGAATCTGGTGGGCCCGGAAGGATTCGAACCTTCGACCAAGGGATTATGAGTCCCCTGCTCTGAACCAGCTGAGCTACGGGCCCATAAAAGGCTCATTGTACCTTCCCTGGTGAGTCGCCGGCTCGGCATCGCGCCTCGCGTTCGGCGGGTGCGAAGCGGTGCTTCGCATAAAAGGCACCCGCCTCACCCCCTGCTCTAACCAACTGAGCTACTGGCCCAATCTCGGCAGTCAATTGTGAAAGCAAAGGCCGCGCGAACGCGGCCTTTGATTTACGTGTAGTCATCACGCATCAGGACTGGGATTCGTCCAGGAAGCTGCGCAACTGGTCGGAGCGCGATGGATGGCGCAGCTTGCGCAGCGCCTTGGCCTCGATCTGGCGGATGCGCTCGCGCGTGACGTCGAACTGCTTGCCGACTTCCTCGAGCGTGTGATCGGTGTTCATGTCGATGCCGAAACGCATGCGCAGCACCTTGGCCTCGCGCGGCGTGAGACTCGAGAGCACCGCGTGGGTCTGTTCACGCAGGCTTTCGTTGGTGGCGGCATCTACCGGTGAGGTCACCGAGGCGTCTTCGATGAAGTCCCCGAGATGTGAATCCTCATCGTCGCCGATCGGCGTCTCCATGGAAATTGGTTCCTTGGCGATCTTGAGCACCTTGCGCACCTTGTCTTCGGGCATTTCCATCTTGACCGCGAGCTCATCCGGAGTCGGTTCGCGGCCCATTTCCTGCAGCATCTGACGCGAGATGCGGTTGAGCTTGTTGATGGTTTCGATCATGTGCACCGGGATGCGGATGGTACGTGCTTGGTCGGCGATCGAGCGCGTGATCGCCTGGCGAATCCACCAGGTCGCGTAAGTCGAGAACTTGTAACCGCGGCGGTATTCGAATTTGTCCACGGCTTTCATCAGGCCGATGTTGCCTTCCTGGATCAGGTCGAGGAACTGCAGGCCGCGGTTGGTGTATTTCTTGGCGATGGAAATCACCAGGCGCAGGTTGGCCTCGACCATCTCTTTCTTGGCGCGACGTGCTTTGGCCTCGCCGATGGACATCTGGCGGTTGATTTCCTTGAGTTCCTGAATGGAAAGGTGCGCTTCTTTTTCGATGCCGGTCAGCCGGTGCTGAATGCGCACCACCTCTTCTTTCTGCCGGCCGAGCGCCGCCGACCACTTGCGCTTGGATTTGATCTGGCGATCCAGCCAGCGGGTGTTGGTCTGGTTTTCCGGAAAACTCTTGATGAAATCCTTGCGCGGCATGCCGGCCTTGGCGACGCACAGGTTCATGATTTCACGCTCGTGCGTGCGGATGGTGTCCACCAGACGCCGCAGGTTGCTGGTGAGCATGTCGTTCATGCGCGGCGTAAGTTTCAGCTGCATGAGCGCTTCCACCAGCTGCTTGCGCACCCGCACGGTGCTCTTGTGCGAGGTGCCGTGCTTGAGAATGGCCTTGACCGCCTTGTCATGCAGCTTCTTCAGTTGCCCAAAGCGGCGGGCAGCTTCCTCCGGGTCAGGGCCGGTATCCGCCGGATTCGACTCGGCGTCCGCGTCGCTTTCCTCGTCCTCATTGTCGTTGCCCTTGGCGGCTTTGGTTTTGGCGGGAGCTTCTTCTTCCTCGGCACCGTCGGCATCCGCGTCCGGATCTTCGGCCGCGGCTTCGACTGCTGCGGGCGGTTCCGGCGGGCTGGGCGCGGCGATTGCCGCAGCATCAGCGTTCGGATCGATGAACCCGGTGATGATGTCGGATAGCTTGTTGCGGCCCTCGGCGACACCGGCGTATTCCGAGAGCAGCAGCGCCGAAGTCGCCGGATAGGTGGCCACCGAGGCCAGTACCTGGGTCAAGCCTTCTTCGATGCGTTTGGCGATCTTGATTTCGCCCTCGCGCGTGAGCAACTCGACGGTGCCCATCTCGCGCATGTACATGCGCACCGGATCAGTGGTGCGGCCGAATTCGGCATCCAGGGAAGCCAGCGCCGCGGCGGCTTCTTCCGCCACTTCCTCGTCATCGGCAACCGAAGCCGGGGCATCGGCGAGCAGCAGGGTATCGGTATCCGGTGCTTCTTCGTGCACCGGAATGCCCATGTCGCTGATCATGCCGACGATTTCTTCAATCTGCTCGGGGTCCACGATGTCGTTGGGCAGATGGTCGTTGACCTGCGCGTAGGTCAGATAGCCCTGTTCCTTGCCCTTGGCGATCAGGAGCTTGAGCTTTGACTGCTTGTCTTCGTTGCGGTCGTTCATGGCATCTCGGGTGAAAAACGGCGCCTGTCGGGCGCCGGAGCGGAACCGATAATTTTATCAGAAAATCTCATTTTTTCCAGTTAAATCAACTGCTTCACGGCTTGTCCACGCCTGGAGTCGCGCGCCCGGCCTTGATCAGTTGGCCGAGTTCCGCCTTTTCCTCGCTGGCGAGGGGCCGTTGGCGGGATGCCTCCAGCAAGGCTGCCAGGCGCTGTTCGTCCCGCCGGCCGGCCACGCTTGCAATCACGGCCTGGAATTCGCTTTCCAGGGCCTCCTCGGGTAGCACCAGTTCGGCTTGCGCCAGTTTCATCAGGTGCTCGCCGGTCTCCGTGTCGCGCCAGTGCTCCAGCAGGCCTGCCTTGGTAACATGGGGGTGGCCTTGGGCGAATTCCAGCAGAGTTTTCAACGTTTCCACGCCCCTCAGTTGGGTATCGGCCAAATCGGCGGGATTTCCCGCCAGCGCCGCCAACGTCGGCCGGTGCAGCAACAGCGCGATGGCCCTGCGCACCGGGCCCGTCAAGGCTGTCCGCCCGGGTCCCGCATCCTGGCTGCTTGGGACCTTACGGCGGGCCGCCTGATTAAGCATAGTCAATTTTTCGGGATTCACCTGCGCACGGCGCGCCAGCTCCGCAGCCAGCATCTCCCGGTAGACCCCGGCAGGCAGCTTGCCCAGGTGGGGGCGGGCGAGTTCCACGAGCCGCGCCCGCCCGTCCAGGCTGGACAGATCGGTCTGGGCACTCAGGCTGTCGAGCAGGAATACCGACAGCGGTACAGCGGTTTTGAGCCGCGCCTCGAAAGCCTCGCGACCCTCCTTGCGCACCAGCGTGTCGGGGTCTTCGCCTTCCGGGAGGAACAGGAATTTGAGTTGACGCCCGTCGCGTGCTTCGGGCAGGGCGTTTTCCAGTGCCCGCCAGGCGGCGGCACGGCCGGCGCGGTCGCCGTCGAAACAGAACACCACCTCCGGCGTGACCCGGAAGAGTTTTTGCAGGTGTTCGGGCGTGGTAGCGGTACCGAGTGTGGCCACGGCATAGCGGAGGTCGTGTTGGTGCAGGGCCACCACATCCATGTAGCCTTCCACCACCAGCAGCCGCGGAATGTCGCGCAGCGCCTGGCGTGCTTCGTATAGGCCATATAGTTCACGGCCCTTGTGGAACAAGGGCGTTTCCGGCGAGTTCAGGTATTTGGGCTCCTCGTTGCCGATGACCCGGCCGCCGAAGCCGATGATGCGTCCGCGCGTGTCGCGGATCGGGAACATGACCCGCTCGCGGAAGCGGTCACGCCAACGCCCGCCCTCACCGCTGAGAATCAATCCCGCGTCCAGCAAATGTTTCTGTGCCGCCGCATCCTTGCCGATCGCCTTGAGCAGGTGGTCCCAAGCAGCCGGCGCGAAGCCGATGCCGAACTCTGCGGCAATCTCGCCGCTGACGCCACGGCGCTTGAGATAGTCAACGGCGGCCGGCGATTGTTTGAGCTGCTCGTGAAAAAAGCGTTGGGCGTTATGCAGCGCCTCATAAAGCGGTGCCCTCATGCTTTGGCTTTCGCCGCCGGATTCCACCGGCACTTCCATGCCCACTTGTTCGGCTAATTGGCGTACCGCCTCTGGGAATTCCAGGTGCTCGTACTCCATGAGAAAACCCACTGCGGTGCCGTGTGCGCCGCAACCGAAACAGTGGTAGAACTGTTTGCTCGGACTGACGGTGAACGACGGTGTCTTTTCGTTGTGGAACGGACAGCAGGCGGTGAATTCCCGGCCGTGTTTCTTGAGCGGCACACGCGCATCGATTACCTCCACGATGTCCACGCGGCTCACGAGTTCGTCGATGAAGGACTGGGGGATACGCGCCATTTGGGAAAGTGCTGCGTACTGCGTGCTGTGTTAAAGAGTTTAGTACGCGATCAATCAGCTGGCAGCCGGTTACATCCGCGTCAGCACGCAGTACGCGGTTTCGTCAGCCGCCCAACTTCGCCTTGATGCGGGCGCTGACTGCGCCCATGTCGGCGCGGCCCTGCACCTGCGGTTTGAGCAAGGCCATGACCTTGCCCATATCCCGCACTGAAGCCGCCCCGCTTTTCTGCATGGCCGCGGCAATCAATTGGTCGAGTTCGGCTTCCGCCAATTGCGCCGGCAGGTAGCTCTGAATTACGGCGATCTCGGCCTGTTCCCGGGCGACCAGATCGGCACGTGCGCCTTTCTCGAATTGCACGATGGACTCACGCCGCTGCTTGAGCATCTTGTCGAGCACCGCGAGCACCTGGGTATCGTCCAGCTGAATGCGTTCATCCACTTCGCGTTGTTTGATGGCGGCCAGTATCAGGCGAATGACTCCCAGACGCGGCTTGTCGCCTGCGCGCAGCGCGTCCTTCATGTCGGCGGTGATTCGGTCTTTGAGTGGCATGGATGCGTTCCTTTGAGCCAGCGGTGTTGAGTGCCGAAGCGCAGTGGTCTCGAATGACGCGACTGCAGTTCGCAAAAACAAACGGCGCTTGTCGCAAGCGCCGTCGTTGAAATCCTTCAGGGCCGGTCAGCGCCCGAATCAATATAGGCGAATATGACGGGATTGTTCGCGGGACAGTTTCTTGAGGTGGCGCTTGACCGCGGCCGCTTGTTTACGCTTGCGTTCCTGTGTCGGCTTTTCATAGAACTCGCGGCGTCGCAGCTCGGTCATGACGCCGGCTTTTTCACAGGAACGCTTGAAACGCCGCAGGGCGGCGTCGAAATGTTCGTTTTCTTTTACGCGTACGCTGGGCATGCAGCCATCACCTTGAGTTTGCGCGGGTTATGCGGCCGCAGACCGGCCGGAAAGGGCGGGAATTCTACCGGCCGGCGTGTAGAATTGCAAAGTCATGCGCGTGCTCGGCATTGAAACCTCCTGCGACGAGACCGGTGTTGCCGTTTACGACGGTGATCGCGGGCTGTTGTCGCACGCGCTCTACAGCCAGGTCCGGCTGCATGCCGAATACGGCGGCGTGGTGCCCGAGCTTGCTTCCCGGGACCATGTGCGCAAGCTGCTGCCGATGATCCGCAGCGCCCTCGCCCAAGCCGCGACCACCCCCCAACAGATTGACGGCATCGCCTATACCGCCGGGCCCGGATTGGTAGGCGCACTGCTGGTGGGCGCCTGCCTGGCGCGCGCGTTGGCCTTCGCCTGGCGGGTGCCGGCGGTCGGTATCCACCACATGGAAGGGCACTTGCTCGCGCCCATGCTGGAAACGCCGGCGCCGGCTTTTCCGTTCGTGGCCTTGCTGGTCTCGGGCGGCCACACCCTGCTGGTCGAGGTGGACGGAGTCGGCCGCTACACCACGCTCGGCGAGTCGCTGGATGATGCGGCCGGCGAGGCTTTCGACAAGGTCGCCAAGCTCCTCGAATTGCCCTATCCCGGCGGACCGGCGCTCGCCAAACTGGCCGAGAGCGGCATCGCCGGGCGTTTCGAGTTTCCGCGGCCCATGACCGACCGGCCGGGGCTGGACTTCAGTTTCAGCGGCCTGAAAACCGCGGTGCTGACCGCGCGGAAAAACGCGCCGCAGGATGACCAGACCAGGGCGGACCTGGCGCGTGCCTTCGAGGATGCCGTGGTGGACACGCTGGTGATCAAGTGCGAACGCGCGCTGCAGCAAACCGGCGAGCGGCGTTTGGTGGTGGCCGGCGGCGTGGGTGCCAACCGCAGGCTGCGCGCGCGGTTGAAGGAACGTGTGGAGCAACTGGGCGGCGAGGTCTTTTATCCGCGGCTGGAATTCTGCACCGACAACGGCGCCATGATTGCCTACGCCGGTTACCGCCGGCTGTGTGCGGGCGTGCCGGCGGCGCCGGTGAGCGTGAGCGCGCGCTGGCCGCTCGACAGCCTGATGGCGGCCTGAGCCCGGGATTGCCGCGATATGGACAGCGTCTTCATCCGTGATCTGCGTGTCGAGACCGTGGTCGGCATTTACGACTGGGAGCGGCGCATCCGGCAGATCGTGAGCCTGGACCTCGACATGAGCACCGACATCCGGCGTGCCGCCGGGAGCGACCGCATCGAGGACACGCTCGACTACAAGGCCGTGGCCAAACGCGTGGCGCAATTCGTGAGTGCCGCGCAGTTTCAGCTGGTGGAGACCTTGGCGGAAAAAATCGCGGCACTGGTGCTGGATGAGTTCAAAGTCACACAAGTGAAAGTCACGCTGCACAAGCCGGGCGCCGTGAGCGGCAGCAAGAGTGTCGGCGTGAGCATAGAGAGAAGCGCGCCATCACGATGACCCGGATCTTCGTGGGCATCGGCAGCAACATCGAGCCTGAGCGACGCGTGCGCGACGCAGTACAAGGACTGCGCCAGCGGTTTGGCGCATTGCAGCTGTCGCCCGTGTACCGCAATCCCGCCGTGGGGTTCCAAGGCGACGACTTTCTCAATCTGGTAGTTGCGTTTGCCAGCGAAGAAAGCGCGGCTGGCGTGCATGCGGCGCTCGACGACATCGAGCGGCAATGCGGCCGCATCCGCGGCGGCCCGCGCTTTGCACCGCGCACTCTGGATCTGGACTTGCTGTTGTACGGCGATTTGATTTCCGC
>JAGXAL010000195.1 GCA_018971605.1 Natronospirales bacterium | reverse complement strand
ACCTGAAATAAGCCAGTAAAACCGCGGAGGTGGCACGCGCCAAGCGCTTCAGGCACCATTTTGCCTGCACATAACCGCTTGGGAGAAGCTCACATGGGGAAGTTCGCACGCACTTGGCAGTTGATGGGCGCGTCCTGGCAATTGCTCAAACAGGACAAGCGCCTGGTGATGTTTCCGTTGATCTCCAGCGTGGCGCTGGGTTTGGTGCAATCCACCTTGCAGACGATCTATCAAGCCGCGGTGTATCGCTATGCGGCCGATGGTCAGGCGCCCAAAGGTTTCGATGGTCAGTTGATCGCCGACGCATTCCGCGTGAAGCAGCGCAAGAGCTGGACGTGAGACCGGAGCACATTCTGAAATTCTGGTTCGAAGACACGCAACCGAAACAGTATTTCAAGAAGGATCCGGAATTCGACGCGCTGATTCGCAAACGGTTTCTTGATGTGCATCGTGCCGCCGCGCAGGGCGAACTGTACGGCTGGCGTACGAAGCCCGAGGGGCGGCTGGCGGAAATCGTCGTGCTGGACCAGTTCTCCCGCAATTTATTCCGCGACAGCTCGCGGGCTTTTGCCTGCGACGGCATGGCGCTGGTATTGGCTCAGGAAGCCGTGAGTGCCGGCGCCGACCGCACACTGCCGGCGAAACAGCGCGCGTTTCTGTACATGCCGTACATGCACAGTGAATCGCGAGCGATTCATGCGGTCGCCGAACAGTTGTTTAGTCAGCCGGGACTTGAGGCCAATTTGAAATACGAGCTGAAGCACAAAGCCATCATTGACCGCTTCGGCCGTTACCCGCACCGCAATGCCGTCTTGGAACGTGAATCCACTGTCGAAGAACACGCCTTTCTGACTCAGTCCGGTTCTTCATTCTGAAACGGCGCAGCAAGCTGCTATGCTTGCCGCATGACTACGGTTTCCCCGCTAAGTATTCCTGCTGCCTTGCGACCGGAAGATTTCCGCTCGCTGCCCTTGCGCACGGCAGTCACGTTGCCAGCGTATACCTATGCCAATCCAGAATTTCACGCGTTCGAGACCCGGGCGATTTTTTCGCACACCTGGCAGCTAATCGGCCGCGCCGCTGAGGTGCAAATTCCGGGTGATTACCTCGTCGCCGAGATTGCCGGCAAGCCGGTGATTGCGGTGCGCGGCAACGATGGCGTGCTACGCGGATTTTTCAATGTCTGCAAGCACCGTGCCGGGCCGCTCGCGGTTACCAATGGCAACGCACGTTTTTTACAGTGCCGATATCACGGCTGGGTTTATACACTCGAAGGACGATTGCGGGCCACGCACGAAATGCAGGAAGCTGAAGGTTTTGATCCGTCGGGAGTTCATCTCGAGTCTGTGCATCTGGCGGAGTGGCAGAACCTGGTGTTCGCCGCGATCGGCGAACCGGAAGCGACACTGCGAGCGGTGTTGGACGGTATCACGGGACGAATTGCGCCAGTTGACCTTTCGACATTGCGATTCCACGCGCGGGTCGAATACGAGTTGCACTGTAACTGGAAAGTGTATGTGGACAA
>JAGXAL010000194.1 GCA_018971605.1 Natronospirales bacterium | reverse complement strand
GGGTGCGGCATAAGCAGCGTAAAGCGCCCGTCGGTGTTGATGATGCCGGCAATGCCGAGCGGTGACCCGTTGGGATTGGCCGGATAGGTTTCCGTGACGCGCTCGTGGTTGTCCACGAAGCGCAGCGCCACGCGGCCACTGGCGAGCAGTTGCTGCGCACCCTCCGGGCGGGTGAAATCCGCGCGGCCTTCGCCGTGAGCGACCACGATGGGCAGCACTGAGCCTTCCATGCCGCGGAAGAACAGCGAAGCAGACGGCGGGATTTCCACGAGGCTCAGACGCCCCTCGAATTGTTCCGAAGCGTTGCGCACGAAGCGCGGCCAGCCGACGGTGCCCGGAATGAGGTCGCCCAAGGCCGCCATCATCTGGCAGCCGTTGCATACGCCCAGACCGAAAACGTCGTCGCGGCCGAAGAACTCGCCGAATTCCTCGCGCGCCCGGGGATTGAACAGGATGGTCTTGGCCCAACCCTGGCCGGCGCCCAGCACGTCGCCATAGGAAAAGCCGCCGCAAGCCACGATGCCGGTGTAATCCTTGAGGCTTACGCGCCCGGCGATGATGTCGGTCATGTGCACGTCCACCGCGGCAAATCCGGCGCGATCGAAGGCCGCCGCCATTTCCGCCTGGCCGTTGACGCCCTGCTCGCGCAACACCGCGACCCGCGGCCGCAGTCCCTTGGCCACGAAGGGCGCGGCCACGTCCTGCTCGGCATCGAAATCCAAACGCACGTGCAGCCCGGGATCATCGGTAAGCTTGGAATCCAGTTCCTGCTGCGCGCCTGCCGGGTTGTCGCGCAACTGCTGCATGTAGAAGCTGGTTTCGCTCCAGGCGCGCTGCAAGTCCTGACGCTCGCATTCCAGCAGCACCTGGCCGCCGTGCTTGAACAGCATGCGATTATCGGCACGCGGCGCACCCAGCACCAGGGTGTTGAGCACACCGTGTGCAGCAAAGCTGCGCTGCACCAGCGGCAGGTCTTCGGCACGCACCTGGACAACGGCGCCGGCTTCCTCGCCAAACAGGAATTCCAGCGCGCTGTTGTCGCCTTCCGGAATCTCCACCTCGAATCCGGCATGCGCTGCGAAGGTCATTTCGCAAAGTGTCACGAACAGGCCGCCGTCGGAGCGGTCGTGATACGCGAGCAGGCGTTCGGCGCCATTCAATTCCTGGATGGCCGCGAACATGGCTTGCAGGCTCACGGCGCTATCCAAATCCGGCGCAGTATCGCCGGTCTGCCCGTAAACCTGCGCCAGACAGGAACCGCCGAGGCGATAACGGCTACTGCGCAAATCCACCAGCAACAGGCGCGTGTCGCCGACATCCAGGCGCAGTTGTGGCGTGAGTGTGCGGCGCACGTCGTTCACCGGTGCGAATGCGGAAACGATCAGCGATACCGGAGAAATCACATTTTGGCGCTTGCCATCCTGTTGCCATTGCGCCTGCATGGACAGCGAATCCTTGCCGACCGGAACGGCAATGTTGAGCGCCACGCATAACTCGCTCACTGCCTTGACGGTGTCGTACAAGGCAGCGTCTTCGCCCGGCTGCCCGCAGGCCGCCATCCAGTTGGCCGACAG
>JAGXAL010000084.1 GCA_018971605.1 Natronospirales bacterium | reverse complement strand
GGTGAAAATCTTGCGCATCAGTTCCTTGGACTGGCGCCGGCCCATGAACACGTCCTGGCGCGGCGCGTGCTCGTAGGCGAAGCCCGGCGAGAAAGTGATGCCATCGACTTTCAGATCCTCGGTGGCGAAGCTGAAGAACTCGGCGGCTTCATCCGGCTTGGCGGTGGTGAACAGCGTGGTGTTGATGTTGACGCGGAAACCGCGGCGCTTGGCTTCGCGGATCGCCTTGGTGGCGATATCGAACACGCCGGCGCGGCCCACGCTCTCGTCGTGACGCTCGCGCATGCCGTCGAGGTGCACCGAGAAGGTGAGATGGTTGGAGGGCGTGAACAGGTCGAGCTTCTTTTCCAGCAGGATGGCATTGGTGCAGAGGTACACGTACTTGTCGCGGGCGATGAAGCCCTCGACGATTTCCTTGATGTCCTGATGGATCAGCGGCTCGCCGCCCGCGAGCGACACCATGGGTGCACCGCATTCGTCCACCGCCTGCATGCACTCTTCGAGCGACAGGCGTTTCTTCAGAATCTGCGAGTCATAGTCGATCTTGCCGCAGCCCGGGCAGGCCAGATTGCACTGGAACAGCGGCTCCAGCATCAGCGTCAGCGGGTAGCGCTGCACGCCGTGGAGTTTTTTGTTGAGGATGTAGGAGGCAACCTTAAGTTGTTGGCGTAGCGGGATGGACATAGCGGTTATCCTCTGGCTTTTGCGGCGCTGGCGCTCAACTCCGGCGGCGGCATGAATTTGACGTGTTCCTCGGGGCCGGCCAGCTTGTGTACCTCAGCGTTGCCCCATTCGCCGAGCTTCGCCAGCACCGCGCTCACCAGCGCTTCCGGCGTGGAGGCGCCGGCGGTGACGCCCACGCGGTCCTCGGGCTTGAACCAGGCGCGCTGCAACTCGTTGGCGTCCTGTACCAGATAGGAGCGTACGCCCGCCTGTTCGCCAACCTCGCGCAGGCGGTTGGTGTTCGAGCTATTGCGCGCGCCGACCACCACGATCACGTCCGCGCCTTTGGCGAGTTCGCGCACCGCGTTCTGGCGGTTCTGCGTGGCGTAGCAGATATCCTTGGTTTCCGGCCCGCGGATGCCGGGGAAGCGCTGCTTGAGCGCCGCGATGACCCGTACGGTGTCATCCACCGAGAGCGTGGTTTGGGTGACGTAGGCCACCTTTTCGGGATCGCGCACCTGCAGAGCCGCGACTTCTTCCGGTTCCGAGATCACGTGCACCGGGCCGCGGATGCGACCGCGCGTGCCCTCGACTTCCGGATGGCCAGGATGCCCGACGATGATGAGTTCGTAACCGTCGTGCTCGTATTTCTGCGCCTGCACGTGCACCTTGGCGACCAGCGGGCAGGTGGCGTCAATCACTTTCAAGCCGCGCTCGCGCGCTTCCTTGACGCGCTGGTCGGAAACGCCGTGGGCACTGAAGATGGTGACCGCGCCCGCGGGAATCTTGGCGAGGCTCTCGGTGAAGACCGCACCCTTGGCGCGCAAATCATTCACCACGTGCTGGTTGTGCACTATCTCGTGCAGCACGTACACCGGCGGGCCGAAAATCTGGAGCGCCTGCTCGACCACGTCGATGGCACGCGTGACGCCAGCGCAAAAACCGCGGGGTTGGGCAAGGATTACTTGCATCCGCTCATCTCCAGATTGCAGGAAGTGTCGTGAGGCAAGCGCCGCAGGCACTGCGTGCTTGAGAGTATAACACCCGCACTGTGGCCGGCGTTAAACTGTAATCTGCCAGCAGTGGCCAAGGAGCGCTAAATGCCTGAACGTGTGGCGATAACCGGCGCTACCGGCTTTGTGGGAGCGGCAGTGGCACGTGCGTTTCGCAAAGCGGGCTACACGGTGCGCGTGTTGTTGCGCGCCTCTTCGCCGCGCGACGCGCTCGCCGGGCTGGAAGTGGAAACCACCGACGCCGATCTCGCCGTGCCGCAAACTTTTGGCGCGGCACTCGGCGGCTGCCAGGGCTTGGTGCACGTGGCCGCGGATTACCGCCTGTTCGTCACCGATGCGAGACCCGTGTATCGCATCAACGTGGACGGCACGCGCGCGCTCATGCAGGCGGCGCTCGCCGCAAACATCCGGCGCATCGTGTACACCTCGAGTGTAGCGGTGCTCGGCCACCGCACCGACGGCGCGCCCGCCGACGAGGACGCAGGGTCAACGCTCGCCGACATGCTTGGCCACTACAAGCGCTCCAAGTTCCTCGCCGAAACCGAGGTTTCGCGGCTGGTGACCGGATCGCACTTGCCCGCGGTGATCGTCAATCCCTCGGCTCCTGTCGGACCCGGCGACCGCCGGCCCACGCCCACAGGGCGCATGGTGCTGGACACGGCGCGCGGGCGCATGCCCGCATATCTCAACACCGGATTGAATATCGTGCACGTGGACGACGTGGCTGAAGGCCATCGTCTGGCTTACGAGCGCGGCCAGATCGGACGGCGCTACATTTTGGGCGGCGAGAATCTGTCACTGCTGGCGGTTTTCACGGCGATTGCGCGCCTTGCCTCTGTGCGTCCGCCGCGCTTCAGGCTCGCGCCCGGTCCGCTGATGCCGCTCGCTTGGCTCGCCGAAGTCGCCGCGCGGCTCACCGGCACCACGCCGCGCCTCACGCGCGACGAATTGAACATGGCGCGTCACCCGATGTACTACAGTTCTGCTCGTGCCGAGCGCGAACTCGGTTACACGCACCGGCCGGCCGAGGACGCGTTTCGCGACGCGCTCGCCTGGTATGCGGAGCACGGCTATTGGCAACCACGCCGGGGGGAATGGAGCCAGCCGCGGGTCGGAGCCGCGCCGCGATGAGCGCTGCGGAGGACTTGGCGCTGCAGCGCGAACTGCTTCAGGGCGTGTCGCGCACTTTCGCGCTCACCATTCCAGTGCTGCCGAAAGTACTGGAACCGGTGATCGGCAATGCCTACCTCCTGTGCCGCATCACCGACACCATCGAGGACCATGCGGCGCTCGGTCCCGTGGCGCAGGCGGATTTCTACGAGCGTTTCATCGCGGCAGTCGAAGGTCACGGCGATGCCGCGGCCTTCGCGCGCGGTTTCGGCGCGCGGCTTGCAGCTCACGCCAGCCGCGACGAGCGCCGCCTGATCGCGGAGACGCCGCGGGTCTTGGCGATCACGGCGAGTTTCACTGACGAACAGCGCACGGCGCTAGCCGAATGCGTCGCGGTCATGGGCCGCGGCATGGCTGCGTTTCAGCGCAGCAAAAGCACCGCGGGCCTCGCGGATCTCGCCGCACACGCGCATTACTGTTACGTGGTGGCGGGCTGCGTGGGCGAGATGCTGACGCGCCTGTTCATCGAGTATCTGCCGGAACTTGCAGTGCGTCGCGCCGAGCTGCTGCGCCTCGCCGTGTCCTTCGGCCAGTGCCTGCAGATGACCAACATCCTCAAGGATTTCTGGGACGACCGCGCGCAGGGCGCCTGCTGGCTGCCGCGCGACGTGTTTCTCGCCGAAGGTTTGGATCTTGCAGAAGTGCGTCCCGGCGACGAGCGTTTCGCGCGCGGCTACCGGCGCCTGCTGGGGCTCGCGCATGCGCATGCGGAAAACGCCCTGCGTTACACGCTGGCGCTGCCGGCGCGCGAAACCGGGCTCAGGAATTTCTGCCTGTGGGCGCTGTTCATGGCGCTGCTCACCCAGCGCAAGCTGCTGGCGCATCCGGATTTTGCGCGCGGCGCCGAGGTCAAGATCACGCGCGCCAGCGTGCGGCGCACGGTTGCCTGGTGCAAGTTGACTGCCGGCATGGATTCCGTGGTGCGCGCGAGTTTCGCGCTGCTTGCCCACCGGCTGCCGCCGACGTTTCCCGGTGACCTGGCGCCGCCGCTCGCGGAACGCGACGCAGGCGCCGAGGCCGAGGTGTTGCGATGAGGGCCAGCGATCAGATGGCCGACGCGCTGCGGGCGGAGTCGGTGCTGGATACGGCCATAGCGCGTGCGCGGCGCGCGCTGCTCGACCGGCAGCACGACAACGGCCATTGGTGTTTCGAGTTCGAGGCCGACTGCACCATCCCCGCCGAGTACGTGCTGATGATGCACTACATGGACGAGGTGGACGGCGAGCTTGAACAACGGTTGGCGCGCTATCTGCGTGCGCATCAGCAGACTGACGGCGGCTGGCCGCTGTATCCGGGCGGCGCGCCGGATATTTCCTGCAGCGTCAAATGCTATTACGCACTCAAGCTGGCGGGGGATGCTCCCGATGCCGCGCACATGCAACGGGCGCACGCGCAGATCCTCAAACTCGGAGGTGCGGCACGCGCCAACGTGTTCACGCGCATCATGCTGGCGCAGTTCCGCCAGATTCCGTGGCGCGCGGTACCGTACATGCCGGCCGAACTGATCCTGTTGCCGCGCTGGTTCCCGTTCCATTTCCTCAAGGTCTCGTATTGGTCGCGCACCGTGATGGTGCCGCTGCTGATCCTGTTCAGCCTGCGCTGCCAGGCGTGCAATCCGCGCGGCGTGAATGTGCGCGAGTTGTTCGCAGTGCCGCCGGAACGGGAACGCCACTGGTTTTCGGTGCGCTCGCTGTTGAATCGCGTATTCCTGTACCTGGAGCACAGCGCGCGCCTGTTCGAGCCACTGATTCCGGGATTCGTGCGACGCAGGGCGCTCAAGCGTTGCGAGGAGTGGATGGTCGCGCGGCTCAACGGCGAAGACGGCTTGGGTGCGATTTTCCCGGCGATGGTCAACGCTTACGAGGCACTCGCCGCGCTGGGCTACGCTGCCGACCATCCGCTGCGCCAGACCGCGAAGCGCGCGCTGGAACTTTTGCTGATGGAGCGTGGCGACATGACGTATTGTCAGCCCTGCGTGTCGCCAGTGTGGGATACCGCGCTTGCCGTATTGGCGCTGCAGGAAGCCGGCGGTGCCGAGCGCGAAGTGCGCCGCGCGCTGGACTGGCTGGCGGAACGCCAACTGCTGGAAGAGCCGGCGGCCTGGCGTGCCTATCGTCCGCAGCTGGAAAGCGGCGCCTGGGCATTTCAGTACCGCAACGATTACTACCCGGATCTCGACGACACCGCGGCGGTCGCCTGGGCCATGAAACGCAGCGACGCTTCCGATTACTACTGGCGCATCTTGCGGGCGGCCGAGTGGCTTGCTGGCATGCAATCCAGAGATGGCGGTTTCGCGAGCTTCGATGCCGACAACACTCATTACTATCTGAATGAAATTCCGTTCGCGGATCACGGCGCGCTGCTCGATCCGCCCACCGAGGACGTGACCGGCCGTTGCGTGGCGCTGTTTTCCCTTCTGGGCGAGCGCTGCTACGTATCCCGCGAACTGGCGATTGAGTGGCTCACGAAAAAACAAACGACGAGCGGCGCGTGGTGGGGGCGCTGGGGTACCAACTACATATATGGCACCTGGTCGGTGCTCGCCGCGTTGGAACTCGCCGGCATTTCACCCGCGGACGCGCGCGTGCGCCGCGCTGCTGATTGGCTCAAATCTGTACAGAACGAAGACGGCAGTTTCGGCGAAACCAATGACAGTTATGAGAACCCCGCACTCGCGGGTCAAGGCCCCGCGACGCCCGAGCAAACCGCTTGGGCCGTGCTCGGCCTCATGGCGGCAGGCGAGGTGCGCAGTGACTCCGTGCATCGCGGCATCCGCTGGTTATTGACGCAACAGGCTGCGGATGGCCTGTGGCATACGGATCGGTTCAATGCGCCGGGGTTTCCGCGCGTGTTCTATCTGCGTTACCACGGCTACAGCGCCTACTTTCCGTTGTGGGCGCTGGCGCGTTATCGTTGGCTTGTTGTTCAGGCGGGCAAAGATAATTCCCTCTCCCTTGAGGGAGAGGGCGAGGTGCGGTGCACCGAGCGGGCGGCCACGGACGGCTGCCCTGGGCCTAACCGCGCAGCAGGATTGCTAAGCGGTTAGGGCCGCCGCAAAGCGGCGGCGGGTGAGGGGTGTTAGAGATTTCACTGCTTCGTGTGTAGTGCAGGTATTCAGTTGACTCAAAAATCTGCTGTCGGAATACTCGCGCCGCTGGATTTCGAGGCGCGCAGTGCGCAAATCCTCGTGCAACACGGCTGGCAACTGCGCGTCAGCGGCATGGGCGTGGAACGCGCACGCGCGGCCGCGGAACAAATGCTCGCTTCCGGCGTGCGGCGGCTGCTGGTCTGGGGCACTGCGGGCGGATTGGCTCCGGCATTGCAGGTCGGCAGCTTGTTCCTGCCGGACGTCCTCAATGACGCGCAAAGCGGCACGCGTCACGAAGTGTCAGCGGCGTTTCACAACGAGCTTGAATCGGCACTGACGCAGCTCGACATTCCTCTCATCCGCAGCGGCATCCTGGTGACCACGACGCAGCCGCTGTTTACGCCCAGCGAAAAAGCCCAAGCCGCCCGCGAGTCCGGCGCGCTGATGGTAGACATGGAGGCCGCGGCCGTCGCCGCGGTCGCGGCGCAAGCCGGTGCGGAGTTTGCGGTGCTGCGCGTGCTGCTGGACGATGCCGGCGCGTCCCTGCCTTCCACAGTGGTCGCCGCTATCGAAACTCGGCATCCGCATATCAGCGTCATGACCGGGCTGTTGAAACGCCCACAGGAATTGCCGGCGGTATTGCGCCTTGGCCGTTCCTTCCAGCACGCCCATCGCAGCCTCACGGCTGCGGCCACTGTGCTCGCCACTGCGCAGGTAAATCGGCTTAGCTGACAAAGCGGATGCTTGCGTATGCCAAGTCGGTTTAGCCAGATCTCTATACACCATTGACGTATGTACACCGCTGACGTAGTATTCGACCCATGATCTTCATCGAAACCAGCGTTTTCACCCGTCAGGTGGGAGAGCTGCTGACTGATGATGAATACTTTGGTTTCCAGGTGCATCTGGCGGCTAACCCGTTGGCCGGTGACGTGATCCAGGGTACCGGCGGGCTGCGCAAGGTGCGTGTCGCAGCGAAAGGCCGAGGTAAGCGAGGTGGCGCACGCGTGATTTATTACTACGTAAGCAGCGCGGCCCAAATTCGTCTGTTGTTGATTTACGCAAAGGGGCGGAAAGATAATCTGTCTGCGGCAGAGAAGCGAACTCTGCGCAGCTTGAACGAGAGGTGGTAACAGTGGACAAGAAACTTTTTTCTGAATTGGTTGAGAGCCTGACCGAGGCCCGTGAGATCGCTCACGGAAAGCGCGCACCTTCGCGTGAGTTTCACGTCGGCGAAACCGACGTGAAGCGCATTCGCAGAGCATCCGGATTGTCACAAGCGAAGTTCGCCAAGCTGATTCATGTGGAACTCGGCACACTACGCAACTGGGAACAAGGGCGACGAACCCCGACGGGCCCGGCTCAAGTGCTACTCCGCGCCATCGAGAAGGACCCCCGTGCAGTGCTTCGCGCGATTGTCTGATCCGTTTGCCTATGGCGCGTCTACATCGGGATAACGCCGGCGTGCTTGCCTCGGCGCGAATAAATTGACGTATCTACGGAAACGGCCGCTTGCGATTCTGAGCGCTTCGTATCGGTAAGTTGCAACCTAAGGAACCAATATGATTGATGCGCGCACCGGTAAACCTCTTACGACTGACCGTCCAGAAGCGGCAGAACGGTATCAGCTCGCGGTGGATCGCATCCTCGGTTCTGAGGCGGGCGCCGCGGAAGCCCTCGATCAGGCTTTGACGCTGGACGGCAATTTCGCCCTGGCCCTGGCTGCGCGCTACATGCTTGCCCAAGACGCCAAGTCAGCGGATGCCGATGTCTTCAAAAAGCGTGCACTCATGGCGGCAGAAGCCGCGCTGCCCTGGGAGCGTGCGCATATCTCTGCACTCTTTGGCTTGCTTGAGGATCCATACACCAATCTTGCGGCGACTGAGGCCTACATCGCTGCCAATCCCGGTGACCTGCTGGTCATCTCGCAACTTTGTGGTTATCTGATCTTCTATGGCGGCGCACGCAAGCTTGAGCGAGTTCTCAATATCATGGAATCGGTCGATCCCAGTTTGCATAGTGATTGGGCCTATCTCGCGCGCCTCGGGTTCGCAACCAGTGAGGCCGGCGATCAGACCCGTGGTCGCGCACTCGTCGAGCGCGCACTGCAGCAGCGCCCACAGGCTCCCTACGTTATCCATAGCTATGCGCATGTGCTGCACGACCAGGGTGAGCCTGGAGAGTCATTGGAATTGCTGGGTAACTGGCTAAATG
>JAGXAL010000083.1 GCA_018971605.1 Natronospirales bacterium | reverse complement strand
CTGGTTCAAGGGCGCGCCCGGCGGCGATGATTACCACTTCATGTGGATCAATCCCGACAACGACCAGTACATGATTCTCGCGAGCGATCAGGGCACCACCGTGAGCGTAGACGGCGGCGAGCACTGGTCGAGCTGGTATAACCAGCCGACGGGACAGTTCTATCACGTCGCGACCGACGGTCGCTTTCCCTACCGCATTTACAGCGGCCAGCAGGACAGCGGCACGGTGGAAACCAAAAGCCGCAGCGACTTTGGCCAGATCACGGTACGCGACTGGCATCCGGTGGGCGGCGACGAGCGCAGCTATGCCGTGCCGGATCGTGAAGATCCAAACATCGTGTACGTGGGCGGGCTGGGCGGACATGTGTCGCGCTTCGATGCGCGCACCGGGCTGGTGCAGAACATCTCGGCTACGCCGATCTCGCATTACGGCGAGCGCCCGAGCAAAACTCAGTATCGCTACAACTGGTTTTATCCAGTAGTCACGGACCCGCATGCGGCACACACGCTGTACCTCGGCTCGCAGCTGCTGTTCAAGAGCGCCGATGGCGGCATGCACTGGAGCGCCATTAGTCCCGATTTGAGCGGAGCTGATCCCAAAGCGGCCAGGAACTGCAACAGTAACGACCTCACGCTTGAGGAGGCCCGCAACTGCGGCTACGGCGAGATCTTCACCATCGCGCCATCGCCGGTGAAAGCCGGCGAAATCTGGGTCGGTACTACCGATGGATTGATACACCTCACCCGCGACGGTGGCGCGCATTGGCAGAACGTTACGCCGCCGGAGATGCCGCTGTGGGGGCGCGTCAACCAGATTGATGCCTCACCGGTGGATCCGGCAACCGCGTATACGGCCGTGGACACACATCGCTGGGACAATCCCGGCGTGTTCGTTTACCGCACCCACGATTACGGCAAGACCTGGACGAAAATCGCGAACGGTATTCCTGCCGGCCAATATGTTTATGTGGTGCGCCAGGACCCGGTGAATCCAAAGCTCTTGTACGCCGGCACCAACGCCGGCGCCTATGTATCCTTCGACGACGGCGACGCCTGGCAGCCATTGCAGTTGAATCTGCCGAACGTGCGTGTGCGTGACCTCACGGTACACGGCAGCGATCTCATCGCTGCCACCCAGGGCCGCGCGCTGTGGGTGCTGGATGACGTGGCGCCGCTGCGCCAAGCAAGCGCTGCGCTAATGGATCAAACTGCGTATCTGTTCAAACCAGAAGCAGCCATCCGCGTGCGCAACAACAATAACAAGGACACGCCGCTGCCACCGGAGATTCCCGCGGCCCGCAATCCACCGGCGGGCGCGGTGCTGGACTACTGGCTCGGCAAGAATGTCGGCGGTCCCGTGATGCTCGCGATCTACAACGACCAGGGCAATCTGGTACGCGAGTTCGCCAGCAATACCCCGCCGCCCTTGCTCAAGACCGAGCCGCAGTATTTCGAGAACGGCTGGCTCGGCGCACCGCAGGCGCTGTCGGCGGCTCCGGGCGCGCATCGTTTCGTATGGGGCCTGCGCTACCCCAGGCCGGATTCATTGCGGTACAGCTACGGCATCAACGCCGTCTACGGCGTGGGTACACCGGTAATCCCGCGCGGTCCGCTGGTGCTGCCGGGCCGCTACACCGTGAAACTCACGGCAGCCGGGCACACATACGGCGAGCCGCTTGAAGTCAGGCTGGATCCGCGCGTGCATCCCGCCAGTGATGCGTTGCAGCAGCAACTGGAGCTTGCGTTGCAAATCGACCGGGCGATGGATGCCAGCGCTTCGGCCTACCACGAGCTTGGGCAACTGCACACCCAACTTGCCGGGCTCTCGAAGCAACTGTCCGGCAAGCCAGCTCGGGCAGGCTTGCTGACAGCGGTCGACGCACTGGATAAAAAGATCGCGGCTCTGCAGACCAAGGCGGCAAACGAGCGCAATTTCATGGCGATCAACGCACGGCTGACGGACCTCGCCGCGCAGATCAATGACGGCGACCGCGCACCGCCGGCATCGTACCTGCAAGCCTTCAGTCAATATAAAGGTTACGCGGATTCGGCCCTGAAAGAGTGGCGCAGCATTCAGGCGAACGAAGTTCCGATGCTCAACCGCAAGCTGGTGCAACAGGGGCTTACGCCACTCAGGCTGTAGCGCCGCTAGACTGCCGCACAAAAGCAAACGCCCGGGTGAACCGGGCGTTTGTCTTTTGGCAGGTGAAAGCCGGACTCAGTTGGAATTCACCACGCGCTTCAGACAGGCGATGATCTGGTCGCTCATGGCGTCGGCCGCATCCTGAGTCTTGGACGGCTTCATGACGTTGGGGCAGTTGTACTTCTTGGCATAGGGCTGGAAGGCCGGCTGCGCTACCTGATCGCGGGCTTTATCCAGCCATGCGTACTGGTATGACAAGGCCACGCGGTATTTCTCCTCGGCGGCTTTCATCTGGTCGGGCAGTGACTTGACCTGCTGGTTGTAGGCCGTGGCGGCAACGATGAAAGTCTTTTCACGCGCATTCAAGGCGGCCGGTTGGGTCTTCAGACTTTCTGATTGCTGCTGGAGTTCGGTATTCTGTGCCTTGCACTCCTTGAATTGCGCGTCAGTCTTCGGGCTCTTGCACTGCGCGTTGTAATCCGAAACCTTCTGATTGAAGGTCGAGGAAAGCTCCTTGAAGGCGGCAATGTCGGCCTGCAATTTGGTGTTTTCCGCCTGAATCTGCGTGCCCTGGGTCTGCAACGCAGTGTTCTTCTGGGTGAGGTCTTGAAGCGCCGCTTGGGCGTTCTTGACGTTGGCCAGGGCGGATTGCCCCTGGCTGATGAGATCGATCACCGATTCGGCGCCCCAGGCGCTAGCCAGCGCACCGGCCAGGCCCAGCGCCAGAGATAACGTGACAATGCGTACCGTGGTCTTCATTGACAACCTCATGATGAATGAATCTGAGTGGCTTATTGTAGGGGCAATGCTCCCCGTTACCAAGTTCCCGCCCCGCGGCCGGCCCTCCTGAGCGCCGCGAGCCGCGGACCCGGCGCCGCCATGCAATCCCGGTCGCGGGTATGCAGCAGCGGTGCCTCGTGGCAGGTAACGCGCAAGGGCTAGCCGGCGTTTACCCTGATTACTCTTTGTTAATCCAGTTCCAGTTTCTTGATGCGGTAGCGCAGTTGCCGGAAGCTCATGCCCAAGAGCTTGGCGGCGGCCGTCTTGTTGTAGCGCGTTTGCTCCAGCGCCTTGCGGATAGCGTCTTTCTCGATCTCGCCCAGGTGTTTGCCGAGCGGCAGGGTGCGGTCGTCCATGTCCTCCGGTTCCGCAGCGGGCGGCTCTTCGGGCCGCACCAGGGTCGCCGGCTCCGGGTTGCGTCGCAGGTGGATGTCGGGCGCCTGAATCGTATCGCCCTCGGCCAGCGTGAGCGCACGTTCCATGATGTTCTCGAGTTCGCGCACATTGCCGGGGAAAGCGTAGCTTTGCAGGAAGGCCAGCGCTTCCGGCGCGAGATGCACGGGCGGGCGGCCCTGAATACGCACCAGGCGTTCCAGAATGTGCTCGGCGAGCAGGCCGATGTCGTCCTTGCGTTCGCGCAGCGCGGGTACGTGCAGCTCGATGACGTTGATGCGGTAATACAAGTCTTCGCGGAATTTTCCGGCGCGTACCAGCTCGGCCAGCGCGCGATGCGTGGCCGACAGAATGCGCACGTCCACCGCGATTTCCTTGGCGGCGCCGACCGGGCGCACGGCTTTTTCCTGGATGACGCGCAGCAGTTTCACCTGCATGTGCAAGGGCAAGTCCGCGACTTCGTCCAGGAACAGCGTGCCGCCCTGGGCCGCCTGGAACAGGCCTTCCTTGTCGGCCACAGCGCCGGTGAAGCTGCCTTTCTTGTGGCCGAAGAATTCGCTTTCCATGAGTTCCGTGGGGATCGCGCCGCAGTTCACCGCTACGAAGGCATGATCGGCGCGCGGACCATTCTCGTGGATCAGCCGCGCCACCAGTTCCTTGCCGGTGCCGGATTCGCCGCTGATATGCACCGGCGCTTGGCTGCGTGCGAGTTTTGCGGCCATGACGCGTACCTGTTCGATGGCCTGCGATTGACCGAAGAGCCGGGTCATGCCGCGGGCGCCGCCGGCTTCGCGATTCTGGCGCAGCTTGAGTGCGGTGCTTACCAGCTTGCGCAGATATACGATGTCCAGCGGCTTGGACACGAAATCAAAGGCGCCGCTCTTGAGCGCCTGGACCGCGGTCTCCATGTTGCCGTGCGCCGTGATCACCGCCACCGGCACCTGCGCCATGTGCTGTTGGATGTAGGCCACCAGCTCGAGGCCGCTGCCGTCCGGCATCTGCATGTCGGTCAGGCACAGGTCCACGGGCTGCGACTGTATGGCGCTGCGCGCCTCGGCCAGGGTGCCGGCGGTAATGGCATCCACATCCATGCGCTGCAGAGTAAGTTGCAGGAGTTCGCAAATCGCGGGCTCGTCGTCCACGATCAGTGCCACCGGTTTGTTCTTGGAATTCATTTATGCCAACCAACCTTGCTGGGTACCAAACAGGATGCGGAAGCAGCTGCCGCTGCCGCCTTCCGGACGCTGCTCATACACCAGTCGGGCATGATTGCATTCGCACAGTTCCCTGGCGATGAACAGGCCCAAACCGGTGCCGCGCGGATTGGAAGTATAGAACGGTTCGAAGATATGTTCGGCGATATCCTTGGGCACGCCGCCGCCCCGGTCGAGGATGGCGAATTCGGTGCCGCCCGGCGTGGCCAGCGGGCTGATGCGGTATTCAATTAACGGCCCGGCTCCGGGCTGCGCGGGCATGCCGTAGCGCAGGGCATTTTCCGACAGGTTCCAGGCGATCTGGTAGAGGTGCCCGGGATCCACGCGCACCCGCACTTCTTCGCCGCTGTCGATGCGCACCGCCAGCGCCTGGCTATTCAGGCCCTGGCGTTCACGGAATTCCGCCACGAAATCGCGCAGCCAGCGACCCAGCTCGAGTTCTTCGGCACGCGTGGATTCGCGCCGCGACAATTGCAGGATAGTTTCCACCATGCGTTCCATGCGCTGCACGTGCTCGGCAATGATCTGGGTGAAGCGCCGCTCGCTACCCTGCAGATCCTTGGATTCGGCCAGCAACTGGTTGGCGTGACTGATGGCTGCCAGCGGGTTCCGGATTTCATGCGCGATGCTGCCGGTGAGCCGGCCGAGGGCCGCGAGCTTCATCTGCTGTACCTGTTCGCTCATGACGCTGGCGTCTTCCAGAAAGATCAGGGTGCCGGCGTTGCTTTCCGGCGCCAGTTGCGTGAATTGCGGGATCACCGGCTTGCCGTTCTCGGCATTGAAGGATGCCGGCCGCTGATCGTTGTCCTTGCGCCAGTTTTCCAATTCCTGCTGCAGCCACGGCGACAGCGCACCCAGGCGTAATTCGTGCGCGGGCCGTTTGTTGAAATCCGCGAGTGCGGCTTCGTTGATGAGGCGCACGCGATTGCGATCGTCCACCACCATCACGCCGGTGCGCATGCGGCGGATGATGTATTCGTTGAGCTGCGCCAGGTTTTGCAGGTCCAGTCCGCGGCGCAGCGCCAGATCCTCGCTCTCGCGCAGCCGGCGGCCGAGGTAGGAGCCGGAGGCCGCGGCGATGAACAAGACTAGGCCGATCAGCCCGGCTTGCAGGTAGCCCGAAGCGTTGGCCGGACCGTAGAACACTTCATAGGTGTGGTCGCCGAGGATCAGCAGCGTGGCAACGGCGGCGAAGGTGAGGCTGGTGCGCCAGGGAATGAGCACGGAATTGGCCACCAGAAACACGAACAACAGGCCGCCCAAACCGCTGACCGGGCCGCCGCTGGCGTGCATCAGCACCACGATGGCGGCGATGTCGGCGACCAGCTGGATTTGCGCTTGCAGCGCAAATCCCGGCCGGTGCAGATACAGGCTGACGGCAGTGACCAGCGTGTATGCGAGATAGGCGACGCCGGTCCACAGGAATACGCGCGGCGTAATCGCGCCGAGCAGCTGCGACGCTCCGCCGAGATACACCAGGATCACCAGCAGGGCGACCAGCAGGCGGTAGATGTTCAGCAGGCGCAAGATGCGCCACGGCAAGGGATTGGCCGCAGGCGCCGGTTGCAGGTTGACGACGTTGTTGTCGTGGGTGGCTGCTGCGGCCTGACTCATCGTGGATTCCGGATTTTGCGTAGTCCGCCGGTTTGGCCCAAAATAGCGCTTCTGCTTCCCAATTTCAGACCCCCACCATGAACCTGCACGAATATCAGGCGAAACAGCTGTTTGCAGCATACGGCATTCCGGTCCCCAATGGTCGGGTGGCCAAGTCCGCGGACGAGGCGGTAACCGCCGCCCAGTCCCTGGGAGGCAACCTCTGGGTGGTGAAGGCTCAGGTGCATGCCGGCGGCCGTGGCAAGGCCGGGGGCGTGAAATTGTGCCGCAGCCTGGATGAGGTGCGCAGCGCCGCCGAGGGCATGCTGGGCCGTCGCCTGGTCACCCACCAGACAGGTCCCGAAGGCCTGCCCATCCACTTGCTGTGGATCGAGACCGGCTCGGAAATTGCGCGCGAACTGTATCTTTCGGTGCTGGTGGACCGCGCTCGCGAGCGCCTGGTATTCATGGCTTCGTCCGCGGGCGGCATGGAGATCGAGGAAGTCGCCGCCCACACCCCCGAGAAAATATTTCGTGTGTGGGTGCATCCGGCGACCGGCGTGCAGCCGCATCAGGTGCGGGAACTGGCGTTTGGCTTGGGCCTCGTGCGCAAGGAACAGCAGGCCGCCTTCGGCAAGATCGTGAGCGGCTTGTACCGGCTATTCATGGAGAAAGACGCGAGCCTAGTGGAGATCAACCCGCTGATCGTGACCGCCGACGAGCGCGTGCTGGCGCTCGATGCCAAGCTGAACTTCGACGACAACGCGCTTTACCGGCAGCCGGAACTGGCGGCGATGCGCGACGTGTCCCAGGAGGATCCGCGCGAAAGCGAGGCCCGCCAACACGAACTCAACTACGTTTCTCTCGACGGCAACATCGCCTGCATGGTGAACGGCGCGGGTCTCGCGATGGCCACCATGGACATCATCAAGCTGCATGGCGGGCGGCCCGCCAATTTCCTCGATGTCGGCGGCGGTGCCACCACCGAACGCGTAACCGCGGCCTTCAAGCTGATTCTCTCCAATCCCGAAGTACAGGCCATCCTGGTGAACATTTTCGGCGGCATCGTGCACTGCGACGTGATCGCCGACGGCATCATTGCGGCGGTCAAGGGCGTCGGGGTGCGCGTGCCGGTGGTGGTGCGGCTCGAAGGCACTAACGTCGAGCAGGGCAAGGCGTTGCTTGCAAAGAGCGGCCTCGCCATCACGTCGGCCAATGATCTCACCGACGCCGCCAGAAAAGTGGTTACGTCAATCAAATAAATATTCTTCATCCCCTCTCCCTCCGGGAGAGGGCAGGGTGAGGGTGAAACGTCTTTGTGGATTCAATAATGAGTATTCTTGTCAATAAGAACACGCGCGTGATTTGCCAAGGATTTACCGGGAAACAGGGGCGAGGCGGGTGTCTTTAATCGGACAGCCAGTGGCTGTCCGATTCCGCCGAGCGACGCGACAGGAGGTCGCGGCTGGTGGGCGCACCAGGGATGGTTCAATGTCACAAGCAACGCATGCAGTTTTTGAGGATTGTTAAAAATGAGCATCTTGGTTAATAAGAACACGCGCGTGATTTGTCAGGGCTTCACCGGGAAACAGGGCACCTTCCACAGCGAACAAGCGCTCGCTTATGGCACCAAACTGGTTGGAGGTGTCACCCCCGGCCGCGGCGGCGAGAAACACCTGAATCTGCCGGTGTTCAACACCGTGCAGGATGCGGTCAGGCAAACCGCTGCCGATGCCAGCATGATTTACGTGCCCGCGCCGTTTGCCGCGGACGCGATTCTCGAGGCCGCAGATGCCGGCATCAAGGTAATCGTGTGCATCACCGAGGGCATCCCGGTCACCGACATGATCAAGGTCAAGGCCGCGATCCGCGGTAGGGACTGTTTGTTGATCGGCCCGAATTGCCCCGGCGTCATCACTCCGGGCGAGTGCAAGATCGGCATCATGCCTGGACATATCCACAAGCGCGGCCGCGTCGGCATCGTCTCGCGTTCCGGCACGCTTACCTACGAGGCCGTGTTCCAGACCACCAACCTCAATCTCGGCCAATCCACCTGTGTCGGCATCGGGGGTGATCCGGTGCACGGCATGAACTTCATCGACGTGATCGAGCGCTTCAACAATGACCCGCA
>JAGXAL010000082.1 GCA_018971605.1 Natronospirales bacterium | reverse complement strand
CCTGTGTTCCATCCTGGTGGTGGCCATCGTGGTGGAGCGTTTGTGGACACTGCAAACCAAGCGGGTCGCTCCCGAGCATCTGGCGGCACAGGTGTGGAACTGGCTGAAGAGCGGCGAGCTCGACGACGAACGCCTGCAGGCGCTGCGCGCCGGTTCGCCGCTGGGGCGCATCCTCGCGGCCGGGCTCGAACAGCGGCATGCAAGCCGCGCCGCCATGAACGAAGCCATCGAGGACACCGGGCGGCACGTGGTGCACGAGCTGGATCGCTATTTGATCACGCTCGGCACCATCGCCAGCATCTCGCCGCTGCTCGGTCTGCTGGGCACGGTGCTGGGCATCATGCACGTGTTCGCGGCCATTTCCACGGCCGGGCTGGGCAATCCCGCGATGCTCGCCAGCGGCATCTCTCAAGCGCTGATCACCACGGTCGCGGGGCTGACCGTGGCCATACCGGCCTACATTCTGTATCGCTTTCTGCGCGGCAAGGTGGATGATCTGGTGGTGCGCATGGAGCGCGAAACCGCGCGCCTCATGCACGCGGTGCGCAGCGCGCACGCCGAACTGGAAGCGCCGCCCACACTCAAGGCGGTGAGCTCCGGTGAGGCGCACGCATGAAATTGCGTTCCCGCAACTGGGAAGAACCGGAGCTGAACATCATCAACTTCGTGGACGTGATGCTCATGCTGCTGGTGTTCTTCATGATGACCACGCACTTCATCCAGAGCACCAGCCTGACCGTGGACTTGCCGACCGCGAGCGTGGCCCCGGCGCCTGCCGAACTGCATGGCATTGAAGTGACGATTGACGCCCAAGGCCACTATTACGTGAATCAGCAAGCCGTGGCCGGCACCAGTCCGGAGGCGGTGCGTGCAGCACTGCTCAGCGCGGCGGGCGCGCGCCGTGATTTGCCCCTCATTCTGCGCGCCGATGCGCGCTCCAGCCACCAGTCAGTGGTCACGGTGATGGATGTGGCGGGCGCGCTGGGATTCACGCAATTGCAGATACTCACCACGCAACCGCCCGCGGAAAACTGGCATGCGTTTTCTGCGTCTTGACCGCGGCGTGCTCAAGGTTTACCGGCGCCTGCTCGGCTACGCCGTGCCGTTCTGGCGAGTGTTTGCGCTCGCGATCTTCGGCATGGTCATCTATGCGCTGACCCAGCCGGCGTTCGCGGCGCTGGTCAAGCCGCTGCTCGACAAGAGTTTTGTCCAGCACAACACCCACAGCATCAAGCTCATTCCGGTTCTGGTCGTCGGGCTGTTCGTGTTGCGCGGCGTGGCGGGATTCTTCGCCACGTACTTCATCAGCTGGGTCGGGCGCAGCGTCATCAAGCGCCTGCGCGGCGAAGCCTTCGGCAAACTGCTGCACTTGCCGACGCGTTACTACGACGCCACTTCGTCGGGCATGCTGGTTTCCAAAATTACCTACAACATCGAACAGGTGGCCGAAGCCACCACCAACGCCATCACCGTGCTGATCCGCGACGGCCTCACCATCCTCGGCTTGGTCGGACTGATGTTCTATCTGAGCTGGGTGTTGTCGGTGTTCATCCTAGTGGTCGGCCCGCTGATCGCTCTGCTGGTGCGTTTCGTGAGCGACCGATTCCGCCGCTACAGCGGCCGCATCCAGGACTCCATGGGTGACGTCACCCGGGTTTCCGAGGAAGTCATCGCCGGCCACCGGGTGGTAAAGTTGTACGGCGGCAGCGAACAGGAGACCGCCAAATTCGAACGCGTCAACGAGCACAACCGCTATCTCAACATGAAACTGGTGCTGGTGAATGCCGGTTCCAGCCCCATCATCCAGTTGATTGCCGGCATCGGCATGGCGCTGGTGATTTACATCGCCACTTTGCCTTCAGTGCTGCCGATGATTTCCGTCGGTACCTTCGGCTCGTTTCTGAGCGCCATGCTGTTGCTCATGGCGCCGCTCAAGCATCTTACCGACATCAATGCGCCGCTGCAGAAGGGCATCGCCGCGGGTCAGAGCATCTTCGAACTGCTGGACGAGGAGAGCGAAACCGCGGGCGGCAGCCGCGCGCTGACGCAGGTGCGCGGCCAGCTGGAATTTCGCGCGCTGCGGTTTGCGTACAGCGCTGCCAAGGGCGAAGTGCTGAAGGACATCTCCTTTACCGTGGCGGCGGGCGAAACCGTGGCGCTCGTGGGGCGCTCCGGCAGCGGTAAGTCCACGCTGGTTAGCCTGGTGGCGCGCTTTTACGATCCCGGCTCCGGCGCGATTCTGCTGGACGGGCACGATGTGCGCGATTACCCGCTGCATGATTTGCGCGAGCAGATTGCATTGGTCAGCCAGGAAGTGCTGCTATTCAACGACAGCATCCGCAACAACATTGCCTACGGCAGTCTGGCACGGCACACGCAGGCTGAAGTCGCCGCCGCCGCCGACGCTGCGCATGTCATGGAGTTTGTGTGCCAGTTGCCCCAAGGTCTGGACACCCTGGTCGGCGACCGCGGCGTGCTGCTGTCCGGCGGCCAGCGGCAGCGCATCGCGATTGCCCGCGCCCTGCTCAAGAATGCGCCGCTGCTGATCCTGGATGAAGCCACGTCCTCGCTGGACAGCGAGTCCGAACGCCACATTCAGGCGGCGCTGGAACAGCTCATGCATGCCCGCACCACGCTGGTGATTGCGCACCGGCTGTCCACCGTGGAACGCGCCGACCGCATCATGGTGCTGGATCAGGGACGGGTCGTCGAAACCGGGCGGCACCAGGACTTGCTGCAGCGCAACGGCCACTACGCACGCCTGTACCATCTACAGTTTCGCGATGCCGCCGTGGCCTGAGCCAGTCGTCTGAGGCATGACGGACACTTCCTTGCACCAATGGCTGTTGCGCAGGTGGTATGGGCTGCGGCCGATCTGGTTTCTGATTCCACTGTCTTGGCTTTTTGTGATGCTGAGTGTGATCCGGCGCACGTGTTATGCGCACGGGATTCTCCGGACGGTGCGGCTGCCGGTGCCGGTGATCGTAGTGGGCAACATCACCGTCGGCGGCACCGGCAAGACTCCGCTGGTCATCTGGTTGATCCAGGCGCTGCGCGCGCAAGGCTTTCGTCCCGGGATCGTGACTCGGGGCTATGGCGGCCGGTCACCGCAATGGCCGTTGCGGGTAACTCACACCACCGGCGTGGAAATTGCCGGCGATGAAGCGCTGCTCCTGGCGCGTGCCACCGGCGTGCCGGTAATGGCCGGACCGGATCGCGTGGCGGCTGCCCGGAAATTACTGGGTGAGTGCGCGGTGGACGTCATCGCCAGCGACGATGGCTTGCAGCATTATCGTCTGGGGCGCGACCTGCAGATGGTCACGCTCGACGGCGAGCGCGGCTTGGGCAATGGCTGGCGCTTGCCGGCCGGCCCGTTGCGCGAATCCGCGGAACGTTTGCGGCAGGCGGACGTGGTGGTCTGCAAGGGCCGGCGGCCGGCCGGCGTCGAATTGTCCGCGGAGACGCCCATCATGCGTATGGCGCTGGTCGAGGCAGTGAGCCTGCGCGATGGCACCCGGCAAGCGCTCACCAACTTTCGCGGCCGCAGCGTGCATGCGCTCGCCGGTATTGGTAACCCTGAACAGTTTTTTGCGGCGCTGACAGCGGCGGGTATCCAGGTCGAACCGCATGCCTTGCCGGACCATGTAAAATTGTCGGAAGGCGATGTGTCATTTGGTGATCATAAGCCGGTGTTGATGACCGAGAAGGATGCGGTCAAATGCGAGAGCCTGCATTTGCCTGACCATTGGTATGTGCCGGCAATCGCCGAATTTACTCCCGAGCATGCCGCCGCGATCTCGCAGGCACTGCAAGCGTGCCTGCACCCGGGTGGCGCGCCGCCCAATGACGAATCTTCAAAGTCCGCAGCGAGGAAATAATCTGATGGATGCAAAGCTTCTGGAAATCCTGGTGTGCCCCTTGTGCAAGGGCCCGCTGGTGTATCGCAAGGCCGAAGGCGAGCTCATCTGCAAGGCGGACAAGCTTGCCTATCCCATCCGCGACGGCATTCCGGTGATGCTGGAAGAAGAAGCGCGGGAACTGAAGGCTGACGAGAAAATCTGAATGCGTTTCGCGGTGCTAATACCTGCGCGCATGGGATCGCAGCGTCTGCCCGGCAAGCCGCTGGCGTCGCTGCTGGGAAAGCCCTTGATTCTGCATGTGTGCCAACGCGCGCGCGCCAGCGGCGCAGAGTTGGTGCTGGTGGCGACCGACGATGAGCGCATCCGGGACGCCTGCGTGGCCGCGGGCTTCCGCGCCGAGCTGACCGCCGCGACTCACGTCTCGGGTACGGACCGGATCGCCGAAGTCCTGGCACGACTCGACTGGCCGGATGACGGGGTTGTCGTCAACCTGCAGGGCGACGAGCCGCTCATGCCGGCTGGCGTCATTCGTCAAGTGGCAACCTTGCTCGATGCGCATCCCGACGCGCACGTGGCGACTCTGTGCACGCCGATCCATTCACTCGATGAGTTTCTCAATACCAACGTCGTCAAGGTGATTGCCGACCAGCAGGGCAGGGCGCTGTATTTCAGCCGTGCGCCCATTCCCTGGGATCGGGATGGCGCTACGGCAGGCGTGGCATCTCAGCAGCGTTGGCACGGTGCGTTGCGGCACATCGGCATCTACGCCTACCGCCCGGCCGTCTTGCGTCAACTTGCGGCCGCTCCGGTTTGCGAACTGGAGCAACTCGAACGGTTGGAACAGTTGCGGGCGCTGTGGCTCGGCATGCGCATCGTCGTGGATCTGGCGCGCGAAGTGCCGGGCCCGAGTGTGGACATGCCGGAAGATTTGCAACGCGCCGCCGAATTGCTGCGGCAGGCCATGTGATGGCGCAAGCCGCGCGTCCGACGGGCGTGTTGTTCGTGTGCATGGGTAACATTTGCCGCTCGCCCACGGCGGAAGGCGTGTTCCGCAAATTGCAGCGCGAGCAGGCGCCGCAGCTCAGTCTGCGCCTTGAATCCGCTGGCACTCACGCTTACCACGTCGGCGAGCCGCCGGACGAGCGCGCCATCCTGACGGCGCAGGCGCATGGAATCGACATCAGCCAGCATCGCGGGCGCGTGGTGACGCGGGCGGATTTTGCCGCTTTTGATTACATCCTGGCCATGGACCGGACCAATCTGGCGAGACTGCAGCAGCAGCGACCGCGAGCGGCGCGTGCCCGACTGCATTTGTTGCTGGAGTTTGCCGGTACGGATGTAAGTGACGAGGTGCCGGATCCATATTACGGCGGAGTCGACGGTTTTGAGCGGGTGTTGCAGTTGATCACACGCGGCGCGGCCGGTTTGCTGCAGGCATTGCGCGACGCCGAGAGCCAGACCTTACCGCGCATCAATATCGGAAAGTGAAGCTGCCCGCCCGGCTTGCGCCGGGCGGGCATTTCCGAATCACTTCATTCCGGATCGTGCCCGGAGTTTTCCGTGGCCGGCGCCTCTCCCTGTTCGCGTGCCCGGAACAGCGGAATGGTGCGCTCGCGAGGCGTCTCTGCATCCGCCTGCGGTGCAGCGGTCACGACAGGGGCCGGGGCGGCGGTCGGCGGCGCGGCGGGAGCAACCGCGGGCGATGCGCTTTCCGCGTGCGGCAACTCGGGCGGCGGTCCGCCTTGGAAATTGGGAATGGTGTTGGTTCTGTTTTCCGGCGCTTTGCCCTCGGTTGGCTGCCGGGCTTCGTCCCTGCCTGCCTCGTAACGGCGCCGGCGACGTCCGCCGCGGCGGCCACGCCGTGTGCTACGGCGGCCACCACGGGATTCGTCATGCGCAGCGGGACGGTTTTGCTGTGTCTCCGTGGGTGCGGCGACGGGAGCGGTCGGCGTCGCAGCCGGCGGTGGAGGCGTCAGCGGTTGCGTGTGTTCTGGTGTGTGTGTCTCACGCACAGGCTGCGGCCGATCCGGAGCGCGCGTTTGCGTGTGCTCCTGGAGATAAGGCTGTGTGCGCTCCTGCGGCCGTGGCTGGGGACGCGACGGCGAACGCGAGGGCTGCGAGCCGCGCTCGGGGCCGCGTGAACCGGAGGCGCCGTAACGGTCGCGGTCACGATTACGGTCGCGGCCGTGATCGCGCTGGCGCTGGTGCTGCCGGTCGCGGTCCCGATCCGTGCGGTAATTTTCCTGGCGGCGTACCGGTTGCGGGTGTGGCACCGGTGCGCGCGCGGCGGGCGCTTCTCCGTGGCCAAACAGCGAGCGCCACAGGCGCACCAGAATGCCGGGTGTCGCGGGTGTATCCACGCGCGAAACCGGCGCGGGCGTCGCGGGCACGATGCCCTTGACCAGAGGCTCGGGCGGCGGCTCGCGCTTGGCTTCCACGCCGGGGACTTGCGGGGCCGGCGGCTCGGTCACCAGTTTGTAGCTGCTGGTCGTAGCTGCGTCCGGCTGCACTTCGTCGTCGCGCAGGCGCTGGATCTCGTAGCGCGGCGAATCCAGGTGCGGATTCGGCACCAGCACCACGTTCACGCCGCAGCGCTTTTCGGTTTCCGCGATGATGTGGCGTTTCTCGTTGAGCAGGAAGGTGGCCACGTTCACCGGCAGCTGCGCCACCACCCGCGATGTGCGTTCCTTCATGGCTTCTTCTTCGATCAGGCGCAAAATCGAGAGCGACAGGGATTCCACGCCACGGATGTGGCCCTCGCCGTTGCAACGCGGGCAAACCACCTGGGTGGATTCGCCGAGTGACGGGCGCAGGCGTTGGCGCGACATTTCCAGCAGGCCGAAGCGCGACAGCTTGCCGACCTGCACGCGCGCGCGGTCCATCTTGAGCGCGTCGCGCAGCCGGTCCTCGACATCGCGTTGGTTTTTCGGCGGTCCCATGTCGATGAAATCGATCACGATCAGGCCGCCCAGGTCGCGCAAGCGCAATTGCCGTGCCACCTCGTCGGCGGCTTCCAGATTGGTACGCAGTGCGGTCTCCTCGATGTCGCCGCCTTTGGTGGCGCGCGAAGAGTTCACGTCGATGGCCACCAGCGCCTCGGTGTGATCGATGACCACGGCACCGCCCGAGGGCAGGCGCACGTCGCGGCCGAAGGCCGCTTCGATCTGGCTCTCGATTTGAAAGCGCGTGAACAGCGGGATGCGGTCTTCGTAATGCTTGAGCTTGTCGAGGTTTTGCGGCATCACCTGTTCCATGAAATGCCGGGCTTCCTCGTAGGTCTTGGCGTCGTCCACCAGGATTTCGCCGATGTCGGTGCGCAGGTAATCACGCAGCGCGCGGATGATGACGTTGCTTTCCTGATAGATCAGGAAGGGCGCGCTGCGGCCCTGCGAGGCCTTCTCGATCGCGTCCCAGATCTGTAGCAGGTAATCCAGATCCCACTGCAGTTCCTCGCCGCTCCTGCCGACGCCGGCGGTGCGGATGATGATGCCCATGCCGTCCGGCAGGCGCAGGGCGGCCAGCGCTTCGCGCAGGTCGTCGCGGTCCTCGCCTTCGACACGGCGCGAGACCCCGCCGGCACGCGGGTTGTTGGGCATGAGCACCAGGAACCGGCCCGCCAAGCTGATGAAGGTGGTGAGCGCCGCACCCTTGTTGCCGCGTTCCTCCTTGTCGACCTGTACCACCAATTCCTGGCCTTCCTGCAGGAGTTCGCGGATGTTGAGCCGCCCGGAAAGGTCGGCGCCGGGCTTGAAATACACCCGCGAGATTTCCTTGAGCGGCAGGAAACCGTGGCGTTCCGAGCCGTAGTCCACGAAACAGGCTTCAAGGCTGGGCTCGATGCGCGAGATCTTGCCCTTGTAGATATTGGCCTTTTTCTGTTCGCGGGAGGGGACTTCGATGTCCAGGTCGTAGAGTTTCTGGCCGTCAACCATGGCCACGCGCAGCTCTTCACGCTGCGTGGCATTCACCAGCATTCTTTTCATGTTGTTTCTCGCAGACGCTCAACCACGGTCTGCAGGATCAAGGAAGGCCGGACGGCCCAGAGGCGGGATTTTCAGACTTTCAAACCACGGCGCCGCTTGTGGCGGCAGCCAAAGCAATCCTGCCCAGGCACCGGACCGGCGCGTCCAGACCATGCGAGGCATGGGAGCGCAGTCCTGATGGCGCTCAAACCCGCAATGCGGGACGGCGACATCGTATTCACACACGGGGCTGCTGGATTAAGCACGGCAGACCCCACCGGTAAGACCTTGCGAATCCCCTGACGGGGTTTCGAGGCGGTGGCTCTGGCATGCTTCGGCAGAGGCGCGGCCACCCGTCGGGTACTATAACAGCCGCGCTGCGGGCCTTCAACGAGTTGAAGGCTTTTATTTTCAGGAGCTTATGTGGAAAACCTCCAC
>JAGXAL010000081.1 GCA_018971605.1 Natronospirales bacterium | reverse complement strand
GTAATGGGCCGCGAGGTTTCGCCCATGAAGCGGAGCGTGTTCCAGACTTGCGGGTTGTCAGCCGGCGTGGTGCGCAACGCGATCAATTTGGGCGGTGCGTAACGCAAATCCCAATCCACACGATTGAGACCGGCCTGCGATTCACCAGCGCCGGACGGGCGCCGGAAGAACGAGCGCGTGAATGCCTGGAGCGGCGACAGCTTCGAGTTGTCGGGCGGCTCGGGCGACAGCGTCATGCGACGCACCAGCGCGCCAGTCGAATCCAGGATCGAGACCGTGACCTTGTCCTTGGGTTTGCTGTTCAGATAAAAATCAATCCAGGCATGCGCGCCCTGGAAGAAGCGGTACGTAGGCCGTGAATCAAACACCTTGACCACAGGCAGCGAGGTTTCCGCCGCGAGTTGTTCGAGCGGCGTGATGTCCTCGAGCACATAGATGCCGCGTCCGTAAGTGGACACCACGAGATCGTGGAAATTCTTCTGCACCGTTTCCCAGGAAACCGGCGCGTGCGGCAGCCCTGACTGCAGCGGCATCCAGTTGCTGCCGTCATCCAGCGACACGTAGAGCGCATTGCCGGTGCCGGCAAACAGCAGGTTCTTGCAGTACGGATCCTGGGCCACGGAACTCACGCTGCTGGTCGGGCTCACCGGTATTCCCTTGACGATGAGCTTCCAGCTGCGGCCGAAATCGCTGGTCTTGTATATATAAGGTTTGCTGTCGCCCATGAGCGTGCGGTCCACGGCGAGGTAGGCGCTGCCAGCATCGAAATGCGAAGGCTCGATGCGCTCCACCGTGCCCCAGGGCGGCAGGTCCGGGATGTTCTTGGTCACGTTGTCCCAATGGCCGCCGCCATCGCGCGTCAGCCAGACTTGGCCGTCGTTGGTGCCGGCCCAGATCAGGCCCTGCTGTACCGATGAGGGTGCAATCGCAAATACCACTTCGCCGTAGAACTGGCCGAGATTGTCCTGGCGGTGCATCACGCCGTCCACGATCAGGCCGCCGGAGCCGACCAGGTATTTGGGATCGCGCGTGGACAGGTCCGGGCTGATGACTTTCCAGCTCTGGCCGCCGTTGTCGGTCTCGAAAATCACCTGGCAGCCGAAATACACCTTGTTGTTATCGAAGGGATCAATCGCCAGCGGCGCGCTCCAGTGGCAGCGGTACTTGATGCTCTGCGGCGCAGCATCCAGCGGATGCTCCGGCCAGGGGCTGACGGCGCGCGGATAACCGATGCGCGTGTCGAGACGCGTGACTTCGTCCGCGTAACAGGTGCTCCACACGATGTCGGGATTGCTGGGATCGGCATAAGTGAAACCGGATTCGCAGCCGCCCACGTCGTGCCAGCCGGTGCCTTGTTCCTGCGGGCTGTCGAAAATTCCGGGCGTGGAGTACGGGTAAGCAGGCCCGCTCAGGCCGGTATCGTCCTGCATGTTGGTGTAAACGCGGTAAGGAATCTGGTTGTCCACGGACACGTGGTACATCTGGCCGATGGGGAACGACACGCGCCGCCAGTTGCGTCCGCCGGTGGTGCTGATGGTGATGCCGCCGTCGTCGGTGTCCACGATGCGCTCGGCGTTGGTGGGATCAATCCAGATGTCGTGGTTGTCACCGCCTGCGGGAATTTCCTGGAAAGTCAGCCCGCCATTCTCGGATTGGTAGAAGCTGTTGCTGGCCACGTAGATGCGGTCCTCGTCGGTGGGCGAGATGGCCAGACGCGTGGAATAACCGGCACGCTCGGTGAGCAGCCGGTCGTAGCTAACCACGTGCCACTGCTGGCCGCCGTCATCGGAGCGCCACAGCGAGCCCTGCTTCCAGGTCTGGATGAGCGCGTACACGCGCTGCGGATCGGACGGCGCGATGGCCACGTCAATCTTGCCGACCGGCGGATGCGGCAAGCCGTGACTTTCGATGTTGGTCCAGGTGTTGCCGCCGTCGCGCGATACGTACACGGCGCTCGATGGCCCGCCGCTGTTCATCTGCCAGGGGCGGATCTGGAATTGCCACATGCCGGCGAACAGGATGGCGGGATCCTCGGGGTCCATGGTAAGTCCGGAGCAGCCGGTGTCGCCGTTGACGAACAGCACCTGTTTCCAGGTTTTGCCGCCATCCTCGGTGCGCCACACGCCGCGGGATTTTTCCGCGCGCGTGCCGGTGCCTTCGGCGCACACGAATACGTTGTCGGAGTTGCGCGGGTTGACGATGATGCGTGCGATCGTGCCGGTGTCATCCAGCCCCAGGTGTTGCCAAGTGCGTCCGGCGTCGCTGGACTTGTACACGCCGTCGCCGGGTGTGATGCCGTTGCGGATGATCCAGGGCTCGCCGGTTCCGACCCAGACCGTCGAGGGATGGCTCGGGTCCAGCGCCAGCGTGCCGATGGACTGCGCCGGCTCCTGATCGAAAATCGGGCGGAAGTTGAAGCCGCCGTCGGTGGATTTCCACACGCCGCCGGAAGCCGCGCCAATGTAGTAAATGTTCAGATTGCCGGGTACGCCGACCACCGCGCTCACGCGGTTGCCGTCTTTCGGGCCGACATAACGGAATTTCAGGGCGCTCAGTTGATTGGCGCTGATGTTCTGCGCCATCGCGAGCGGTGTCGCCAGCGCACACCAGCATAATGAGATAAAGCCCAGTCGTTTGCAGACGGCCCATGCATTGGTCTTCATGTTGATTGCTCCGGAATTGAGGCTCACCGATAACAGGCTCGAACCGTGGTACGGCCGTCCGCTGGTGGTGGAGTCCTTGGATCTGAGATTTGCGTCCGCTGATGGCGGGCGCAATCAGGCCCGGCGATTCTACCTGTGGGCCGTTACCGGGCCAAGTGGCGGAAACTCGGGCGCTTGTCGGGCATTTTTTGCAGGCGGGCAGCCTGCTACAAGGGAATGCAGCGCTCAGTGATGATGGCCGTGGGCGCCATGCACGTGGCCGTGCGCCAGTTCTTCGTCTGTGGCGGCGCGCACTTCCACCACGCGCACATCGAAGTTCAGGACCTTGCCGGCCATGGGATGATTGGCGTCCACGGTGACGTGCTCGGCATCTACCGCGGTGACGGTGACCGTGTGCGTGCCATTTTCCCCGTTGGCGTGAAAGCGCATGCCGGGCTTGATTTCGCCCTTGGTCTCGAACATCTTGCGCGGCAGCTTGTGATGCAACTCCTCGATGCGCCGCCCGTAGGCCTTGTGCGGCGGCACGCTCACTTGCAGCTGATCGCCGGCGGCTTTGCCTTCCAGTGCTTCTTCCAGGCCGGGAATGATGTTGCCGGCACCGTGCAGATAAGCAAGCGGCGCCGCGCCGCGCGAACTGTCGAGCACGCTGCCGTCGGTATCGGTCAGGGTGTAGTCAATGGAAACTACCGTGTTTTTCGCGATGCGCATGTAGGGATCCGTAGCGAAAGGAAGCGGCATTCTACGCTATTGACCCCGGACGAACGATATTTTTGCGCGCTTGTGCGTGCCATCAGCCGGCCGGGATAATATGCGGCGCATGCCGCAGATCCGCAGGCCGAGGTGCAACATGATGGTCCGCGCCCGTATCGCCAGTTTGCCGTTTGGACTGATTCTGCTTCTCGGACTTTTCCTGATTGTGCCCACGCCCGGTGCGCAGGCAGCACGCGCCACGGCACATTGGCGGCCGGCGCATGTGGTCATTGTGATTGAGGAAAACAAATCGTTTTCCACCATCATCGGCAATCATGACGCGCCTTATCTCAATCAACTGGCGAAGCAGGGCTTGCTGTTCACCAACGCTCACGCGGTTATACATCCCAGCCAGCCGAATTACGTGGCGCTGTTCGCTGGTTCCACTTACGGCTTGACGGACGATTCCTGCCCGCGGGACTTGAGCGGTCCGAACCTGGCGAGCGAGCTGCTGGCGAGGAAACTGAGTTTCGCGGAATATTCGGAGGACATGCCGGCTGCGGGATATACGGGTTGCAGCGGCAGCAATGGCTTGTACCGGCGCAAGCATGATCCGGTGGCCGATTTCCAGGCTGGTTTGCCGGCTTCGGCGAACCTGCCGTTCAGCGATTTTCCTGACGATTATTCAAAACTGCCGACCGTGGCTTTCGTGATTCCCAACATGATGAACGACATGCACGACGGCACGATTGCCGGAGGCGATGTTTGGCTGAAGCAACATTTAAGTAAGTATGCAGAGTGGGCTAAATCGCACAATAGTCTGCTGATTGTCACTTGGGACGAGAGCGATGCGCGCAGCGTCACCAATCAGATACCGTTGATTGTCGTCGGTGCACGGGTCAAGCCCGGTCGCAGTGGTCAGTATGTAGATCACTACGCGCTTTTGCGGGCGTTGCTGAACATGTATGGTCTTCCCCTTTTAGCCCACGCTTCCGGAGCGCGAGCCGCTGAGTTCTTTTGAACTGTCATATTGAGTTGCCGGCCGGGATCTGTCCAATCCACTGAAATTCAATGTGGTGTAGAACACCAGCGGATAGCTGACCGTAGTCTCAGCACTCCCCATGAATTTGGTAGCCATACCGGAGGGTATCCATATATTGTTACCTCGGGGAATGAACTGTCGACGCTCGCCACTTGGTTTTGCTTTAGTTTCATCCTCAAGTACAGAGAAGCAAAAACTATGCCAACGATGGCTGCTTGCAAACTGCGGTTGTGGTGCTACATTAAATACGTCGTACAGATGATATATTTTTATAAATATCTATCGCGCGCCTGGAAAGAATTCGAGATCTGTACAGGGGGATAAACAAGATCTTGGTTTCCATGATTTCCCGGCGCGGGGAGGGAAACCATGAAACCGTTCGAACCTCGCTCTAGGCTAGTCATTTCCTTTTTTCTCCTGGCGCTGAGTTTTCTTGCTGTTGGCCCTGTTGCGCAGGCAGCCGGCTCTGACACGCACGTCACACAGGCCGGCGTACCGCTTTATGACAACTTGGGAAATTTGCACCACGGTATTTCCACCACCAACAGCCTTGCCCAGAAATACTTTGATCAGGGCCTGCGATTAACTTATGGCTTCAACCATGCGGAAGCGATTCGTGCCTATACCGAGGCGGCACGGCTCGATCCACACTGCGCCATGTGTTATTGGGGCATTGCTTTGGACTATGGGCCCAATATCAATGCGCCGATGGACGCGGACAGCGGCATCAAGGCGTATGCGGCAGTGCAACAGGCGCTGACGTTGTTGCCCTATGCCAATGCGGAAGAGCAGGGCTACATCCGCGCGGTGGCGACGCGCTATGTGGCCAAACCCGAAGCGGATCGCACGGCTCTGGATCATGCTTATGCCGATGCCATGGGCAAACTCGCGGCCAAGTATCCAGATGATCTGGATGCGCAGACCTTATATGCGGAATCGCTGATGGACCTCAGTCCCTGGGATTACTGGACGCATGACGGCAAGCCGCACGCAAATACCCCGATCATCTTGGCAGCGCTGGAGGGTGTGATTTGGCGCAATCCAAACCACGTCGGAGCCTGTCACTATTACATCCATGCGGTGGAAGCGGTCTATCCGGAAAAGGCCGTACCCTGCGCGGACCGGCTGCAATCCCTCATGCCGGGTGCGGGCCATTTAGTGCACATGCCGGCACACATCTACATCCGCGTGGGGCGCTGGGCCGACGCCATCAAGGCGAACCAGCATGCCATCCATACGGATGAGGATTACATCATGGATCAGCGTCCAGCGCCGGGCATGTATCCCATGGGCTATTACCCGCACAACATCCACTTCCTGGCGTTCGCGGCAAGCATGGCCGGCAACAGTGCCATGACTCTCGACTCGGCGCATAAGCTCGCCGGTAAAGTGGATCCCGGTATGGTGACGGAGATCGGCTTGTTGCAGAGCATGCTGATCATGCCGGAACAGGCCGAGATCCGTTTCGGCCGCTGGCAGGAAGTGCTGAATGAACCCGCACCCCCCGTCGCCTTGCATTACCCCACGGGCATATGGCATTACGCCCGCGGCATGTCCTACGCGACGCAAGGTGATCTCAACAAGGCCGACGCCGAGTTCGCCGAGCTGCAGCGGATAGCGGCGGATCCAACACTGGCGAGCCTGATGGTGGACAGCGGCAACACCGCCACGCCGATATTGCAGATCGCCTCGCATGTGCTGGCGGCCAAAATCGCCGCGAAACGCGGCGCGACGGATGCCGCCGCGAGTCATTTCAGGCAGGCGATCGAGATGGAAGACCAGCTCAACTATGTGGAGCCGCCTAGCACCCCGCTGCCGGTACGGCAGCAGTTCGGCGCCTTCCTGATGGCGAACGGTCGGGCGAGCGAAGCGGAGGTGGTGTATCGCGAAGATCTGAAGCATTATCCAGAAAACGGCTGGTCGCTGTATGGCTTGGCGGCAAGCCTGCGCGCACAGGGAAAAAATGCCGAAGCGGATGCTGTCCAAGTCCGCTTTAAGCGGGCGTGGGTTCTGTCTGACGTGAACCTCACGGCCTCGGCGTTCTAGACTGTAGCGGGCGGCAGGGGAAATTCCCTACCGCCCGCAGCTCAGTGCCTAACGCTTAATGAGCCAAGGCCCATAAGAATTCCTTGATTGTCACTTGGGACGAGAGCGATGCCAGAAGCCTGACCAATCAGATACCGCTGATGGTTGTCGGCGCGGACATCAAACCCAGCCGCAGCAATCAACACGTGAATCATTACGGTCTGTTGTGCGCGCTGGAAGATTTCTACGATCTCAAGCCGCTCGGCCACAGCGCCGTTGCGGCGCCAGCTTCCATGTGGCACTGATCAGTGCTCAAAGATGTACGCATCCATTGCAAGCGAGTGGTTAAAACTGTGATGCAGCCGGCGTACCTTCGGTCCGCCAGCACCGAGTGCCACGAACAACGGCAGGAAATGTTCCTCGGTAGGGTGGCAGCGCGCTGCCTGTGGTGCGCGGCGACGATAATCCAGCAACGAATCGCGATCACCACGCGTCAGCACATCGTGCAGCCAATCGGCGAAGTCCTCGTAAGGTTTGCGATCACCGTTGGGGTGGAAGAACTCACGCAGATTGTGGGTGGCGCCGCCGCTGCCGAGAATCAGTACGCCGCGTTCGCGCAAGGGCTTGAGCACTTCGCCGATTTTCAGGTGGTGCGCAGGGCCAAGTGGCGTTTGCAGCGACAGTTGTAACACCGGGATGTCGTGTTGCGGATACATGAGCAGCAGCGGCACCCAGGCGCCATGGTCGAGCCCGCGTACCAAGTCCGTGCTGGCGGGTGTGCCAATCATGCGCGCCACGTCTTTGGCCAGCGCATGAGCGCCGGGCGCCGGATAACGGAGTTCGTATAATGGCTCGGGGAAGCCGTAGAAGTCATGGATGGTATCGAGATGCACTGCGCCGGTGATACGCGGCGCGGCGGTTTCCCAATGCGCGGAAATCACCAGAATGGCCTCGGGCCGCGGCAGGGAGGCGCCCAGTCCTTTCAAGAATGTGTGCGCTGGCTGGCTTTCATCCACCGCCAGCATCGGCGAACCGTGGGAGACGAACAGAGTGGGTAGGGTATTCATGTACCTACTGTGGGACTGAGTGGCGGAGGATTCAAGTCCGCAGAACCCGGGGAATCCGTTACTATTTTGATACTTTTATCCGTGGGAATCTCAGCGGCAATGGAGAGCAGCGGTAGCGTAATTCATTTATTGTTGACCGTACTGGATCTGGGCGGCACCTTCGTATTTGCCATCAGCGGCGCGGTTGCAGCGGTTCGGTATCGCCTGGATATTTTTGGCGTGATGGTGCTGGCGTTCGCGGCCGGCAACGCCGGCGGTATCACCCGCGACCTGCTGATCGGCGCGGTGCCGCCGGCAGCCATTGCCAACTGGAGCTATCTCGGCGTATCCATTCTGGCCGGTTTTGTGGTGTATTTCTGGTACCCGCTGATCGCGCGGCTCAGCAATCCGGTGCTGTGGTTCGACGCCGTGGGTTTGGCGTTCTTCGCAGTCGCAGGCGCGGAGAAGGCATTGGTTTATCACCTCAATCCAGTGATGGCGGCGCTGCTCGGCATGTTGACCGGCATCGGCGGCGGTATGCTGCGCGATGTGCTGGTCAACCAGATTCCCAGTGTACTGCGCGCGGATTTGTATGCGCTCGCCGCATTGGCAGGCGCCGTGGTAGTAGTCGCGGGCAATGTGCTGGGCCTGCATCCGGTGATACCAGCTGTAGTCGGCGGATTGCTGTGTTTTGTGTTGCGCTTTATGGCGATCCACTACGGTTGGCATTTGCCCGCTGCGCATGCGTCGTGGGATACGGAATCCGGCAACGCGCGTTCCGACAGCGACAAGCACAGATAGCCAAACTGCACTTCTGCGGCTGTGTCAGCC
>JAGXAL010000080.1 GCA_018971605.1 Natronospirales bacterium | reverse complement strand
GGCGCTGTCGGTATAGCTCAGCACCTCGCCATGGAAGATGTCGGGCGCCACGGCCACGAATCCTGATTTCGCGAGCCGTTCGCATACGCCTCGGATGTGGCCGGTGATGCCGTAGGCTTCCATCATCACCACCATGCCGGGGAACGAGCCTTTGCCTTCGGGGCGCGCGGCGTAGCCTGCGAGTGTCTTGCTGATTTGCGTGTTGGTTGGATTAGTCATGTGCCCCTTCCTTCGCTGCATGCAGTTGAGCGATCGAATAATTAAAGCGCGGAGTTCTCTCGCACCCTCACCCCGCCCTCTCCCGGAGGGAGAGGGAGGAAAGTAATTATCCGCCTTCTTGCGGTTTCGGGGTCGACGGATGCGCGTGCGAAGGACCGCGCAATTTCTCGGAGAGGTGTTCCATGGCCACGTAGAAGGCCGGCGTGATGTAGAGCGTGAGAGCCTGCGAGAAAATCAGGCCGCCGACCACGGCGATGCCGAGCGGGCGGCGCGCCTCGGTGCCCATGCCGGTGCTCACCGCGATCGGCAGCACGCCCAGGATCGCCGCGAAGGTGGTCATCATGATGGGCCGGAAGCGCACCTTGCAGGCTTCGATGACGGCGTCGCGCGCGTTCAGGTTGTGGTCGCGCTTCATCTGGATGGCGAAGTCCACCATGATGATGCCGTTTTTCTTGACGAGTCCGACCAGCATGATGAGCCCCACGAAGCTGAAGATGTCGAGCTGCTGGCCGAACAGAATCAGCGTCAGCAGCGCGCCTACCATGGCGAGCGGCAGTGCCGTGAGGATGGTGATCGGGTGGATGAAGTGCTCGTAGAGGATCGCCAGCACCATGTAGATCACCAGGATGGTGATGATCAGCAGGATCGGCAACTGCACCAGTGAATCCTGGAAGGTAGCGGCGTTGCCCGCGAACACCCCGGTGATGTCGGAAGGCAGGGCGCTTGCGGCCAGTTGCTGCACACGGCTTGCCGCGTCGCCGAGCGACACGCCGGGCGCGAGGTTGAAGGAGAAGGCCACCGACGGCAGCTGCTGGAAATGGTCCACCTGCGTCGGGCCCACGCCGGGCCTGAGATCGGCGACCGTGCGCAGCGGCACCAGATTGCCGGTGTCCGAGGGCACATACAAGGCATTCAGCGCCTGGATGTCCGATTGGTATTGCGGCGCCAACTGCATCATCACGTAAAACTCGTCGCTGGAGCCGAAGATGGTGCTGATTTCGTTGCCGCCGTAGGCGTTGTAGAGCGTGGACTGGATGGCGCTGGCATTCACACCGAGGGTGGAGGCGGTATTGCGCAGGATGTTGATGTTGATCTGCGGATTATTGAGCACCAGATCGCTGTCCACGTCCTGCAGGCCCGGCACCGCCTGCAGCTTGGGCAGGAATTTCGCGGCCGCCTGGTCCAGTGAATCCACGTCCAGCCCCTGCAGGATGTAGGTGAAATCGCCGTTGCCGGAGAACCCGCCGATGCGAATGGCGGGCGGATTCTGGAAGTACACCTGCATGTCGTGCACCGGCGCCACCGCCTTGCGCAACTGCTGGATGATCTGGTCGGCGCTGTAACGACGCTCACTCTCGGGTTTCAGTCCGATCATGCCCCAGCCGCCGTAGCTGCTCGCCGAAGCGCCGTGGCCCTGGCCGGCACTCGACATGGCACTGGCCACGCCGGGATTCTGCTGCACGATTTTGGTAACGCGCGTCTGCAAAGCTTTGAGTTCATCGAAGGTGATGCCGCTCGGCGCCTCGGTGCTCATGAACACCTGGCCGGTGTCTTCCGAAGGAATGAAGCCCTTGGGCACGACCGCGAAGAAATAGAAGGTGAGCACCAGCATGGCCGCCGCCACCACCAGCATGCTGCGCCAGTGGTCCACCGACCAGGTGAGCGTCTTCACGTACCCGTCGCGGGACTTGTCGAAGGCCTTTTCCAGCATGCCATAGAGTTTGCCGTGCGTGCCGCTCTCCTTGAGGAAGCGGCTGCACAGCATGGGCGTGAGCGTGAGCGACACCAGGCCGGAGATCAGGACCGCGACCGAAACGGTGATGGCGAACTCGCGGAACAGGCGCCCCAGCAGGCCGCCCATGAGCAGGATCGGCAGGAACACCGCGACCAGCGACAGCGTCATGGACAGGACGGTGAAGCCGATCTCCTTGCTGCCGATGAGCGCCGCGCGCAGCGTGGGTTCGCCCTTCTCACGGTAGCGCACGATGTTCTCGAGCATGACGATGGCGTCGTCCACCACGAAGCCCACCGCCAGCACCAGCGCCATGAGCGAGAGATTGTCGAGGCTGAAGCCGAGCGCCTTCATGACCGCAAAGGTGCCGATGATCGAGGTCGGCAGGGCCAGCGCCGAGATCACCGTAGCGCGGATGTTGCGCAGGAACAGGAAGATCACGATGACCACCAGGATGATGGCCAGGATCAGCGTGAACTTGACCTCGTGAATCGAGGCGCTGATGTAGGTGCCGCGGCTATATATCAGATGCAGGCTGGCATCGCCCGGTGCATTCGCCGTCAGGTCCGGCAGCAGCTTGCTGATGTCCTGGGCGATCTGCACGGTATTGGAGCCCGGCTGACGCTGCACGCCAAGGACAATAGCCGGCTGTAATTTATGGTTGCCCTGGGTGTTGTCGAAGAAATAGGTGACCTGTTTGTCCTGCTCGATGCTGTTCACCGCCTTGCCGACGTCATCGAGGTGCACCGGCGCGCCATTCTGATAGGCCACAATCAATTTGTTGTAGGCGTTGGCGTTGGTCAGTTGTCCCGAGGCCTGCACCGTATAAGTGCTGGTGGCGCCATACATGGTGCCCGAGGGCAGGTTGGTATTCCCGTTCTGCACCGCCGTGACCACCTGGTTAAGCGACAGATTGCGCGCGGCGAGCGCGTAGGGGTTCATGTACAGGCGCACGGCATATTTGTGCGAGCCGAACACGTTCACCTGGGCCACGCCCGGGACCATGGAGAGCCGCTCGGCCACGATGGTTTCGGCGTATTCGTCCAGTTGCGTGAGTGGCACGTGCTCGGCCGTCAGGCCCAGGTACACCACGGAGTAATCCGCCGGATTCACCTTGCGCAAGGCCGGCGGCGTCGGCATGTTGTTTGGCAACTGGCGGGACGCCTGCGAAATCGCAGTCTGCACGTCCTGGGCGGCGGCATCGATGTTGCGTGACAGATCAAATTGCAGCGTGATCTCGGTGTGCCCGGTGCTGCTGGTGGAGTTCATGGAATTCAGGCCGGCGATGGTGGTGAACTGCTTTTCCAGCGGCGTGGCCACCGTGGCCGCCATGGTTTCCGGGTCCGCGCCCGGCAGGTTGGCATTCACCTGGATGGTAGGGAAATCCACATTCGGCAGTTCGCTGATCGGCAGGGTGAAATACGCCACCAATCCGAAAATCAGCAGCGCCGACATGATGACCGTGGTCATCACTGGCCGGTGGATGAAGGGCGCCGAGAGATTGGCTTTCATGGCAGCGTCATGCTGAGTGTGCCGGCGGCCGGCACGGCTGTGGTGCTGGGCTTGACTTTCATGCCAGGCCGCAGATTGCGGGATACGCGCGTGATCACTCGTTCGCCGCCGTTCAGGCCGGTGCTGATGACCACGAGGTCGCCGATCTGGCGGTTGACCGTGACCGGTTGCACCACCGCGGTGTCGTCGACCACTTTATAAACGAAGTTGCCCTGTTCGCTGGACTGGATCGCGGTGCTGGGTATCACCACCGCATCCGGTTGTACCGTGAGCTGCACGGTCACGCCCACGTACTGGCCGGGCCAGAGTTGCACGTTTTTGTTGGGCACCTCGGCTTTGAGCATCACCGTGCCGGTGCTGGTGTTGACGGTGTTGTCGATGAATACCAGCTTGCCCTGGCCGAGGTCGCCAGTGCCGTCCTCGCGCGTGATGAACGCCTGGATGCCGCGTCCGCCGTCGTATTGGCGCACCTGCGGCAGGAAGTTCTGCGGAATGTTGAACTGCACCAGGATGGGCTTCATCTGGTTGATAGTTACGAGCGGCGTGGTGCCGGTGGGCGACACCACGTTACCGGCTTTGACCGCGAGATTGCCGGTCAAACCATCAATCGGCGACACGATGTTGGTATAGGACAAGTTGATCTCGGCCTGTTGCAGCGCCGCCTGCGTCTGCGTGGCGGTAGCCACCGCGCTCTGGTAGTCCTGCGGTGAAATGTAATCCTTGGCTGCGAGCGGCGCTTCGCGGTCGGCCTGGGCCTTGGCGGTGAGATAGGCCGCCTTGGCGGAATCGAGCGCCGCTTCAAACGGGCCCGGATCTATCTGGAACAACGGCTGGCCCTTGTGCACGTACTGGCCTTCGGTGAACAACACCTGCTTGAGCACGCCGCTTACCTGCGGCTGGATGTTCACCGTGTGTTCCGACTGTACCTGGCCCACGGCCTGCAACTGCACCGGCATGGGCTTGCGAGTGACGATGGCGGTGTCGACCGTGAGCGGGACATCCGCGAACTTGTTGCGTCCGGCGTGCGAGTTGCTGATCACGCGCCAGGCCACGAGCACGATGAGGATGGCGACTATCAGTCCGCCGACGGTCAGGATTCTGGCTTTCTTGTTCAAGGTGACTCCGGAGTCGCGGTTTCACTGGGCGCATTCAATCCGCCGATGGCGTGGCCGAGTGCGGCCAGCGCCGTGAACCAGTTGAGACGCGCCTGCACTTGCTGCACGCGCGCGCTCGCGAGCGTGGTCTGTGCGGTCAGCAGATTCAGTATGGGATCCAGACCGATGTGATAACGCGCGGTTTCCACGGCTTCCGCCTGCTGCGCGCTCTTGAGCTGCACCTCGGTGGTGCGCAGTGTCACCGTGGCGGTATGCAGGTTTTGATAGGCCTGCCACACTTCAAGTTCCACGGTTTGCTGTAACTGCGCCGTGCTCGCCTGGCTTACGTCCACCAAGGCTTGCGCCTGCTTGTTGGCGGCCTCGTCGCCAAAGCCGGCAAACAGCGGGATGCTGAGCGTCAGGCCGGCGCTGTAACTGTTCGCGGTCTGGCTGAAGCCCGCGCTCGCGGTGCGCGTCCGCCCGGCATTCGCACTCAAAGTAAGCGTGGGCAAACCGAGACCTTGGGTGGCTTCCAGTTTCGCGATGGCCTGCTGTTCGCTCGCCTTGGAGGCCAGCAGCTCGGGACGCGCCTGGCGCGCCTGCGCCAGCAGTTCTTCGATAGTTTGCGCCGGCATCACTGGCGTCACGGTTTTGTCCCAGGGCGCGAGCGTGATGCCGGTGTTGGCCGGCAGTCCGACCTCGACGGCGAGCGTGCCTGTCGCTACCGCCAGTTGTCCCTGCGCGGTTTGCAAGGCGAGCTGCGCGCCGGCGAGCGCGGCCTCCGTCTGGTACAAGTCACCGACCGTGGCCAGGCCGGATTTCTGGTTTTGTTGTGCGGCATCCAGGCTGGTTTCCGCGTCTTTGACGCTTTGTGCATCAGCCTGCGCAAGCGCCTGCAGGCCGAGCACCTGGTAGTAATCCTGTTCGACCGCGAGGATCACATCCTGCAGGGTCTGACTGTTGCTCAATTCGGCCGCCGTCAAGGCGTATTTGGCCGCATCCAGCGAACCGGATCGGTTGCCGAAGTCCCACAGTAGATAACTTAGGCTGATGCTCGGCGAATAGCGGGTCTGGGCGCTGTTGGAGGCACCGGAAAAGTTCACCGTGCGGCTGCGCGTGATGCTGTAATCGGCGCTGATCTGCGGCCAGTAGCCGGCGCGCGCCAGTTCCACGCCCGCCTGACTGGAACGGATCTCGGCCCAGGCGAGTTTGGTCTGCGGATTGTTGCTGAGCGCCATATCGGTGAGTTCCACCAGTGTGAATGGATGCGCGAACTGCGGCGCGGCTCCCGCGCCGGTAGCGGCTGCAGCCAGCGCCGCGCTTGCGAGGCAGGCGCTCAGCAGCGCGCTCACGGACAGATAACCAAGGGTTCGAAGCCAGGACATGACGTAGTGATATCCGCGAACTGTGCAAACCCGGCAAGGGTGGTGATGCTGTGACGCCCGGTGCGCGCATAAGTTCGGCACACCGGCAGGCTATTTTCCCACGCACCGGCCGCGGCATGCGGCTTGTTACACTTTGATACAAAGGCCAGGCCCCGCACCGGGCTACAATCGCGGCGCATGATCCTGCGATCCCGGCACCCATGAGTACCGCTGACAACATTCTAGTGGTGGACGACGACAGCGAAATCCGCACGCTGCTGCAGGAATACCTGACGCGTCACGGTTACCGCGTGACCGCGGTGGCGGACGGCCCGGCTATGCAGCAGGCGATGGAGGACGCACGCTTCGATCTGGTGGTGATGGACCTGATGCTGCCGGGCGAGGACGGCATCAGCTTGTGCCGCAAGCTGCGCGCGCATTCCAATCTTCCGGTCATCATGCTGACGGCGCGCGGCGAACAGGGCGATCGCATCGCGGGTCTCGAGACCGGGGCCGACGACTATTTGCCCAAGCCTTTCAATCCGCGCGAATTGCTGGCACGCATCAAGAGCGTGCTGCGCCGCGCGCGCAGCCTGCCGCAGAATCTGGAGCTCGAGGATGTGCGCCTGTTCCGCTTCGGCGGCTGGCGCCTTGCGACGGCCACGCGCCAGTTGCAGACCGCCGAAGGCGTGGCCGTGCCCTTGTCGGGCGCCGAGTACCGGCTGCTGAGCATCTTTCTGCGCTATCCGGGCACGGTGCTGTCGCGTGACCGGCTTACCGAATTGTTGCGTGGCCGCGAGCACAAGCTGCCGTTCGACCGCAGTCTCGACGTGCAGGTGAGCCGTTTGCGCCAACGCTTGCGTGACGACGGCCGCGGATCCGGTGTGATCCGCGCGGTGCGCGGCCAGGGTTACGTGTTCGCCTTGCCGGTGGAGGTGGAAAGGTGACGCGCCTGTGGCCGCATTCGCTCTTTGGCCGGCTGGTGCTGGTGCTGATCGTCGGCCTGATCGTGGCGCAGATCGCCGCGACCTTCCTGAGCCTGCACGAACGCGACCAGGCGCTGGTGACATTCAGCGACCAGCAATTCGTGCAGCGTGACGTGGACGCGGTGCGCCTCACCGAAAGCCTGCCGCCCGCCGAGCGCACCCAAGTCGCCGCCATCCTGACTTCGCCGCGGCTCGCGGTGGCCGTGGTGGCAACCGCGGACGATCCGCCGGGCGCCTTGGCGCCGGATGCGACCGCCGCGGATTTTCAGGCGCAGTTGCGCCAGCAGTTGCCCGGGCACATGGTGCGTGGCTACATGCTGCACGTGCCGGTGCCGCGGCAGGGGCGCAGTGCGCCCTTCGAAGTCGGTTACCGCACGCGCAGCGTCACGCTGGTGCAACTGGCCGACGGCGGCTGGTTGCGCATGGATTACCTGCGGCCGCTGCAGTTGGCCGGCTGGCCTTACCCGCTGCTGGTGGACATCGCGGTGCTGCTGATCGCGATCATTCTGCTGTCGTTGCTGGCGGTGCGCTGGGTGACGCGGCCGTTGTCGTCGTTGTCGCGGGCCGCCACCGAGCTTGGCCAGGACATCCGCCGCCCGCCGCTGCCGGAGAGCGGACCGACGGAAGTGCGGCACGCCGCCAAAGCCTTTAACGAGATGCAGACCAAGCTGGTGCGCTACGTCGAGGACCGCACGCGCCTGCTGACCGCGATTTCCCACGATCTGAAAACGCCGATCACGCGCCTGCGCCTGCGCACGGAAATGCTCGACGACGAGGGCCTCAAGGAAAAGTTCATCCGCGATCTGCGCGACATGGAGCACATGACCAACGCCACGCTGGATTTTCTGCGCGGACTGGAAGTCAGCGAAGCGCCGCAGCCGATGGATCTCATGGCTTTGCTGGAGAGTGTGCAAGCCGATGCACAGGAAACCGGCCAGACGGTGATGCTGAGCGGTAGCGTGACCAGCACGTTTACCGGCCGGCCGCAGGCACTCAAGCGTTGCCTGGAAAATCTGGTGGGTAACGCGGTGCGCTACGGTCAACGTGCCGAGCTGAACGTCGAGGACGACGGCCACACGGTCACCATCCGGGTGCGCGATGCCGGCCCCGGAATTCCCGAGGAGCAGCTGGAAAAAGTATTCGATCCGTATTACCGGCTGGAGGAATCCCGCAGCCGTGAACTGGGCGGCAACGGCCTGGGCTTGGGGATTGCCCGCAACATCGCGGCGCTGCACGGCGGCAGTCTCACGCTGCGCAATCATTCCGAAGGCGGGCTGGAGGCCGTGCTGAAATTGCCGCGCCAGAAGAATCGCGAGGGGTGAGGTGTTAGGCGTGAGGCGTGAGGTGCTAGGAGAGCGAGCCATGCCCGCGACCAATATTTATCCTTCCCCCTGAGG
>JAGXAL010000193.1 GCA_018971605.1 Natronospirales bacterium | reverse complement strand
CCGTTGGTAGTGCTGACGTTCATGCCCTGATTGCAGGCTATGGCTGCGCCGCTGGAATTGAATAGCACCGCATCGTAGTCACCATTGGGATCGTTGGCGGCGGCGCTGTCATCCCAGGGATCATCCCACTCCACGATGTAACTCACGGTATCGCCGGGTTGCACCTGGAAGCTGAGTTTCGGATTGCCGCTGCCGGCTCCAAAATCGAGAGCCGTCGTATAGGTAATCTTGTTTACGGTCAGCGCCGGGCTTAGGGTCGTGGCCGTCCACTGACCCGCCCAAAAGGCGGTGGCGTCGTTGCCGGCCGCCGTTACCAGATGGATATTCGGGTGCGCTGCCGCAAAAGACGCTACGCCATTGGCGAAACTGCCGTTGGTGAACATGGCTTCACCCGGGAAACCGAGATCATCCACGATCACGTTGGCATTGATGTCGGTGGCAAAATCTTTAAGTGCCGTGAGGAAATCCGCCGTACTGGCCGGCGCAGCGAAACCCAGTTGTTTTACTCCGGGCGCCAGGTCATAAACGATTTCCATCATGGCCGTGCCTTCGGCGCCGGTAGTATTGTTGGCAGCTTTTTCCCAAGTGCTGTTATTCGGATCATTCCAGATATTCGACGGCAGGTCGCCGGTACCCTGGTCGGTCGAAACGCCGGCGTCGCCATTGGAAATCACGCCGACCACCATGCCTTGGCCGGTGTAACCGGTCGTTTGGCGGAATTGCTGGCCGCCCAGGATGGTGTCGCCCTCGGTATCCACCGAGCCAGTGCGCGGTAAGGCGCCAACAGGCGGTGCGTTCCTGACAAATGCATAGTGCGGAATTGTCACGCGGGTGACATTGTTCAAGGACGCTGCTGCAGCGAGATTACTGGCGGGGATCCAGGCCTGCACCACGCCCAGTTGCGGACTGGTCACGATGTCGGTTGCACCCAATGCAGCCAGCTCATCGGCTGTCGGCGGAGCGCCGTGCCGGTTGAAATGCAGATACACCTGCACTTGTCCGGCGGCATTCCAGCGCGCTTCCAGCGGCGAGTTCTGGCGGAACAGCTGCCGGGTCAGGGCCGGAGCCATGAGCGGTTCGATATTCTGTTGAGCTGCAGCGTGCGCGATGACGGCAAGCCGTGGCGCGAGTTTTCCAGCATTCGTCGTGGGTGCGACAGCCCAAGCTGGGGTGCACAAGACAACCGCGGTTGCCGCCGCAAGCGCAATGCAGAGCCGGGTAAGGAAACGCATGCGCGCGGTCATTCGAAATCGCGTCCTGTCCACTTGAGCGCACCACTCAGCAACAACAGCAGGAGCATTGCGATATCTACACCACCGCCACCGCCGCCTTTGCCGCTGCTCGGTGGGGGCGCGGTGGCCGGGTTGACTGTGACACTAACTGTCGCTGGCGTCGCATTGTTGACACCGAACTGGTTGGTGCAGGTCAGCGTCACGGTGTACTGGCCGAAGAACTGATAGGTGGCCGTGGGGTTTTGCGCGGTAGAATCCGCAACGCCCGAGCTGGCGCCGAAGTTCCAGTCGTAGCCGACCGTGCCTGGCGCGCCATTCGCGGAGCAGGTGCCTGAGAAGTTCACCGATTGCCCGGCGGTGATGGTGGTGCTGCCTGA
>JAGXAL010000192.1 GCA_018971605.1 Natronospirales bacterium | reverse complement strand
CTGTTGCTGAGCGACGCGGAATTCGCCGCGCTGGCGGGCGGCGCATGAACTCTATGGCTTGCTGACCGCGGCCGGCGGAGTGGTCGTGGCCGCCGCGGGCGTCGGCTGAATCTGCAGTGTGTATACCGTTTGCGTGTCGGAATCCTGCCCGAGCCCGCTCAACTGCTGATCCGTCGTCTGGCTGGTGGCCACCAGCCGGCCGCTCACGACTTGCAGCGTTTTGCTGGCGGAGCTTGCGGTGTGCGCGCAAAGAAACAGCAAGCAGGCCTTGAACCTGGTTTGCTCGCTGGAGGCCAGCGGAATTCCCTGGGCATCCAGCCACAACGTCAGCACATCCGAATAATTCTTGAGCGTGACGTTCGCGGATTTGGGCTGTGGCAGCGTCACGCTGAGCTCGCGCACCGGTTTGCCCCAAAGCGTGGTGGATTTGACACTCGCGGTGGTGGCCGGGGCCAGCGCTCTCAACAAATTCGGCGCTTCGGAAACCAGATGATCGAGCGTCACGGGATCCACGTCGTTGTTGAGCAAAGCCACGGTCGGCGCCGGATGATCGGCATTGGTGGCCGCCGCCGCGGCTTCCGTGGCGGCCTGCTGCAACGTGGCCTGGGCGATATGCACACTCAAGCCGTCGCCCGCGTGGATATCTACCCGGGCGTCGGCGGATACTGGCTTGCCGCCGTTTTCCTTCTTGCTGGTGGTCGTGAGTCTCACGTCCAGCACAGCATGGATGGAGGCATGACCATCGAGTCCGGCCAGCGTCGCACGCAACTCACTCAAGGCATCGGCATGGGCGCCGGCCATGAGCAACAGCGCCACGCATGGCGCGGCAAGCAGCGTTGTTATGATCCTGGGCGCTGTTGGCCTGTCTCCACGTCCTGGATACATGCTGATTGCTTCCCGAGTTGTAGCGCTTAATTTTTTTCGGCGGCGGCCTTGACTGCTTCGGCCACCTGCGCGTGCACGGATTTTTCCAGCACGTGGGGCAGTAATTCGTCGGGCGGTGCGAGTTCCGCGAGTTTCTGCGCGGCCGCCAGGTACATTTGGTTGGTGAAGCGTTTGGCGCGCGCGTCGAGCGCACCGCGAAACAGCGCGGGAAAGCCGAGCGCATTGTTAACGCTGCGGCCATCGGTGGCGAAGGCTGCGCCGTGTTCGAGTGCGAGGCGCGGCTCGATTTCGGCTTCCGGATTGGAGAGCGCGAAAATCATCTGGCCCTTGCGCACGGTCTCCGGCTTGATCAGGCCCCGGACTCCGGTGGTGGCGATCACGATGTCGGCCTGCTGCATGATGTCGGTAAGCGTGGCGCGCTTGCCGCCGATACGCTCAAGGCGCGTGAGCGCTTCCTCGCGCAGGTCGGTGCCGAGCATTTGTTTCACGCCGTAGTGCAGCAGCAGCTGCGAAATGCCGATGCCAGCGGCACCCAGCCCGATCTGGCCGATGACGGAATCTTTTAATTCACGTTTGACCCGACGGGTGGCGGTGAGCAGCGCCGCCAGCGTGACCACGGCGGTGCCGTGCTGGTCATCCTGCATCACCGGCTTGGCGAGTTTTGCGGCCAGAGTTTGCTCGATCTCGAAACAGGCGGGCGCGGCGATGTCCTCGAGGTGGATGGCGCC
>JAGXAL010000079.1 GCA_018971605.1 Natronospirales bacterium | reverse complement strand
TTCGCCGTGGGGTGGAGCCGGATGATTTCGGCGACATGCCAGTGGCATGTCGCCCCGTCGAAACGCCGCCACATGGATGTGGCGGCTGGTCGGCCCGCCATGGATGGATCGCGGGACTGTACATCGACTTGTGCTGCGGCCGACCAACGCGCCAAGGATGGCTCACAAGGAACTTGCGCGGCGACTACCGAGGTCAGACCGAATGGTTAGAAAGACTGACAAGCAGCTCATTGTTGGATTGGACGTGGGCACGTCGAAGGTGGTCGCCATCGTTGGCGAAATCTTGGCGGACGGCGCCATCGAGATTGTCGGCATCGGCTCGCATCCCTCGCGCGGCCTGAAACGCGGCGTGGTGGTCAACATCGAATCCACGGTGCAGTCCATCCAGCGGGCGGTGGCCGAAGCCGAGTTGATGGCGGGTTGCCAGATTCATTCGGTGTACACCGGCATCGCCGGCGGGCATGTGCGCAGCCTGAATTCGCACGGCGTGGTGGCGATCCGCGACAAGGAAGTGACCGCCGGCGACGTGGAACGCGTGATTGACGCGGCGCGCGCAGTCAGCGTGCCCGCGGATCAGAAAATCCTGCACGTGCTGCCGCAGGACTTTGTGATTGACGGACAGGACGGCATTCGCGAGCCCATCGGCATGTCCGGCGTGCGCCTGGAAGTGCACGTACACATCGTCACCGGCGCGCTCAGCGCCACGCAGAACATCGTGCGCTGCGTGGAGCGCTGCGGCCTGACGGTGGATGACATCATTCTTGAACAACTGGCATCCAGTTACGCGGTGCTCAATGACGATGAAAAGGACCTGGGCGTATGCCTGGTGGATATCGGCGGCGGCACCACCGATATCGCGGTGTTCACCGAGGGCGCGATTCGCCACACTGCGGTGATTCCGATCGCTGGCGACCAAGTCACCAACGATATCGCGGTGGCACTGCGCACGCCCACGCATCATGCCGAAGACATCAAGATCAAATATGCCTGCGCACTGCCGCAACTGGCGAGCGCTGACGAGACCATCGAGGTGCCGAGCGTGGGCGAGCGTCCGGCACGACGTCTGGCACGCCAGACGCTGGCCGAAGTGGTCGAGCCGCGGTACGAAGAACTCTTCAGCTTGGTTCAGGCGGAACTGCGTCGCAGCGGTTTCGAAGACGCAGTACCTGCGGGCGTGGTGCTTACCGGCGGCAGCTCCAAGATGGAAGGCGCCGTCGAACTTGCCGAAGAGGTGTTTCACGCGCCGGTGCGTCTGGGCGTGCCGCAATACGTCACCGGCCTGGTGGACGTGGTGCGCAACCCGATCCACGCGACCGGCGTGGGTTTGTTGTTGTTCGGCTCGCAAAGCCTGCCCAGCGAAGGCGGCTCACGGCACAAGTCGGGCAATGTGAACGTCAAGGACGTGTGGCAACGCATGAAGCAGTGGTTTCAGGGTTCGTTTTGAGTGGTATGCAACAGCAGAGGAGACCGGGACATGAACTGGACAATTGAAGAGGATGTGAACCAGAGCGCCGTCATCAAGGTGGTCGGCGTAGGCGGTGGTGGCGGCAACGCGGTGCAGCACATGGTGGCGAGCGGCATTGAGGGCGTGGACTTCATTGCCATCAATACCGATGCCCAGGTGCTGAAGAAGATCAATGCGCGCACCACCTTGCAAATCGGCGGCAATCTGACGCGCGGTTTGGGTGCCGGGTCGAATCCCGAAACCGGCAAGCAGGCGGCGCTCGAGGATCGCGACCGACTGGAAGAGGTGCTGCGCGGCAGCGACATGGTGTTCATCACCGCCGGCATGGGCGGTGGCACCGGTACCGGTGCCGCACCGGTGGTCGCGCAAGTCGCCAAGGAACTCGACGTGCTGGTGGTGGCCGTGGTGACCAAGCCGTTTCCGCACGAAGGCAGCAAGCGCATGAAAGTGGCGGAGCAGGGTTTGACCGAGCTTGCCCAGTATGTGGACTCGCTGATCGTCATCCCCAACGAGAAACTCTCGGCGGTACTGGGGCGCGATGTGCCCATGCTGCAGGCGTTTCAGGCGGCCAATGAGGTGTTGCACGGTGCGGTGCGCGGCATCGCCGATATCATCACCCGCCCGGGTTTGATGAATCTGGACTTTGCCGATGTGCGCACGGTGATGGCGGAAATGGGCACCGCCATGATGGGTACCGGTCACGCCAGCGGCGAAGGGCGCGCGAAGCGTGCCACCGAAGCCGCCGTCACCAGCCCCTTGCTGGAGAATATCAATCTGCAGGGTGCGCGCGGCATACTGGTCAACATCACGGCCGGCATGGACCTGACCATGGGCGAATACGAGGAGGTCATGGATATTGCCCACGGTTACGCCGTCGAGGATGCGTCCATCAAGGTCGGCACGGTGCTGGACCCGTCCATGAACGATGAGATCCGGGTGACGGTGGTGGCCACCGGGCTGACCCGACCGCAGGTACAGCAAGCGGCCCCGGTGATGAAACCGGTGCCGGTGGCGGTGCCCGCACCCGAGCTCGTGCCCCTGGCGCGCACCGGCAGCGATGACCGCCCCGACTGGAAGAAGCTGGAGCGCCCGGCCTACGTGCGGCAGCGGGAGAAGGACGAGATCGACCCCCAGAATCCGGATTACCTCGACATCCCGGCCTTCCTGAGGCGACAGGCGGACTGAAACTGTCGCATGTAAGGTCATGAAAACCTTGAGATAGAAGGCTGGGCTGTGATACCGTACGCGTTCGCTGGCAGCTTGGCGCGAGTCGAAGTCAGCCCGTGGTGGGGTGCCGCGTTTTCCGATAACAAGGCGCCGATTGGCAAGGACCAAACAGGCGCGCATTTCCGGACAGGACAGATTGTAAAACCGCATGTTGAAACAGCGCACGCTCAAGAACTCGATCCGTGCCACGGGTGTGGGACTGCATACCGGCGAAAAGGTTTACATGACCCTGCGCCCGGCCGCTCCCAACACCGGCGTACTCTTCCGCCGCGTGGATCTGGAGCAACCCGTCGAGATTCGCGCTAACGCCGAACACGTCGGCGACACCATGCTCGGCACCACGCTGGTAAACGGCGAGGTGCGGGTTTCCACCGTTGAACACCTGCTCTCGGCCTTCGCCGGTCTCGGCATCGACAACGCCTATGTGGACCTGAGCGCCGCCGAAGTACCGATCATGGACGGCAGCGCGGGGCCCTTCGTGTTCCTGCTGCAGTCTGCCGGCATCGAGGAGCAGAATGCGCACAAGCGCTTCATCCGCATCCGCGAAACTCTGGAAGTGCGCGACGGCGACAAATGGGCGCGCTTCGAACCCTTCGACGGGTTCAAGGTCAGCTTCCAGATTGATTTCGATCATCCGATTTTCAAAAAGCACACCCAGAGCGCCAGCGTGGACTTCTCCACCACTTCCTTCGTCAAGGAAGTAAGCCGGGCGCGCACCTTCGGGTTCATGCGCGACATCGAGATGCTGCGTCAGAAGCACCTGACGCTGGGCGCCTCGTTGGATAACGCGATTGCGCTCGACGATTACCGGATTCTCAACGAAGACGGGCTGCGTTACGAAGATGAATTCGTCAAACACAAGATTCTGGATTCCATTGGGGATTTGTATCTGCTCGGCCACAGCCTGATCGGGGCCTTCAGTGCCTACAAATCCGGCCACGGCCTGAACAACACTTTGCTGCGCACACTGCTTGCGCAGAAAGCCGCGTGGGAGGAAGTCACCTTTGACGACGCCACTGCTGCACCGATTTCCTACATGACTCCGGTGCACGCGCTCTAGGCGTACCCGGTCCCGGGAATTTGCCGAATCAGGGAAGGTTATGGCCGCCGGCTGCGGCCGCGCGCCAGGTTTTGGAGGGAACGGCGCAGTGCTCCGTCCTCGAGCGCGGCTGCAGTATTTTCCAGCATGGCGCGCACGGCGCCTGACAGCGTGCGTGTCGCCGGTTGGGGCTGCGGTGCCGGGACCGATTGCGGGAGTACCCGCAACTGCACGTGCTTGCAAGTCGGTAGCAGGCTGGCGAGTTGTGCAACGAGTTGCTGCTGCTGGTAGCGCAGCAGTGTGGCGTTGGCGGCATTGTCCATGTAGATAACGAGCGTGTCGGCCTGCTGCTCGGCTGCCACACAATGACTGCTCAGGGAAGCGGGCAGCTGCCGGCATACCGCCGCGTGCAATTGCTGGATGTGCCGCGCGCTTGCGGTCAACTGTCTTAATTCGGCATTGCCATTGAGCAGTGCCTTGAGGGAATGGGATTTCGCTTGCATTTTTTGGGCGACTGTTGATTGGGAAACCCGGTACGTGAGCCAGATTTTATTCCTGAAACATGGCCGCTTGCGGCAGTTTGACTTGGCACGGCCCACCTCCCTGGCGGGCACGGCGGTCGCGGGCGTGCTGCTGGCAGCAGCGCTGTTCCTGGCCGGGTTTCTGACGTCCAGCTGGCTGGGCCGGCCTTCGAGCCACCTCTTGGCGCTGCAGAGCCAGTTCACTACCCAGGCGCGTGAAGTGGCGCATGCCAAGCAGGTCGCACAAGCCAATATTGATGCCCTCTCTGCCAAAGTCGGCGAGCTGCAGGCGCATATCACCCGCCTGGACGCCCTCGGCCAGTTGCTTACGCGCATGGCGGGGCTGAAGCACGGCGAGTTCAATTTCAGCGCGCCGCCCGCGGAAGGCGGTCCCGAGGTGAGCGCCCCGCTGCAGCACGTGGGCTTGCCGGATTTCCTCGACAATCTCGATCAGCTTTCGGTGCAGATCAACAGCCGCGAGCAGCAGCTCACGGTGCTGGAAGGGTTGCTGATGAATCGCGCCGTGCAGTTGCAGGCGCAACCTTCCGGTCCGCCGGTATTGGAGGGCTACGAGAGTTCGCCCTTCGGCATGCGCATTGATCCGTTCACCGGCGAGCTGTCGTTTCATCCGGGCATCGATTTCGCCGGCCCGGAAGGCGAAGCCGTCAAGGCGGTCGCGGCCGGCGTGGTGACCTGGGCCGGCCCGCGCGCCGGTTACGGCAACATGGTGGAAATCGATCATGGCAACGGCTACGCCACGCTCTACGGGCACAGTGAAAAGATTTTGGTGCACATCGGCGAAATGGTTAAAAAGGGCCAGGAAATCGCCTTGCTGGGCTCCACCGGACGTTCCACCGGTCCCCACGTGCATTTTGAAGTCTTATACAATGGCAAACCGGTCAATCCGGCCAGGTTTGTGAACAGAGTGGGGCAGGTGCGGGTCGCCGCGGTGCCGCGCAGTCTCGACTGAACCGCGCCGCGGGTAACGCGGTTTTGCGGTTGTTCCCTTCCCGTTGCCGGCCGCGAATGGCCCGGTCTGGCGGCAAACTTCCCGCAAACCGCCTTGAATACACGCCCGTGTGCCTTCATATGGCAGGCGGGATTACGGGCACCAGCCCGCCGGACACGTTAGCGGATGGTGCGCAATACGCATGGCAAGCAATTTCCTGAAGCAGATTTTTGGCAGTCGCAACGAGCGGCAGCTGCGCAGCATGGGGCATGCCGTGGCGCGCATCAACGCCATGGAAGCGCAGATGCAGGCGCTTTCCGACGAGGCGCTCAAGGCCAAGACCGCCGAATTCCGCAAACGCCACGCTGACGGCGAAGCGCTCGACGATCTGCTGCCCGAGGCCTTCGCTGCGGTGCGCGAATCCGCGCGGCGTAATCTCGGCATGCGGCACTTCGACGTGCAGCTGATCGGCGGCATGGTGCTGCACCGCGGCAAGATCGCCGAGATGCGCACCGGCGAGGGCAAGACCCTGGTGGCCACGCTGGCGGTGTATCTCAACGCCATCGCCGGACACGGCGTGCACGTGGTCACGGTGAACGATTACCTGGCGCAGCGCGATGCCGACTGGATGCGTCCGGTGTACGCGGGGCTGGGCATGAACGTGGGGGTGATCCTGGTCGGCCAGGATGCCGAGGCCAAGCGCGCGGCTTACGGCGCGGACATCATCTACGGCACCAACAACGAATTCGGCTTTGATTATCTGCGCGATAACATGGCTTTCCGTCTGGAAGATAAGGCGCAGCGCGAACTGAATTACGCGATCGTGGACGAAGTGGACTCCATCCTGATTGACGAGGCGCGCACGCCGCTCATCATTTCCGGGGCCGTGGACGACAACACCGAGCTCTATCGCAAGGTCAACGTGCTGGTGCCGCGGCTTATCCGGCAGCAGGAGGAAGACGGCCCCGGCGACTACAGCGTGGACGAGAAGCAGAAGCAGGTATACCTCACCGAAGACGGTCACGAGAAAATCGAGGAGCTGCTGATCAAGGCGGGCCTGCTCAAGAAAAACGACTCGCTCTACGACGCCTCCAACATCATGCTCATGCACCAGATCAACGCGGCACTGCGGGCGCACGCCTTGTACCACCGTGAAGTGGATTACATCATCAAGGACGGCGAAGTGGTGATCGTGGACGAGTTTACCGGGCGCACCATGCCGGGGCGGCGCTGGTCCGAGGGCCTGCATCAGGCCATCGAGGCCAAGGAAGGCGTCAAGATCCAGGCCGAGAACCAGACGCTGGCCTCGATTACCTTCCAGAATTATTTTCGCCTGTACAAGAAGCTCGCGGGCATGACCGGCACCGCCGACACCGAGGCCGCCGAGTTTCACGAGATCTACGGCCTGGAAGTCGTGGTGATCCCCACCAACAAACCGATGATCCGCAAGGACAACCCGGATCACGTGTATCTCAACGTCAAGGGCAAGTTCCAGGCGGTGATCAATGAAATCCGCGAAGCCCATGGCCGCGGCCAGCCGGTGCTCGTGGGCACCGCGTCCATCGAAAACTCCGAGCAACTCTCGGCGCTGCTCAAGAAGGAAAAGCTCCAGCACGAAGTGCTGAATGCCAAGCAGCACGAACGCGAAGCGCTCATCATTGCCCAGGCTGGCCGTCCCGGCACCGTTACCATCGCCACCAACATGGCCGGCCGCGGCACCGACATCGTGCTCGGCGGCAGCCTCGACGCGGAACTCAAGGCGCTGCCGACGGAAACCGGCGAACCCGAGCGTGAAAGCCTGCGCGCCGACTGGCAGAAGCGCCACGACGCGGTGGTCGCGGCCGGCGGGCTGCACATCATCGGCAGCGAGCGCCATGAATCGCGGCGCATCGACAACCAGTTGCGCGGCCGTTCCGGCCGCCAGGGCGATCCTGGCTCCAGCCGCTTCTACCTGTCGCTGGAAGACAACCTGATGCGCATCTTCGCGGGTGACCGCGTCAAGTCGATCATGCAGCGCTTTGGCGTCAAGGGCGACGAAGCCATCGAACATCCCTGGGTCACCAAGGCGATCGAAAGCGCACAGCGCAAGGTCGAAGCCCACAACTTCGACATCCGCAAGGAGCTGCTGGAATACGACGACGTCGCCAACGACCAGCGCAAGGTGATCTACGAACAGCGCAACGAGCTGCTGAGCGCAGCCGACATCTCCGCCACCATCAAGAGCATTTTCAGCGACGTGATCAACGCTGTGATCAGCGAGCACATCCCGCCGCAGAGCGTGGAGGAGCAATGGAAGGTCGCGGAGCTGCAGGAGCACCTGGAGCGCGATTTCGCCCAGAAACTCGACATCCAGGGCTGGCTGGCGAGCGATGAGACGCTGCACGAAGAAACCCTGCGCCAGAAAATCGTGGATGCGTTTCTGGCGTCCTACAAGGAGAAGGAGCAGCAAACCGGCGCTGAAGTCATGCGCCAGTTTGAGAAAGCCGTGCTGCTGCAAGTGCTCGACAACCTGTGGCGCGAGCACCTCGCCAATATGGATTACCTGCGCCAGGGCATCCACCTGCGCGGCTTCGCGCAGGTCAATCCCAAACAGGAATACAAGCGCGAAGCCTTCATCATGTTTTCCGACCTGCTCGACCGGCTCAAGAACGACGTCGTCGGCATTCTTGCCAAGGTGCAGGTGCGCACCCAGGAAGACGTGGCCGCGGTCGAAGAGCAGCGCCGGCGCGCGCGCGCCATGCAGTTCCAGCATGCGGAGGTACAAAGCGCCGTGGGCGGCGATGCCCCGGCCGGCGATCAGCCGCCCGCACAGGCGCCGCCGCCGGTAACCACGTTCGTGCGCGAAGGCCGCAAGGTGGGGCGCAACGAGCCCTGTCCCTGCGGTTCCGGGCTCAAGTACAAACAGTGTCATGGGCGCTTGAGCTAGTCATCTTGACGCTGGCCGTATTCAAACGAAGGGCAGTTGAAAGCATGCCCTGATCTTGGCCTTTGCACCCGTGGCGCGAGCCGAGCACGAATAAATGCAAACCATCCAAGTAGTCGCCGCGGTACTCAAGGACGCGCAGGGCCGCGTGCTGGTCAGCCAGCGGCCGGCCGGCAAACCCTGGTCAGGCTATTGGGAATTCCCGGGCGGCAAAATCGAAGCCGGCGAGACGCCGCG
>JAGXAL010000191.1 GCA_018971605.1 Natronospirales bacterium | reverse complement strand
CCCTGCTTTTCGCCGTAGCTCATCACCGCCGTGGGGCTCGCGTGGATGCCGAGCTTGTGCTCGATGGAGGCGCAGTGCACGTCGTTGCGCGCGCCGAGCGTGCCGTCCTCGTTCACCAGCACCTTGGGCACCACGAACATGGAGATGCCCTTGACACCGGCGGGCGCATCGGGGGTGCGCGCCAGCACCATGTGGATGATGTTCCCGGTCCAGTCGTGCTCGCCGTAGGTGATGAAGATTTTCTGGCCACTGAGCCGGTAGTGTTCGCCCTCGCGCACGGCGCGGCAACGCACCGCCGCCAAGTCGGAGCCGGCCTGCGGTTCGGAGAGGTTCATGGTGCCGGTCCATTCGCCGGAAATCATTTTCGGCAGGAAACGTTTTTTGAGCGCGTCGCTGCCGGTCAGCAGCAAGGCTTCCACCGCGCCCTGGGTAAGCAGCGAGCACAGCGCGTAGGACATGTTGGCCGCCTGCCACATCTCCTGCACCGGGGCGGATACGACTTGCGGCAGGCCCTGGCCGCCGTATTCCGCGGACAGCGACAGCGCGTTCCAGCCGTCGGCCACGTAGCGCGTGTAGGCTTCCTTGAAACCCTTGGGCGTGGTCACCTCGCCGTTCTTGTATCTGCAGCCTTCCTGGTCGCCCGGCTGGTTGAGCGGCGCGAGCACCTCGGCCGCGAACTTGGCCGCGGCTTCCAGCACGGCTTCCGCCAGTTCCGGCGTAACCTCGGCGCAGCCGGGAAGGCGCGACACCTCCGGCAGGCCCGCCAGCTCGGTCAGCACAAATTGCATGTCACGCAGGGGGGCCGTGTAGCTCGCCATGAAAACTCCTGAGTTGCCGGATATGGAGGGATCCCCGCTGCCGGGGAACCCATTTTAAGGCGCAGAGCCGTTCGCGGGAAATCCCGGCGTGCAAGGTGCATCCACGAGCTGATGAAACAGGCTGGACTCGCGCTGGTAGAAGCCTTGGGTGTGGAAGGAGTCCGCAAGCTTCAGGTATTCGTAATCCAGGTGATGGCAAAGCTCGTGCAGGAAGGTGCGCAGGAAGCTCTTGAAGGCCACCACCCGTTTTTTCTGCGCGGTGCGCATCCACAGGGTGATTTTCGCGACCTTGAGCGCGCCTTCCACGCCTTCATAGAAACCGTGCAGCTCGCCATAATCATTGGAAGGCCGCGCCGCCATCACCTTGATGTTGACCGGCGGCGTCTTGAGCTGCTGCAACATGCCGACGGCCAATTCGCCGCACACCGCTTCCACCAAGGGTCGCTGGTCCGCGCCCAGTGCAGATTGCAGTCTCGCGGCCACCGGCCGGAGCGGCGCCGGGTCCGGCAAGGCGATGGTTTCGATGCCGTCGCTCAGCAGATAGACGCGCTTGTTATTGGCGCTCAGGCGGTTGTAGTAATTGAAAACCATACAGCCACTATCATAACGGCATGCAAACCGATAATTCCGCGCAAGTCTTGAGCACCGGGTTGGGCCGTCTGGCGCTCGCGGGCGTGCTGTATTTCTTTCTGGTTTCGACAGCGGTGCAATTTCTGCGGCCTGAATACAGCGTCATGGGCACACCGCTGAGCTTTTACCTGCTCGGCCCTTACGGCGGCTGGCTGCACGGCGCTTTCTAC
>JAGXAL010000078.1 GCA_018971605.1 Natronospirales bacterium | reverse complement strand
GCCGCGCGGCTCAAGGAATGGCAGCGCTGGCCGCAGATCAGTGCTGTCAAAACCAGCAGCCTGTTCAGCATTTCCGGCGATTTTCTGGCTCGCGCCACACCGAGGATTTTGGAAGGTGGGCAGCAGCTTTGTGAAGATTTGGAGAAGACAAGAGTACGGTTCAAGGAGATTTCTGGCTAAGTTCGACCCTGAGCGGAAGTAGAGACGCAACTCAGGAATGGCCGCTTTGCAGTGGACTAACATGCACGTCGGGGCGAGGTGCGATCCAACAGGCTTACTACCTCGCCAATGCAGCGAGTAAGGGGGGCTAGGGACAAGCGCCGTATCCGGGTCTTTGCCGCGCAAACGGCATGCCAAAAACAGGAGTCACACTTTCACAATTTTAAGTTACACTTTTTTACGTTGGATTGCTTTGGGGCGCAGATGCAAAGGAATGAACTCCAATGCTTATGATTCCAAAAGATTTCCTGTTTTCGGGGCTGTTTGCCATCCATCGTGCGCCTCGCTGCCGAAATGCTGGTCAGATACATGGATTGTGGTGGTCTGCAGCTGGAAGACCCGGGATGCAATTGATCCAGGCGTTGCTTCTTGCGTTATGTCTCTGTGGGTTTACAGATCCGCTTTTCGCCAATACATCCGCGACGGAAACGTATCAGGCGACGTTTATTGACGCTGCCACACCGTAATGCCCAAGCGCGCATACGCTGGTTCGCGGCGCACCTTAATCTCGCGCGGTTGTGCTCCGAGTTCAAAACAACAAGGTTGTATCCTGAACGATGATCGCAATCTGCCGAATGCCGATTCGCCATAAAATAAAGTTGTATCCTACTGTTGGCACGCAGACACTGTTAAAATGACCGCTGAATGTGCCCGCATGTGCCACGTCCGGCACCACTGTAATTAAGCGCCGTTGAATTACGACCAAACCGTTCCCCGAACCCCCGGGCGGTTCAATCGCCGCCGTGCAAAGATTGAATGATCGGACAGCGCATGCGGCCTTGGGTGGTCTCGCAGCGCCGCACCAGCATCGTCAGCGTGCGTTCGATGCGTTTCAGACCCGCGATGCGCTCCCGCACCAGCACGAGTTTTCCCTCGGCCAGCCGTTCCACAGCGCGGCAGCTTCCACCCTGTTCCAGGCTCAACAGTTCTTCGATTTCTTTCAGGCTGAAACCCAAGTCTTGAGCAGCGCGGATGAAGCGCAGCCGATCGACATCGCCTAAACCGTAACGGCGGATGCCGCTGTAGCCCCGCAGTGGCTCGGACATGAGCCCGCGGCGTTGATAATAGCGCACGGTCTCCACGCCCACGCCTGCGGCTTTCGCCAGGCCGCCGATAGTAAGTTCGTTCATGTGAGCCGCCTCTTGACTCCGTACCACGGTACGGAGCGTAGTCTAGCGGCGTTGCAAGACGAGGGCGGAGCATGTCGGAAAAACGTTGGCTGATCGGCGGAGCGCTCGCGGCGGTAGGCGCCTCGCTTTGCTGCGTGGTGCCGCTGGTCTTCGTGAGTCTCAGCATCGGCGGCGCCTGGCTCGCCAGCCTGCAATGGTTCGAGCCTTACCGACCGTATTTCATTGCGGTCACGGTTCTGTTCCTGGTATTCGGCTTCCGCGCCCTGTATCTGAAGCCGGCGCGCTGCAAACCTGGCGAAGCATGTGCCGATCCGCGCGTGCGCCGCCGGCAACGTACGATTTTCTGGAGCGTGAGCTTTGCCTTGCTGGTGTTGATCGCCATTCCCTGGTTTGCGCCCCTGTTTTACTGAGGCAAGGAGTTAAAGATGCGTATTGCCGTTATCACATTGTGGTTGTTGTCGTTGTTTCTGGGTGCGAGCGCACTCGCGGCGCCGGTCACAAAAACTGCGGTGCTGGACGTGCCGGGCATGACTTGTCCGCTGTGCCCCATTACGGTGCGCAAGGCGCTGGAGCGCGTGCCGGGCGTGGAAAAGATTTCGGTAGATTTTCCGGAGCGCACCGTGTCGGTTGCGTATGACGCCGAGCGCACCAGCGTGGCGGCGCTGCTCAAGGCCACAACCGATGCCGGTTACCCGGCAAAGCTTGAGAAACAGGTGAAGCCATGAATACCGTCGTGCGACCGGAAACCCAGGATTCGGAACTTGAGGCGCTCCGAGAGTTCGGCGAGATCAGCCACGGCACCGCGCGGCATCTCAAGTTCATGCGTCAGGAGGCGATCTTCAGCGACGGCGTGCTGCCGGTACGCGTCAAGGTGCTGGCCGCAGTCCTGTGGAGTGTAAGCGCCCGCTGTGAGCCCTGTATCCGTTTCTACATACAGAAGGCCCATGAACTCGGCGCCACTCGCGAGGAGATCGGCGAAATGCTGGCCATCGCTTCCACCATGGGAGGCTGCGTGGGCGAGACTTGGGCGGTGAAAGCCTGGTCCGCGGTGCGTGACAACCTCCCCGAAGCGGCTTGCTGCGAAACCTGAAACGACCGCCTCCCCTTCAAGCCCGCCTTCTCAAGGAGATACCTACCTGTATATTATGAAGCAGTGGTCCGTGTCGGACAGGTCTTAGTGAAAGGGTGGCCCGGTAATAGAGGCCGCGAAGGATGCCAGCGTACGCGTGCCTGTCGCGCGCGACTACCTGCTTCACGGGTTGCCGCCTCCGGCTACGTGCACAGCTGGCGGCCATGGCGTGTTCGATGCGAGTGTGTGAACGCGTCGATGAGTGGCTGCAAGCACTGACGGAATTTGAGGCGCAGTTGAGCGCGTTGCGAATCCGGCATCAAGAGGAACGGGATGAACGAGCGTAAGCACTTCGACCTGATTGTGATAGGCGCCGGCACGGGCGGGACTGGCGTCGCGCGCATGGCCGCAGCGGCGGGTTGGAAGGTAGCCGTGGTTGATCACTTGCCCTACGGTGGAACTTGCGCGTTGCGTGGGTGCGATCCGAAGAAGATGTTGATCGCCATTACCGAAGGTGTGGACTGGGGCCACAACCTGAAGGGCAAGGGGCTTGAGGCGCAAACCTTCGTCGATTGGCCTGCCATGATCGCCTTCAAGCGCACCTTTACGGACGCCATGCCCGGTCGCATCGAAACCGGGCTGGAGAAAGCAGGCGCCGTCGCGCTGCGCGGTCAGACACGCTTCACCGGACGAAACATGATCGAGGTGAATGGCGAACCCCTGACCGCACGCCACTTTCACATCGCCACCGGCGCTCGGCCGATGACCTTGAGCATCCCGGGCGAAGAGTTGCTGATCACCAGCACCGACTTCCTCGAGCTGCCGGAACGACCGGACCGGGTCGTGTTCGTCGGTGGCGGGTTCATCGCGATGGAATTTGCCCATATCTGCAAACGTGCCGGGGCGCGGGAAGTCACGGTTCTGGAAATGATGGAGCGCCCGCTCAGCAATTTCGACCCAGATCTAGTCGCCCTGCTTTCCGAGGCGACGGCCGAACTGGGAATCGACTTGCAGACCAAAGCAAAGGTGCTGAAGGTCGAGAACGACGGGGCCGATTTTATCGTTACCTATGAGACGCCGGAAGGGAAGCAGACCGTTCGTTGCGATTCGGTGGTGCACGCGACCGGGCGTGTGCCCGACATCGAGTCGCTCAACCTGGAGGCCGCGGGCGTGGAATACAGCCTCAAGGGCATCAAGGTCAGTCCCTACATGCGCACTACCAACCCTGCCATATTTGCGGCCGGCGACTGCGCGGATAGCGGACCCAATCTAACGCCGGTTTCGGCCTACGAGGGACGGATCGCAGGCAAGAACCTGCTCGCCGGAAAAGACGAGCGGGAGATTCATTATCCGCCGATTCCCAGCGTTGTCTTTACTCTGCCGCAAGTTGCCTCTGTCGGACTATCCGAGGCAGCAGCGCGCAACAAGGGGCTGGCCTTTGACACGCATTTTGAAAAGACTGCGCGGTGGTACTCGTCGCTGCGGGTAGGTGCACGGCATAGCGCCTACAAGGTTCTGATCGAGAAAGAGACCGGGGTTATCTTGGGGGCGCACCTGATCGGCCCCGGTGCCGAGGAGCAGATCAATCTCTTCGCCATGGCCATGGGCGCAGGACTGACTGCGAACAAAATCAAAGGCATTATTTTCGCCTACCCCAGTTACGCCTCGGACATCGGATCGATGGTGTAGCGGGCGCGGCAAGCCAGAAGTCCATCAACGGCTGCCACCGTGGCGTCCTACTAGAATCACCAGAGCACCGAGAAAAAAGCGCGCGGCCTCAGCCAGGTCCCAGCAGTCCGGTGCCTGGCCCTCTACGGCTCACAGCCAGACCAGCGGCATCAGGGCACCATAGCACCCATAGGCACGACAGGCCAGCTCCACTCATTCGGCGCAGCGCATGCATGACAAAACCTAATGCAAAGGGTCTGATTGCATCAGTTGGATGCGTGAAGTGGAACCCGCCAATGCCGCAGTTGTTAAGTTCCATCAGATATTGCCCCTTTTGTGCAGGATATTTCCATTTTGTGTTAACCAGCTGCCGTACTTAATGCGTTGATCCCGAAAAAGATCTCGACTGTGCTAGCGGGCTCGTATTCAGTGGAAATACCGGGTCAATATGTGATGGAAATCAACAATTATGGATCACCCGGTGGAACGAGCACCTCAGTCAGTCCTGCAGATATTCACGGATCAGCTCGCGGCCACGGTGAACCCGGCTTTTCGCGGCAGCCCGGCTCAGGCGCAGCGCGCCCGCGATCTCGCTGATCGAGTACTCCTCGAAGTCACGCAGGATGATCGCCTCGCGGTACTTGTCGGGCAGGGACTGGATTGCGGCAGCCAAGTCGATGCGCAGATCCATCCGCGGGTAATATGCAAACACCACGTCGTCGGCCGGAGGCAACTCCACCTGGCCGCGCATTCTGGCCATCATCCGCTGGCATTCGCGGCGGACGATCGAGAACAGCCACGCCGTGTAGGAGCTGATGGAGCGTAACGCTCCGATCCGCCGGTACACCTGCCAGAGGCTTTCCTGTACCGCATCGTCGGCATCCGCAGCGGAGGCGCACTGGCTTGCCGCGATGCGTCGCAAGTCGGGCTGGCTAATCGCGAGCAACCGGCGCAACGCCCCCTCATCGCCCTCACGGGCGGCTTCAATCAGGGCGCGGTCATGGAGCATGGCTGATCAACTTATGTGCCGGAACCCAGGTCGGGTCGATTCGCGCGCGGGATCGCTGTGAGTGGGGGGCATCCTGCGAGCGAGTCAACGGCCTCGACCGAGAGCAGCGGATGGTTTGCTGGCACCGCCACCCGGAACATGATGAACGGAAACAGCGGATTCGACAGCCAGTACATCCAGCCAAGGTGGCGGCTCGCTGTCCGGTCCGGTGCGATGTAGTTGAGGCCGATGTACAGCCCTTTGTAGAAACACACCCCGGGGATGTAGTCAGCACGGAAGTCGCCCTCGCGCAGGTAGCGGCGGCGAATGTAGTAGTTGCCTTCGAAAGGCATGATGCCCCAACCCAACGGGCCCGCCGCGATGATCGCACCGGACGGTTGATGCCGTATTTGTACAAAACGTTTGCTCACGGGAGAGTTCATGTTTTAATTACGCAGACGGTCATTATTCACGAATTTGCGCATGTCAGTGCCGTGATGCCGCGACACCGGTGATAAGTCCATTCGGCGAGCGCGTCCAGTGACAGCTTGCCCGGGCCCCACGCAATCACCGCCATCAGCATCAGGCCCCAGATCTTGTGGTCAGCGAACGCTGCGGTGCTGAACAGCCCATACCAGAAGCCATGCGGCCACAACGCAGGGTAGGAGATAAATGCGATGATGTTGTAGATGAACAAGAACAGCGCGAACGGGCGGCTCAGCAAGCCCAAGCCAATGAACCACGGCACGATCAACTCGATCCACGTGCCCAACGACGCTGCGAAATCGGGTGGCAGCAGCGGGACGTGGTATATGTTCTCGAACAAGTAGCGCGTGGTCTCAGGCGACGCGATCTTGACGAGCCCCGCTTGCCAGAAGGCCAGCGCAACCCACACGCGCATGCACAGCAAGGTGACTGAACCGAGCCACATTGCCAGCCGGCTCGTGGTACCGGCGTAACAGGCGGTAGCGCGCGCGATGAGCGTCATGATGTGGGTTTCACAGTGGACGTGCCGTAGGGTCTGAGCCCGATGACAAGGCCGTGAGCGACGAGGCTTGCGAGGCACGCGTCCAGGTCGAAGTCGGGATCGACCGATTGAGCCATCGTAAGAGACTCGCCGAGCGGCGATCTCTGCACGAATGCTGCGATGCACGCAAAGCTCGCGGCATCAAGCTCCGCCATGGCTACTTCACCGGCGTCGCGCCACAACACCACACTCTCGCCGTCTTCACCCAACGTCAGTTTTTCGTCGTCGGGCCGCAATGCGTAGTTCCAGATCGTGAGTACCGGGTACCGGCTGTCAAGCAAGTGCAGGCTCGGATGCAACACGACTTGCAGCGAATCGCCAGCGCTGCGAATCGCTGCAGCAAGCACGTCCGGGCCGATCGGTGCGGATTCCGACGCAAGTATCGTCAACTGGCGTAGCCATTCAAGGCGAGCGACGTCCGGCAGGTAGGGCAGCGATCGGCAGTTGGGAAAGACTTCCATGTAATCGGCTAGTGCATCACCGAACGCCTGCAGGTTGCCGCAGCGTGAAGGGTGTACGCGTCGGTAGCCGCGTGCAGTCTGGTCGAAATAAGCGTCGCCTACCAACGCGACCACTGCCGGATACGACACGCGCAGCGCGGCAATTTGAGTCTCGTTGCAACTGCGGCGGTAGATCCGTATCCGGTCTGCGGGTGCAAGGCCGTGGCCCGCAATGGCGGCGAGCGGCCCTGGCGCCGCCGGGTCGTACAACGTGGCCATGAACTGCTGCTGCAACTCACGCAGCGAGAGCGCGGCCTGCATTCAGTACCTCCTCTGCGTGAGCGGCCTCTTCCAGCAGCACCTCGAGTGCTGGAATGTCGAGGTCCCACTCGATCAAGGTTGGCGTGGGACCGAAGCGTTCGATAGCTTCGGCGTAGAGGTTCCAGACGTCTTGCGATACCCGGCGACTGTGGGAATCGATCAACAGCGGTACCGGCAGGCCTTCCTTGCGCGTGAAGCCGGCAAGGTGGATTTCCTGCACGGATGCGGCCGGCAGTGCCCGCAGGTACGCATGCGGGTCGAAACCGTGATTGACGCTGTTCACGTAGATGTTGTTGACGTCACACAGAAGCCCGCAGCCACTGCGCTTGACCGCTTCCCCAACGAAATCCCATTCTGTGTAGTCGGCGTCATCGAAGCGCAGGTAGGTCGAAACATTCTCGACCAGAATCTGCCGGCCCAGCGCGTCCTGTACCTCACCGATCCGTGTCACAACCAACCGCAGTGTCTCTTCGGTGAATGGCAACGGCAACAAGTCGTTGCTGTGCCAGCCCCTGATTGCGCCCCAGCACAGATGCTCGGATACAAGTTCAGGCTGATAGGCGTCCACCAGTTGGCGCAGGCGGCGCAGGTGGGTCGTGTCCAATCCGTCTGCGGAACCCAACGACAGGCCAACACCGTGCAGACTGAGCGGATAGTCCGCACGAATATGCTCCATCGCATCGTGGAACGGCCCACCCGCAGCAAACAGGTTCTCGCTGTGGGTCTCAAACCACGCAATCCCGGGGTGCTCGGACAGTATTCGGCGAACGTGCGGCGCACGCAACCCGATACCGGCATGCACCGGCATCGGGCGCGTCGTCATGGCAGAAATCGTCGCCATGGCCGTTCCTCACCCAGCGGTCAGGCTGCCACCTGCGATCTTCTGACAGACCCCCGCGGGGACCAGCACGAATGTCTGCGGATCGCGTGCCTTTGCATCCTGCCCGGCGCAAGAGTGGTCGGCGGACTTGCAGTCGTTCTTGTACGCCGCGTTGATGCCGTAGCATTGGACGTAATGATCCTCCTTCATGGTCATCATCGTCCTCTGCTGCGCCATCTTCATCATCTCGGGCGTCATCTTCATCGGTCCCTGTGCCATCGCGACCGAGGCGCCCGCGGCCATGCCGAGGGTGGCCGCGCAGACCAGCGCGGACTTGAGGAGTTGCGGGTGATTCATGGGATATCTCCGTGTAATGCCGGAACAGTTCCGGCACTTCATAGAGGTGCCAAGCTGGCAAAAGGATTCATACCTGCATTAGGGGTGTACGGACCGTTGAGTGAATACTCAAGCGTGTGCGCGTGACCGCTTCGGAAAAAGAAGCGGTCACTGATCCGAATGGGCTCACTGGCCGGAATTGGCCGGAGCGCGCCTGTTAGCGCGCCCGGCCAGGTTTCCATCAGATTTCAGTTTGCTCGGCTATCTCTAAGGCATCATCAACTTCAATCCCCAGGTAGCGGACGGTGCTTTCAAGCTTGGTATGGCCGAGCAATAGTTGTACCGCGCGCAGGTTCTTGGTGCGCCGGTAGATCAGCGAGGCTTTGGTGCGACGCATCGT
>JAGXAL010000007.1 GCA_018971605.1 Natronospirales bacterium | reverse complement strand
ACGCCGATTTCGGAAAAATTCAGCAGCGCGTCCACGCCGGTGACGAGCTTGAGACACCAGGGGCCGATGATCACGCCGGCGACCAGATACCCGAGCACCGAGCCGAATCCGGATTTGCGCGACAGCGGCACCGCCACGCAGGCGGCGACCAGGAACACGACGAAGGGCAGCAGGAAATTCATGGCAGTCTCCGGGCGGACGACGGTCTAGCTTATCTCCTTCCCCCTACGGGGGAAGGTCGGGATGGGGGCGGTGTTGGGATTGCGTCGGTGAAACCACCCCCACCCTAACCCCTCGGGCATCCTGCCTTCGCAAGTCCAGTCTGCACTTCCCTGTGCAGCCGTTCGCCGGCGCGCGGCTATGCCGCGCGAATCTCCGGCTCACCCCCTTGAAGGGGAGGGCTTATTCTTGGCTCATTTAAATTGGGGCTGTTAATACCGCTTGCACGGGCCATTTTTAGGCCGCCGCCTGCCGCTATAATCTGCCGCCATTCGCAGGCAGGGGTTCCATGGCCGAAGAATCCACCGGCTTTCTGGCGCGCTTGAAGCAGCACCACATCTATAGAGTGGCGGCGTGGTACGGCGCGACTGTCGCGGTGCTGATCCAGGTGGTGGCGCGCGCCTTTCCGTATTTCGGCTGGGTGGCGGCGGTGCCGGCAGTGATCATCATTCTGATTGCGGGCTTTCCAGTGGCCATCGTGCTCGCCTGGCTCCTGGTCAAGCCCATGGATTCTGCCAGCCAGAGCGTTTGGCAGAAGCGACACTGGAAGCTCGGCGCCGTGGTCGTTCCAATAGTCATCGCTGCCGTGGTGGTGTCCGGTTACTTCGCCTTGGGATTTTCCGAGCGCCGTGCACAGCGCCTCGCCAACGCATCTGCGGCGGTCAGTGCTGTGCCTGCCAAATCCATTGCCGTGCTGCCCTTCGAAAACCTGTCTGGCGACAAGGACAACGCCTATTTCGCCAACGGCATGCAGGATCTGATCCTGACCAAGCTGGCTCTGATCGGCGACCTCAAGGTGATTTCGCGCACCTCGACCGAGAAATACGCCAGCCATCCGGACAATCTCAAATCCATCGCGCAGCAACTCGGGGTGGCGACGATCCTCGAGGGCAGCGTGCAGAAGGCCGGCAACCAGGTGCTGATTGACGTGCAGTTGATTGATGCACGCAGCGACACGCACCTGTGGGCGCAAGCCTATCCACGCACGCTGGACAACATCTTCGGCGTGGAAGGCGAAGTCGCGCAGAGCATTGCCGACGCGCTGAAGGCGAAACTGTCGCCGGACGACAGCGCGCGCGTCGCGGCGATCCCCACGCAGAATCCGCAGGCTTACGATCTGTACCTGCGCGCGCTGGCGCACTTCAATCTTGCCGACGACCAGTACGCGCTGACCAGAACGGAAATGCCGCCGGCGATCGAACTGCTGCAACAAGCGTTGCAGAAGGACCCGGACTTTGCGCTGGCTGATGCCCTGCTTGGACAGGCACAGATGTACAGGTATTTCTTCGGCGGCGACCGCAGCGACGCGCGCCTGCAGGCGTCTAAAGACGCGACGGACCGCGCGCTGCATCTGCAACCGGATTTGGGGCAGGCGCATCTGGCGCGGGCGTTGTACTGGTACTGGGGTTTCCGCGACTACGCCCGTGCACAGGGCGAACTGGCGCTTGCGCGCAAGACGCTCCCGCACGACGCGCAAGTCGAATCGTACGAGGCCGCGATCGCACGGCGGCAGGGCCGCTGGCAGCAGGCTCTGGATGGCTTTGGCCAAGCCTTGGCCTACGACCCCCGCAATTCACAGTCCGAGTTCGAGATTGCGCAGACCTACGCGGTGCAGCGGCGCTATGCCGAAGCCGATCGTGGCTATGCGCATGCCACGGAATTGTCGCTCGATCCCACACTCTCCATTGGCCGGCAGGCGTGGAACACGGTCATCTGGAGAGGCGATCTGGTGCCGCTGCGTACTTGGCTGGCCGGTTTGCCGCCGGGCAGCTCTGAGCGTCTTAATAGTAACCAATATTATTTCAATCTCGGGTGGTTGGGACGCGATTTCGCGGCTGCCGCACAGGCGGCGCGCGAATCTAAAAGCACGGAATGGAACGCAACGAACGGCAATACGGTGTTGCCGCGGCGACTGTATCTGGCTTGGGCCTTGGCCGCTGCCGGCGATCGCGCCGGGGCCGCCGCGCTGTACCGGGCATTGCACACCGAAGCAGAGGCCGCCGCGCGTGAGCGCCCGGGTGACTGGGATCGGCATCTTGCGCTCGGCTTCACCGCGGCTGGCCTCGGCATGAAGGACGAGGCGTTGCGTGAAGGACGCAAAGCAGCCGAGTTGCTGCCGATTGATCGTGATGCCTTTGCCGGGCCGGAAGTATTGAGCTACATCGCGCGCATTGACGTGCGCGTTGGTGCCAACGATCAGGCCATCGCTCTGCTGCAAAAACTGTCGGCGATTCCCGCCGGCCTGTGGGTCTCGCCGGCACTGCTGCAACTCGATCCGGTCTGGGATCCATTGCGCAAGGATCCGCGCTTTCAGGCGCTGCTGCAGTAGTACGCGAACTACAAACTGGCGATGATTCCGCCGCACCGGAATGTAGGGTGCACTAGCGCACCAGTTCTTTGCTGTAGAAACGATTCCAGATCGCGATTAAGGCAACATCTCCGGCAAAGGTGCACAAGTCACCCTACTGCCTTGAGAATGTCCGTCACCAGAGCGTAGGGTGCGCTCGCGCACCATTTGTAATGGAATGGGGCATGAATGCACCCTACCTGAGCTGTGCTGCTGCCTTGAGAATGTCGGTGAGCACACCGGCGGCGGTCAATTCCGGCCCGGCGCCGGGTCCGGCAATGCCCAAAGGTACCGGCTGATAGCGCTCGGTCCAGATGCGGATCAGGTTTTCGCCGGGCGCGAGCAAGGCGAACGGATCGGTGTTCGACACGTGCGTGACGCCAACGCTTGCGCTGCGGCCGTCGAAGCGCGCCAGATACACCAGCCGCAGACTGCGATGGTGTGCGGCTTCAGCGCGCTCTGCCCAGGTTTTGTCATGCGCCACGAGCCCGGCAAGAAAGCGTTCGGCGTCGCTTTCCGCCGCGAGTTCCTCCGGCACCAGGTTTTCCACCTTTACTTGTTCCGGCTCCCACTTCAGGCCGGCTTCGCGCATCAGGATCAGCAGTTTGCGTCCACTATCGGTACCGGCCAAGTCCGCACCCGGATGCGGCTCGGTATAGCCGCGCGCGCGTGCTTCGCGCACCGCCACGGAAAAACGCTCGCCGTTGTTCACGCGTCCGAAGATGAACGACAGCGTGCCGGAGACCACCGCTTCGATACGTTTCACCTTGTCGCCGGCGCGCACCAGATCCGCCAGCGGTCCGAGCACTGGCAGCGCCGCACCCACGGTGGTTTCGTAACGATAGGGTGCGCCGCACTGGCGCGCCAGTTGTTGCAGCGTTGCATAGTCAACCTGTGAGCCGCTGTTGGCGAGCTTGTTGGGCGTGACAATGCCGATGCCGTGCCGCAATAGCTCGGGATAATGAGAAATGAACGCGTCACCGGCGGTGCAATCCACGAACTGCCGCGCGCCGATGTGACCGGACAGAAAATGTCGCAGAATTTGCGGCCAATCGTCTGGTTGACGCACATACGTCACGCTGTTTTGGCTGTCCAAATCACGCCACGTGAATTCACGGCTGTTGATCAGGCCAGTGATGCGCAGGTGCAAGCCTTGGGCGAGGAAATTATCCCCACGCGTCGCAAGTTGCCGGCAGAGTTTGCGACCGATCTGGCCGCTGTGGCCGGCAATCAGCAGTTGCACTTGCCGTGTTCCCGGCTGCGCACTGGCCTTGAGTTGTAAGTCATCCGCGCCGAAATCACCCGCCGATAGAACGTTGGCTAGGGCACGCATAGTCGGGACTCCTTGATCAGGTGCAGGGCCGGAGTTTTCGTGTGAGGTGCGCGGTACTCTGTCATCAGTTGATTCAAATGTTCGGTTTCAATCAGGAAGGCATCGTGGCCGTGTGGCGAATCCAGCACTTCAAGTTCTGCATTCGGCAGCAGCGCCGCGAGTTCCTGCTGCTCCGCCAGCGGGTAAAGAAGGTCACTGACGATGCCGACCACCAGCACCGGCATCGTCAACGCGGAGAAATTCTCTCGGCCGCGAGTGAGGTCGTGTGTGTCCATGGCGCGTGTCAGTGTCACGTAACTCGCCGCGTCGAAGCGTTTCACCAACTTGTCGCCGTGGTGGCGCAGCCAGGATTCGATTTCAAAGGTGCCGTCGCGTCGGCGGCGGCCAAAGCGCTTTTCGAATTCACGCCAGTGGCGGTAGCTCAGCATCGCTGTGGCGCGCGCCGCCGCGAGTCCGGCAGTGGGAGAAGTAGTCGGTGAATAATCTCCGCCGCGCCAGTTGGGATCGGCGAAGATCGCCTGACGCTGGGCTTCCGACCAGCCAATCGCCCACGGTGATTGGCGTACGCCGCAGCCGATGGCGACCACCGCGTTCACCCGTTCCGGATAGAGCGCGGCCCACTCCAACGCCTGCATGCCGCCAAGCGACCCGCCGATGACTAGTTGCAGTTGTGCAATCCCCAAAGCATCCGACAACTGCGCTTGCACGCGCGCCATGTCGCGTACACTCACGGCTGGGAATTGGCCGCCATAGGGTTTGTGCGTCACCGGATTGATGCTGCGCGGGCCGGTGCTGCCGTAGCAGCCGCCGAGCACATTGCTGCACACAATGAAATCCCGCTCCGGATCGAGCGCGCGGCCCGGGCCGAACAACCCGGCCCACCATTGGTCCACGTCCACCGAGCCGGTGAGCGCGTGGCACACCAGCACCGCGTTGTCGCCTGCGGGGTTGAGCCGGCCCCAGGTGCGGTAGGCGACCGTCACCTGGGGCAGAACCTCGCCCGATTCCAGCGTGAATGCCAGCAGCGTTAGGAAGCGCGCTTCGTCGGAGAACTGCGTGTCGGTGCTCATGGCGACGCGGGCATCTTGGATAGGAGTGGGCAGTCTCATGCCGCAGCCTTCTGGCGGATAGCGGTAAACGCCTGCTTGAAATCCGCCTTGATGTCCTCGATGTGCTCGATGCCCACCGACACGCGGATCAGGTCCGGCGTGACACCCGCGCTCTGCTGTTCCTCCGCCGAGAGTTGCTGGTGCGTGGTGGAGGCGGGGTGGATCACCAGTGTCTTGGCATCACCGATGTTGGCCAGATGGCTTGCGAGTTTCACCTTGTCAATGAAACCGCGGCCCACGGCTTCGCCGCCGCGAATGCCAAAGGACAGCACCGCGCCGAAACCGTGACGCAGATATTTTTTTGCGCGCGCATGAGATGGATGTTGCGACAGACCGGGATAATTCACCCAGGCCACGTCCGGCTGTTTCTCCAGCCATTGCGCCAGTTCCAGGCTGTTGTCCACATGGCGCTGCACGCGCAGCGACAAGGTTTCCAGTCCCTGCAGGAACAGGAAGGCGTTGAACGGCGATAACGCGGGCCCGAGATCGCGCAAGCCCTCGACGCGTGCACGGATGATGAAGGCGATATTGCCGAACGGTCCCTCGGGGCCGAAAGTTTCCCAGAAGTTCAGGCCGTGGTAGGCGGGCGAGGGCTCGGTGAACAGCGGGAACTTGCCGTTGCCCCAGTCGAACTTGCCGGAATCCACGATCACCCCGCCGATGGAAGTGCCATGGCCACCGATCCATTTGGTGGCCGAAGCCACCACGATGTCGGCACCGTGCTCGATGGGTTGGGCGAGGTAGCCGGCAGCGCCGAAAGTGTTATCCACGATCAGCGGTAAGCCAGCCGCGTGTGCCACTTTGGCGAGCGCTTCGAAATCCGGCACGTTAAAGCCCGGATTGCCGATGGTCTCGACGTACAGTGCCTTGGTGTTTTTATCTATCGCGCGGCGGAAATCCTCCGGCTTGTCGCTGTCCACGAATTTCACCTGGATGCCGAGGCGCGGCAGCGTGACCTTGAACTGGTTGTAAGTGCCGCCGTAGAGCGCACTGCCCGAGACGATGTTATCGCCTGCTTGCGCCAGCGTGGTGATCGCCAGCAGTTGCGCCGCCTGGCCGCTGGCAACCGCGAGCGCCGCTACCCCGCCTTCCAGCGCCGCGATACGCTGCTCGAACACGTCGGTGGTCGGGTTCATGATGCGCGTGTAAATGTTGCCAAATTTCTTCAGCGCGAAGAGATCGGCGCCGTGCTGCGCGTCGTCGAAGGTGTAACTGGTGGTCTGGTAAATGGGCACCGCGCGCGCGTTGGTCCCGGGCGCCGGTTGTTGGCCTGCGTGGATTTGCAACGTTTCAAAACGGTAGTTCGGTGGTGTCTCGGTACTCATGTCATGCTCCTCAAACTGGTTGTGTGTTGCGCGTGTCCCTTTTTTCGAGACAAGCGCGTCCGCATTGCGCATTCACGCGCAATGTTTCCGTCACCGCGGGAGCAGTCGCTGGAGGTGTTTAAGGCTGGAATTCAGGCATTAAAAAACCCGCAGCGGCTGTGCCGTGCGGGTTGGGAATCTGGCTGTTTGCGGCTTTATCGTGCCTGCAAAACAGCGCGTGCCCGCACGGGGATGCGCATGAACATGCACATACACATGCAGGCAAAGGCAAAAATCGCAAAACTCAACAAGGTTTCCATGGCGCGCGACTATCCATGATGTCTTTGAGCTTGTCAAGAGGCAGGCAGGCGGCTACCTTGGTTCCGTTGCGGATTCGGGAGTCCGTCATGAGTCGAACCAAACGTACCGTCTGGATCGTAGCGCTGTTTGCCATTCCGTATGTGCCAGTGATGTGGGTGGGGTTGTACAACCGTACGGAGCCAGCACTGTTTGGCATTCCGTTTTTCTACTGGTTCCAGTTCGTGTGGATCATCGCCACGGCGATTGTCACGGCCGTGACGTATCTGGCCAAAGTCTGATCAACAACAACCGGGAGCGCACATGAACTGGCCGGCGCTGATTGTGTTTGTGCTGCTATTTGTCTTGGTGACGGTGCTGGGTTTTGTGGCGGCGCGCTGGCGGCGCGGCAATCTCAATCATCTGAACGAGTGGGGTCTGGCGGGACGGCGTTTCGGCACTGTGGTGACCTGGTTCCTGCTGGGCGGCGATCTCTACACCGCTTATACATTTGTCGCGGTGCCGGCGCTGGTATTCGGCGCCGGCGCCATCGGTTTCTTCGCGCTGCCGTACACGCTCATGGTGTATCCGTTCGTGTACGTGGTGTTTCCGCGCTTGTGGTTGGTGTCGCGCAAGCACGGTTACGTGACCGCATCGGATTTCGTGCGCGGTCGCTACGACAGCGGCCTGTTGGCGCTGGTGGTGGCGATCACCGGGATTCTCGCCACCATGCCGTACATCGCCTTGCAACTGGTCGGCATTCAGGTGGTGATCGCGGCCATGGGCTTCACCGGCAGCGGCCTCGTCGGCGACCTGCCGCTGATTATCGCGTTCGCGATCCTCGCGGCCTTTACCTACACCAGCGGCCTGCGCGCGCCGGCGCTGATTGCCGTGGTGAAGGATTTGCTCATTTATATTGTCATCATTGCTGCGGTCATCGTCATTCCCATGCAACTCGGTGGCTACGGGCATATTTTTGCGGCGATTCCCGAAGCCAAGTTGTTGTTGAAACCACCGTCGCACGGCAATCTCGGCAGCTACAGCGCCTATGCGACGCTGGCGCTGGGCTCGGCGCTCGCGCTGTTTCTGTATCCGCACTGCGTTACCGGCGTGCTCAGCGCCAACAGCCGCCGCACCATCAAGCGCAACATGTCATTGTTACCGGCGTATTCGCTGGTGCTGGCGCTGATCGCGTTCCTGGGCTACATGGCGGTCGCGGCCGGCGTGCAGCACGATCCCGCCTATGCCGGCTGGTTCAAGCAGTACGGCACCACCTTCGCGGTGCCGGCGTTGCTGTTGCATTCTTTCCCCGCGTGGTTTGCGGGCGTGGGTTTCGCGGCCATCGCCATCGGCGCGCTGGTGCCCGCTGCGATCATGTCCATTGCGGCATCGAATCTATTCACGCGCAACATCTATAAGGAATATCTGAAGCGCGACGCCTCGCCGGAACAGGAAGCCAAGACCTCGAAAGTCGTGTCGCTGATCGTGAAACTGGGCGCGCTGGCCTTCATCATCTTCTTGCCCGAGCAATACGCGATCCAGTTGCAATTGCTGGGCGGCGTGTGGATCATCCAGACGCTGCCGGCCGTGGTGATCGGGCTCTACACGCGCTGGCTGCACCGCTGGGCATTGGTGATCGGCTGGGCAGCGGGCATGGCGGTCGGCACCGGCATGGTGGCGGCGCAGGACTTCAAGACTTCGATTTATCCGTTGCATCTGGGTGCGCTCACCGTACCGGGCTACGCTGCGTTATATTCGGTAATCGTGAACATCGTGGTCGCGATCGTGTTCACCGCCATCTTCAGCGCACTCAAGGCCCGCGCAGGCAGCGACGAAACGTCACCCGATGACTACGAGAGCGAGGCGGCATGAACATTCCAAGGATCATCGGCCTGACCGCGGCTACGCTTACCACGCTGGCCTTTATTCCGCAGGTGTGGCGCACGCTTAAGACCCACGACACGCGCGGCATTTCGCTCGGCATGTACGCGATCTATACGGTCGGCATCGCTCTCTGGCTGGTGTATGGCCTGCTGATCCACGATCTCGTGGTGACGCTCGCCAATGCCGTGACCTTATTCCTGGCGGCCATCATCCTCACGCTTAAACTGCGATATGGCTGACACACATGCATCTGCAACGTAAATTCCTGCTTGCACTGTTGGCGTTGGCGGCGTTATCAACACTGCAATGTGCGCGTGCGGACGACAACGATATTTATGCATCCGGAACCAGTGCGGCGATAAACCTTGCCAGTTACCACACGGATTTTGCCTACACGGACGGCGATCACCGTGCGGACATCAGCCGCTACGGCATTGATTTTGTGCAGCCGCTGTCGGAAGAGGCGGGCTTCGGGCTGCGCGGCGGTTACATGACGGCGGGCATCAACAACGCGACGCTGGGTTCAATGAGCGACGGCTATGGCCCGTTCCTCGGGCTGTTCTTGTCGTGGCGGCCGATGCTCGGGAATTATTGGAGCTTCGATTCCCAAATCGCTTATACCTGGCATGACCTGAGCTACAGCGGCGCGAACCAGCAGGCGGATGTCACCTGGTACACGAGCTATGCATCGGCAGGACCGGTTTTGCGTCTATGGCGCTGGCGGATTACGGCGGGTGGCTACTGGCAAAACATTTCCGGCCATGAGAACGACAGCGGCACGATGAGCGGCCGCCTGGATTTTTCCGCCGCGCACGCCACCGGCGCCTATTTCGGGTTTGCATATTTTCTGGATCAATCCGGTTCGCTGGGCGCATACGTCATGAGCGGCGCGCGCCATGGTGTCATGCTGGTGTTCAAGCGGGAATTCTGACGGCTGCGTCCGGGCGCAAGTCCTGTACGCTATGATTGACTTCGCGCAATATTCGAATCCGGAGGCATGGGAGAAACTCGATGAATCATTGGATGGCACTGGGATTTCTGGCGGCCGGAATCATTCTCGCGGTGGCGGAGATTGCGACCATCACGTTTTATCTGGCAGCACTCTCGTTCGCTGCCCTGGTGACTGCGGTGATTACCTGGGTTTACCCGGCTGCGTGGTGGCAGGCGGCGGTGGTATTCCTGGTTGCAGCCGTCATCGCGCTGCCGCTGGCGCATGCGGTGCGCCGGCGCATGCAAGCGAGCCGCGGCGACACCGCACTGGATGACATGGACAAAGGCGCCATGGTCACGATCGCGGAAAATGACCATGGGCTCCTGAAAGTCCAGTACCGCGATTCCCTGTGGGAAGCGGTCTGGGAAGGGCCGGGAAAGCCGGAAACCGGCGCGCGTGCCCAGGTGGCGGCACGCGACGGCTCACGCCTGCGCATCAAGGCGGTTCGCTGAGCAACAAATTCAAACTCTGCAAGGAGAAGGTTCATGGGTATCTCGGTCATCATTGGTATTCTCATCATCATTTTCGCAGCGATGCTCACCATCCGCTCGGTGCGCATCGTGCCGCAGCAGCACAGCTGGGTCGTCGAACGCCTCGGCAAGTTCCACGGCGCGCTCGGGTCCGGTATGCAGATCATCGTGCCGTTCTTTGACCGCGTAGCCTATCGCTTCGACATGCGCGAAATCCCCATGGACGTGCCCGAGCAGGTGTGCATCACGCGCGACAACACGCGCCTGTCGGTGGACGGCGTGCTCTACTACCAGATCACCAACGCCCAGAACGCCGCTTACGGCACCATTGACGTGGTGACCGCGGTGGTGCAGCTGGTGCAGACCACGATGCGCGCCGAAGTCGGCAAGCTCGCGCTCGACGAGTGTCTGTCGCAACGCGAAACCTTGAACAAGGGCGTGGTGGACGTGTTGACCCAAGCGGGTTCGAGCTGGGGCGTGAAGGTGTTGCGCTACGAAATCCGCAACCTCACGCCGCCCGAGGAAATCCAGAAGGCCATGGAGCTGCAGCTTACGGCCGAGCGTCAGAAGCGCGCGGTGATCGCCAAGTCCGAGGGCGACCGCCAGCAGGCCATCAATCTCTCCGAAGGCCAGAAACAGAGTCAGATCAACAACGCCGAAGGCGACAGGCAGTCGGCGATTCTGCGCGCCGACGGCCAGTCGCAGGCGATCGCCACGGTCGCGGCGGCGACCGCCAAGGCCATCAACGACATCGGTCACGCGGTGGCGGGCGAGGGCGGCACCGAGGCGCTCAATTACCAGCTCGGCCAGCAGTGGGTGCAGCAGTGGGGACAGATCGCCAAAAATTCCACCGTGACCGTGGTGCCGGCAAACATGGGCGATCTCTCCGCGATGGTGGGCTCGCTGTTGTCGCAGGTAGGAAATTCACGCCCGGCCGCCAAAGCCTGATTATTCTTGACTCGGTGCGTGCCTGCGCCCGGCGAGGGCGGATTCCAATAGCGTTGCGTCGCACACGCCCGCGCTGGCGCCATGCTGGCGAGCTGGCGGTCGCGCGGCAAGCACCAGGGCTGCCGAGTCACACAATCACACGCAATCTCAGCTATCGGCCAGTTTATGCAGCAAAGTACGGTGCTTGCACATCACCCGTTCGGCCACTTCCATTTGCTCGGCGAGATCGGAATCGAAAGGTGTGAGCTTGATGCCATCCGGCAATTCGGTGGCGTAGAGCACGTTGCCTTTTTTCAGGCGCAGGTGCGCCAAGAGCTCCTTGGGCAGGATAACGCCGATGAAATGACAACCGTGGTGACTTTGAGTTTCATTGAAAGGGCTCCTGCCGAGATTATAACGTGCGTTATACAAGCAAAAAGGCAGTCTCCGTGTAATCCGGAAAACCGGGCGGTACAATGCGTCCCTGTCATTTTCGGGAATATTGACTGTGGATGGCGTGAATGGCCGGAAATCCGTGAATCAGATCAAGCTGGACAAGCGCCTGCGCCGCCAGGTCGGCCAGGCCATCCAGGACTTCAACATGATCGAGGCGGGCGACCGGGTGATGGTGTGCCTGTCGGGTGGCAAGGACTCCTACACGCTATTGGACATCCTGCTGAAGCTGCGGCAAAGCGCACCGGTGGAATTCGAAATCCTCGCGGTGAATCTCGACCAGAAGCAGCCGGAGTTCCCGGAACAGGTTTTGCCCGAGTACCTGACCGGCATTGGGGTGCCGTTCCATATCCTGGAACAGGACACCTACAGCGTGGTGAAGCGCGTGATTCCCGAAGGCAAGACCTTCTGCAGCCTGTGCTCGCGTCTGCGGCGCGGCGCGCTTTACACCTTCGCGGAACAAAACGGTATCACCAAGATCGCGCTCGGACATCATCGCGATGACATCGTGGTGACTTTTTTCCTGAACCTGTTTTACGGCGGCAAGTTGAAGGCCATGCCGCCGAAGCTGCTGTCCGACGACGGCCGCCACGTGGTGATCCGGCCGCTCGCTTACGTCGAGGAGCGCGACATCGTCAAATATGCTGCCTGGCGTGCGTTCCCGATCATCCCCTGCAATCTGTGCGGCTCGCAGGAACACCTGCAGCGCAAGCAGGTCAAGGCGATGCTGGTGGAGTGGGAGCGCGTGCATCCGGGTCGCATGAACTCGATCTTTGCGGCGCTGCGCGACGTGGTGCCCTCGCATCTTGCCGACCCGCGTTTGTTCGATTTCGCCTCGCTGGGCGCGCGTGCCGAGTTGCGCCGCGACTGGCTGGGGCCGGAGGGCGAGGGCGCAGCGGATGCGGACGACGTGCTGGTGGCGAGCGTGCCGCTGGATGAGCTGCTCCAGAGCGCCAAGCGCGGAGTGCCCGCCGGCGCCTGAGCGCCAGACAACGCTATTTCAACTGCTGAGGATTGCCTGTGACACAGGTCGCGGTTGCCTCCGGCTATTTCAGTTCCGAGCAGCTAGTGGCGCTCGCGGATGCCGGGCTGCAAATTAACTTCGTCAAATCCCCTGAGGATTTGCGAGCCCAGCCTTGCAGCGTGGTGTGCCTCGCGTCGGTTTTGCTGACCGCGGAAATGACTCGTGCGCTCTGGCGGGCCGCAGCGAAAGATGCGAGCCTGGTGATTGATGAGGCGCTTGCCGGTACAGACGAGATTCATGTTTCGAATCATTGGCCGGCGGCCGCCATTACCAATACCCTGGGGTTGGCTGCGGGCATCGCGCGCCAGCGTCAGTTTGATGCGATGTTCGACGGGTTCGTGACCGCCGCGGTCACCGCCGTCGAGCAACGCGACCCGGTCACCAGCGGGCATTCCTTGCGCGTGGCGCGCATGAGCACGGGCCTGGCCGAAGTCCTGCCGCGTTCCGGTGTGGCGCGCTTCCGTGGCACGCAATTCAGTGAGCGGCAGTTGCGCGAGCTGCGCTATGCCGCGCTGCTGCACGATTTCGGCAAGATCGGAGTGCGCGAGAACGTGCTGGTCAAGTCCCACAAACTCACCAGCGAAGATTATCAGGCGATCCGTGCGCGCATCAGCGTGGAAATGGAACGCCTCAAGCGCCGTGCACTGGCGCAGCAACTGGTGATGCTGAAGAGCGGCATGGATTCGCGCCAGGAACTGCAGCTCATCGAGCAGGAACTGCAGACCAAACTGGCCACCCTCGAGGTTTACTGGGCTGCCATCCAGGAGGCCAACGAGCCGCCGGAACTCGTCAGGAAAAAGCCCGGCAAAGCGCTCAAGCAGGCCCTCGGCTACAGCCTTTCGGAGGAGGGCACGCCGCTGCTGACCGCCGAGGAACAGCGGGTGCTGTCCATTCCGCGCGGCAGCCTCACGCCCGAGGAGCGGCGCGAGATCGAAGCGCACGTGGTGCACACCTACAATTTTCTGCGACGCATCCCCTGGCCGGAGGATCTGGCGGCGATTCCCGAGATCGCGGGCGCACACCACGAAAAGCTCGACGGCAGCGGCTATCCGCGTGGCCGCACCGACGCCGACATCCCTTTCGCGTCACGCCTGATGACCGTCGCCGACATCTACGACGCGCTCACCGCTGCCGACCGCCCCTACAAGAAATCGTTGCCTTCGGAACGCGCGTTCACGGTGCTGGAGGATGAGGCCAAGCGCGGCAAACTGGATAACGATTTGGTGCGCATCTTCATCGACGCGAAAATCTATGACCGGGCAACGCCTGCGGAGTGAAGACCAGCTGTTGATCCACGCAGGGGCATGACGCTCAGGCGTCGAGATCGGGAATCAACAGGCTTTCGAGCTTGGCGATGTAATCCTTGAGTTGCAGCTTGCGCTTCTTGAGGCGCTTGAGCTGCAATTCGTTGGTGTGCGGGTCGTCCGCCAGCCGGCTGATGGCCATGTCGAGGTCGCGGTGCTCGACCCGCAGTTGTTCGAGCTTAGAACGGATCCCTTGGGTGGGAATGCCTGTCATGGATGCGCGGTCCGTGCAAGTGTTGCCGGGGATGATGGTGCTCAACATACGGACCGCCCGCAATCCGCGCAAGGGGCAAGGTCGCGGGCGGCGCAACACGGGCCAGCAGCCAGAAATGCTCGCCGCGGTCGTCGTTGCGTGCGCCCTGCCACAGCAATTGCCAGCCGGCCGTTGCCGCGGCCGCCGGCTTGTCGTTTTCCACCAGCATCAGTTCGCAGCTCTGCAAGGCGCCCTTGATCCACGAGGGCGTGCTGTTGACAGAGTCGTAATAGTCCAGCATGCCGCGTTCCGAATCGCCCACGCCTTGGGTGACGATGCAGTTGTAACGCGCGGGAATCGCCTTGCGCAGGGCAGTCATCACGGGCGCGTAGGATTTGGCCGCGTTCAGTGCCGGTAGCCACAGGCTCATCGTCAGGCACCACACCAGGGCGATGCCCAGCGTCCAGTGCAACAGCATGCGCTCCCCTGACAGCTGCGTGCGCAGGCCGAGATACAACCATGCGGCGCTGTAGAGCAAGGCGATCACCAGCGCCCAAATCTGGAAATCCACCGAACCCGTAGGTATCCAGCGACTGAATTCCGCGGACAGCCACATCGGCCGGCCGGTGAGCGCGGCGATCCAGCCCCACCACAAAAGACTCGCGACAACACCGAATAACAGCCACGCGCTCCAGTACAAAAAACGCGCGCCCGGTTTCGGCAGTAGCGTGACACCCAGGGCACCGAGCGCCGCGAGCGGCAGCAGCAGCGGCAGCGCGTACACGTCGTTGGTGGAGCGGGAAACTTGCAGCACCACAATGATGAGCAAGGCGCTGAACGCCGGCAGCACTACGGCCGGCGTGCGCCAATTTCCGCGCTGGCGCCATACTGCGTACAGCGCCAGCGGCCAGGCCGGGAAGCACATCCACGGCAGTTGCTTGGCGTAGTACCAGCGGTCATGGAAAGCGCCGCCCATGCCGTTCCAGCCGAGGAAGCGTCCCAGGTTGTTGTCCCAGAACCAATCGTGAAACTGAGCCGGCGCTTGTTGGTATAGCAATATCGGCCAAACCAGCAGCCACGGCAGCGCGACCAGCAGCGCCACGCCCGCCGTCAGCCACCAGCGGCGCGTGCGGTACTCGCGCAGCAGTAACGGCAGACACAGAAAGATCAGCCCCAGGATTCCCGGCGCAATCAATCCTTTGCACATGAAGCCCAGGCCGGTGCCGAGGCCGAGCAGCACCGCGCCCGCGAGCGGCCGCCGCAAGCACAGCGCCATGCCGTACCAGGCGAGCGCGAAGCCCGCGAGCAAGCCGATGTCGGTGAACAGCTCGTGGCCCCGATACAGGAAGCCGAGACAGCTGAGCAGCACCAGCGGTGCCAGCCGCGCGACGCTGCGCCCGTAGAGCTCACGTGCCAGTAACCACACAAAAACCAACGTCACCAGCATGTAGAACAGCGTGGCGAAACGCGCGGCTGCGTTCAGTCCGAGCAGCGGATGCAGCAACCACGCGAAGCCTGTCGCGGTCCAGTAGAACAGCGGCGGTTTTTCCATGAACGGCTGGCCGCCGAGCATCGGCACCAGCCAGTCGTGGCTGTGATAGAAGTGATTGATGACGGCAACGGTATAGGCTTCGTCGGGTTTCCATGGCGCGCGCCCGAACATGCCGGGCAGCAGCCAGGCAAGACCTACGAGCATGATGAGCAGCGTAGCGCCGTGTTCCTGCGCCCAGGCAGCAAGCCGGGCAATCCCGTGCACGCCGCCGCCATCGCATGCCGCGCGCCTGACCTCGCTCTCCGTGACCGGAATCCCCACGTTCACCCTGCAGGGTTTCCGTCATGAAACCCGCAAAACACACCGCCGGCAGCTTGCGTGGATTACCCGAAATCCACCCGCCGTTCGGCTAAAATTACGCCGCTAGTCTAACTGCTGTTAGCGTTGACGTTGGAAGCCATTGCAAATTTTTAAGGTTTTCCGCATCGAGGCGGCCCACCGGCTGCCGAATCTGCCGGCCAGCCACAAGTGCAGCCGACTGCACGGGCATTCGTTCCGCGTCAAGATTTACATAAGCGGCGAACCCGGTGCGCACAGCGGCTGGCTCATGGATTTCGCCGAATTGAAACAGGCGTTCGCGCCGGTGTTCGAGGCGCTGGATCACCGGTATCTCAACGAGGTTCCGGGATTGGAAAACCCCACCAGCGAAAACCTCGCGCGCTGGATCTGGCAGCGGCTGCAACCCGCTCTGCCGCAACTTTCCAAAGTGGTCATTGCAGAAACCTGTACTTCCGGATGTGTGTACCGCGGCGACTGAAGGAGTGAACCCATGCGAACCCATTTGACGTTGACCGGTTTATTGTTGTTCTCCGGTTTGTGGTGCGCGCCGGCACTCATGGCGATGAGCGACCCGCAATACCTGCTCGCCATGCAGGCGATGCACATGCACGATACACCGCTCGCCAGTCCCGCGACGTATGCCAAGCCATTGCAGCCTATCCGGCACCGCGCAGTGGTGTATGCCAGGGTCAACGGCCAGCCGGTGCACGGCTATCTCGCCGAGCCGCTGCACGCCAAGGGCGCGTTGCCGGCCGTCATCGTGATTCATGAATGGTGGGGATTGAACGACAACATCCGCAGCATGGCGGATCAGTTGGCGGGCGAAGGCTATGCAGCGCTCGCCGTGGACCTCTATCGCGGCAAGAGCGCGACGACTCCGGCGCAGGCCATCGAACTCATGAAGGGCGTGTTTGCCGACAAGGCCGCGGCTGGCAGCAATCTGCGTCAGGCCTATGCGTTTTTGCACGACACCGAACTGGCGCCGCACGTGGGCGTGATTGGCTGGTGTTTCGGCGGCGGCTGGTCGTTGCAAATCGCGCTGATGTTGCCGGACAAGATCAACGCCGTAGTCATGTATTACGGCGAGCCGGCGGATAATGTTGCGGAACTTTCCAGGCTGAAAATGCCGTTGCTTGGTTTCTTCGGCGAGGAAGACAAAAGTATCACCGTGGCCGACGTGCAGGCGTTTCAGGCGGCGCTCAAACAGGCGCATGTGGCTGCGGAAATCCACGAATATCCCGACGCCGGGCATGCGTTTGCCAATCCCTCGGGCGGGAACTATCGGCCCGAAGCGGCGGCCGATGCCTGGAAGCGCACGCTGGCGTTCTTCGCGCGTTATCTGCAAGGCGCCGGCGCTCCCGCGGCAGGCTAACGTGCTAGGCTGGAGCCAATGGAAATGGAGTGAGGTGCAATCATGAACGTGCAGAAATTATTTGTGGCAATGCTGTTGTTTGTAGCCGGCGGACTTGCCGGAGTGCAAGCGGCGACGCTGGCCGATGTCACGCTGCCGGATTCGGCGACCATGGGCGGGCAAAGCCTGGTGCTGAATGGCATCGCGCTGCGCACCAAGACCTGGTTCAAGGTGAAGGTGTACGTCGGCGGCCTGTACCTGCCCGAGAAAGCCGACACCGTCCAGGCGGTGCTCGCCCAGACCGGCCCGGACCGCATCCAGATGAACATGATTTATGCCGCGAGTCCCGGGCAGTTCAAGGATGCCTGGAACGAGGGTTTCAACGGCAACAATCCCGGCATCAGCCCCGAGCTGCGCACCAAGATAGACAAATTCATCGGCTGGTTTGGCCAGGCGAAGAAGGGCGACGTCATCACCATGGACTACATTCCGGGGCAGGGCACCGAGCTCGGCTGGAACGGCGAACTCAAGGGCACGATCGAGGGCGCCGATTTCCACACGGCCTTGCTGAATGCGTTTCTCGGCCCGAAGCTGCCGCACGATTTCCGCAACGCCTTGCTGGGCGTCAAGCGATAACCCGCAACCAAACCCACAACCACGACGCCGGCGCCCGCCGGCGTTGTTTTACAGGTAGCTGCGCCAGTCGCGTGAGTTGTCGGCGTAGGCGATGAAGTACGGGTTGAGCAGCGATTCTTTGGTGTTGTAGTCGAGCGCCGAGCCATCCACGGTGATCACTTGGCCGCCGGCCGCGAGCAGCACGGCATGACCGGCCGCCGTGTCCCATTCCGAAGTCGGGCCCAAGCGCGGATACACATCGGCCGCGCCCTCCGCCACCAGGCAGAATTTCAAGGCGCTGCCGCGCGACACGGTTGCGTGCGCGCCGAGCTTCGCCAGATAGCCATCCAGCAGCTCGCCGCGGTGCGAGCGGCTGGCGACCACTCGCAGCGGGCCGCTGTCCAGCGGGTGCACGTGGATCGCTTCTGGCACGCTGCCGATTTTGCGGCGATAGGCGCCCGCACCCACCACGCCGTAGTAGCTCGAATTTTCCACCGGGATGTGCACCACGCCCACCACCGGCGCGTGCTTCTGCACCAGCGCAATGTTCACGGTGAAATCGCCGTTGCGGTTGATGAATTCTTTGGTGCCGTCGAGCGGATCCACCAGCCAGTAAGTTTCCCAGCGGCGGCGCTGGGCGAACGGGATGTGGCTGGATTCCTCCGAGAGCACCGGCAAGTCGGGCGTGAGGCGCTGCAGGCCCTGGACGATGATCTCCTGCGCTGCAAGGTCGGCCGCGGTGACCGGCGAGCGGTCGGACTTTTGCTGCACGCTGAAATCCGTGGCGTAGATTTCCAGAATTCGCCGCCCGGCGGCCTGCGCGATCTCGAGTAACGGCCCCAGCAATTGTTGGTCAGGCGGCGGCACGGTGGATTCCCGGTAAACGACGCTCAAGGGATGCGCGCGTGGAGTATATGATAGCGGCCATGCTGCAAAAAACGGGAATCATTGCTGACTGGAATGCGGTCGAGAGCGTGTTCATGGACATGGACGGCACGCTGCTGGATCTGCATTTTGACAATCGTTTCTGGCGTGAATGCCTGCCGCAGCGCTACGGCGATCGCCGCGGGTTGAGCCTGGAACAGGCGCAAGCGGAACTGCGGACGCGCTTTCGCGCGATGCAGGGCACGCTGCAGTGGTACAGCCTGGAACACTGGTCGCGGGAACTCGGCCTGGACATCTTGGCGCTGCATCGCGCCGAGCGCCACGCCATCCGCGTGCTGCCGCAGGCCGAGGCATTCCTGCGGCGCGTGCGCCGGATCGGCAAACGCCTGGTGCTCGTGACCAACGCGCATCCGGACACCCTGGCCCTGAAGATGGAACAAACCCGGCTCGACGGCCATTTCGATCGCATCGTGTCGTCGCACACGCTCGGCGCGCCCAAGGAGACCGCCGGTTTCTGGCAGGCGCTGGCGCGGGTTGAAACGCTGGTCCCGGATACGAGTCTTTTGGCGGACGACAGCCTGCCGGTGCTGCACGCGGCGCGTGCCTACGGCCTGCGGCATGTGATCGCCATGCGCCGGCCGGACAGCCACGAGCCGGCGCGCGAGATTGACGAATTTCCGTCGGTGGACTCGTTGGCGGAGTTGATGCCCTGAACAAGGTGCTGCGTACTGCGCGCTGAGTGCTGCGTCAAAACCAGATCTTCACGCAGCACGCAGTACACAGCACTCTCAACGTCTTCCCCTGCGTCTTCCACCACCGCGTTGTCCGCCATGACCATGGCCGTGTCCGTGTCCTTGACGGTGCGGATGGGCTTGATAGCGTTCGCGCTTCGCCGCCGGTTGCAAATCCGCGAGCAGTTCCGGCCGCAAGGCCTCGCGCGGGATACGGTTGCCGATGTAGCGTTCGATGTCCGGCAGCGAAAACGCGTATTCCTCGCAGGCGAAGCTGATGGCGTCGCCTTCGGCACCGGCGCGCGCGGTGCGGCCGATGCGATGTACGTAATCCTCGGCGTCCTGCGGCAAGTCGTAGTTGATCACGTGGGTGACGTCGGGGATGTGCAGGCCGCGCGAGGCCACGTCGGTGGTCACCAGGATCGGCAACGCGCCTTCGGTGAACTCGCGCAACAGCCGCAGGCGTTTTTTCTGCGGTACGTCGCCGGAGAGCACCGCGGCGTTGAAACCGTTGCCCTTGAGCCAGGCTTCGACGGTTTCCGCGGTGCGCTTGGTGTTCACGAACACCATGGTGCGGTGCGCTTCGAGCTGGTGCAGCAGCCCAATGAGCAGCGCGATCTTTTCGTTGGTGGCGGGCAGGTAGAGAACCTGGTGCACGCGTTCGACCGTGACATGATCCGGCTCGATACGGATGAACTTGGCGTTGTTCATGTGCTCGTAGGCGAGCTCCATGACGCGGTAGGAGAGGGTGGCGGAAAACAGCATGTTGAGCCGTTCCGTGGGTGGCGGCATGCGCCGCAACAGGAAGCGCACGTCGGCGATGAAGCCCATGTCGAACATGCGGTCGGCTTCGTCGATCACCATGGCTTCCAGGACGCGCAAATCGAAGACGTGCTGCTTGAAATAATCAATCAGCCGGCCCGGCGTGCCGATCAGCAGCTCCACGCCGGCGGCCACGGTGTCGCGCTGCTTGTCATAGTCCTCGCCGCCGTACACCACGGTGCGGCTCAAGTTCACGTGCCGGCCGAGGAGCTCCGCGTCCTTGTGGATTTGCACCGCGAGTTCGCGCGTGGGCGCCACGACCAGCGCGCGCGGCTGATTTGGACGGCGTCCAGGTTTCGCAGGGTGGGCCAGGAGCCGCTGGTAAAGCGCCAGCAAAAACGCCGCGGTCTTGCCGGTGCCGGTCTGCGCCTGACCGGCCACGTCCTGGCCCTTGAGCAGCAGCGGCAGTGCTTCCGCCTGGATGGGCGTGCAGCGGGTGAAGCCGGCCTCGCCAAGGCTGGCCAGCAGCGGTGGGGCGAGCCCCAGGGACTCGAAATGCATCTCGGTCAGGTGTTGTTCCATGATGTTTTTGTGTAGCCCGGGGCTTGCAATCCGGCGGCGGTTGGGCTCAAATATGTCTCAACGCCCAGCGCCCGTGCCCCGTGCGGGACGTTTCCGAACTTCATAACGCTTTATAGTTCAGAGCCGCGAACCAGCCGCGTCATTGTGCCTTAAACGGCACGGCACGTCATTTCCCCTGCGAGTTGCGCTCTGGCGCGCCCGTCCGCACCCGGCGGTGCAACAGTTTCAGATACCGGAGGATCAGTAACCGTGAGCGACCAGATTGTGTATACCAGCGACGCCAACTTCGAGAGCGACGTGTTGAAATCCAGTGTCCCAGTGCTGGTGGATTACTGGGCGGAGTGGTGCGGACCCTGCAAGATGATCGCGCCGATCCTCGATGAAATCGCCACGGATTACCAGGGCAAGCTCAAGATCGCCAAGGTCAACGTGGACCAGAACGCCCAGCTTACCCAGAAGTACGGCATCCGCAGCATCCCGACCTTGATGCTGTTCAAGGGCGGCAGCGTGCAGGCGCAGAAAATCGGCGCGCTCTCGAAATCGCAGCTGACTGCATTTATCGAAACCAATATCTGAGCGCCGGCGGCCCACGTCGCTGGCGCCCGGCACGGCGGCACAGAACCGCCGGCCACGGACGACAGGCATAACAAGATCCTTGTGACTCCGGCATTCGCCGGCTTTTCCTCTGTTGCATGCAATCGGGAACCAGACTTCTATGAATCTGACTGAACTCAAGAAAAAACCCGCCGAAGCCATCATCGAGCTGGCGGAATCCATGGGCTTGGAGAACATGGCGCGTTCGCGCAAGCAGGACGTGATTTTTTCCATCCTCAAGGCGCACGCGCGCAACGGCGAGGAAATCTCCGGCGACGGGGTGCTTGAAATCCTGCAGGACGGCTTCGGCTTCCTGCGCTCGGCTGAGGGTTCCTACCTCGCCGGGCCGGACGACATCTACGTTTCACCCAGTCAGATCCGCCGCTTCAACCTGCGCACCGGCGACACCGTGGCCGGCAAGATCCGCCCGCCCAAGGAAGGCGAGCGTTATTTCGCGCTGCTCAAGGTGGATCACATCAACTTCGATCCGCCGGAAAACGCCAAGAGCAAGGTGCTGTTCGAGAACTTGACGCCGCTGTTTCCCAAGCAACGCTTGAAAATGGAGCGCGGTAACGGCTCCACCGAGGACATCACCGCGCGCATCATCGACATGATTGCGCCCATCGGCAAGGGCCAGCGCGGCCTGATCGTGTCGCCGCCCAAGGCCGGCAAGACCATGATGCTGCAGAACATCGCGCAGAGCATTACCGCCAATTACCCCGACGTGTACCTGATCGTGCTCTTGATCGACGAGCGCCCCGAGGAAGTCACCGAGATGCAACGCTCAGTCAAAGGCGAGGTGGTGTCCTCCACCTTCGATGAACCGGCCACGCGCCACGTGCAGGTGGCCGAGATGGTTATCGAGAAAGCCAAGCGCCTCACCGAGCACAAGCGCGACGTGGTGATCCTGCTGGATTCCATCACGCGCCTGGGTCGCGCCTACAACACGGTGGTGCCGGCCTCCGGCAAGGTGCTGACCGGCGGCGTGGACGCCAACGCGCTGCAACGTCCCAAGCGTTTCTTCGGCGCCGCGCGCAACATCGAGGAAGGCGGTTCGCTCACGATTCTCGCGACCGCTCTGGTGGAAACCGGCTCGCGCATGGACGACGTGATCTACGAGGAATTCAAGGGCACCGGCAACAGCGAAATCCACCTGGACCGGCGCATCGCTGAGAAACGCGTGTTTCCCGCCATCAACATCAACCGTTCCGGCACGCGCCGCGAGGAACTGCTGGTACCGCAGGATGAGCTGCAGAAAATCTGGATTCTGCGCAAGCTGCTGCATCCCATGGACGAACTCGCCGCCAGCGAATTCCTGCTCGACAAGCTCAAGGACACCAAGACCAACGCCGAATTCTTCGATTCCATGAAACGGCAATGACGCCGTCTGGCGTCTCCGTATCCCCTCGCCCCATTTATGGGGAGAGGCTAGGGTGAGGGGGTGTCTAATGAAGTTGTAGGGTGCGCGGGCACACCCTACGGCGCTTTCTGGTTCAACAAGCTATTCAATTCACGCATGTGTTTGAAGACGTAATGTGCGCCTGCTGAGCGCAACTGTTTCGCCCCGATCAATCCCGAATATCCAAAGACGGTCATACCTGCGGCCACACCGGCCTGCACACCCGTGGGCGTGTCTTCCACGACCGCACAGGCTCCGGGTTTCACGCCGCACTGTGCTGCGGCATACAGGAACACGTCCGGCGCAGGTTTGCCGCAGGTCACCTCTGTGACGCTGTATAGCCGGCCTTGGAATCTGTGCAGAAGTCCGGTGATGCCAAGGGTCGTACGCATCTTGTCATGGGAACCGCCGGACGCCACGCAGCACGGCAACTTCAATTCGTTCAGCATTTCCGCTACACCCGGAACAGGTAATAGCCCGGTTTCGAGGGCAACACGGCTTCGCTCTCGATACCGTTCTTCGAAATTAGACGGTGGAGATTTACCAAGCATGGTCGTGATAAGTTCCAGGCATTGAGGCATGGACTTTCCCATGAAATGCTCGAACATGTCGTTTAAGCTGACCGACAGCCCAAGTTCGTTCAGCATACCCGCCAGGACCGTGTTGGTGATGCGTTCGCTGTCAACCAATACACCATCGCAATCGAATATCACGAGTTCGAACATCGCTGACAGCAGTTATTTTCCTGGTTTGTTATTTTTCTGCGCTTCCCGCTCCAGCGCCCGATAGCCAATATCGCGGCGGAAAAACCGTCCCGGCCAGTGAATGTCTGCGGCGATGTGGTAGGCGCGCCGGCGCGCATCGGCCAGAGTGTCATCTACCGCGGTAACGCACAACACGCGCCCGCCGCTGGTAACGATCTTGCCATCCTGTTCGGCGGTGCCTGCGTGAAACACCTTGATGTGGTCCATTTGAAATGGCGGTAGGCCGCTGATCACGTCGCCCTTGCGGTATTCGCCCGGATAACCCTCGGCCGCGAGCACCACGCCGAGCGCCGGGCGCGGGTCCCATTCGGCTTTGACCTTGTTGAGCCGGCCGGCGAGTGCCGCTTCACAGAGTTCCACCAGGTCCGACTTGAGCCGCAACATGATCGGCTGGGTTTCGGGATCGCCGCTGCGGCAGTTGAATTCGATGACCTTGGGTTTGCCGTCCGGTGAAATCATCAGGCCGGCATACAGAAAGCCCACATAAGGCGTGCCTTCAGCCGCCATGCCCTGGATGGTCGGGCGGATGATCTCGCGCAGGATGCGCTCGTGGATCTCCTTGGTGACCACCGGAGCCGGCGAATACGCACCCATGCCGCCGGTATTGGGGCCGGTATCGCCGTCACCGACGCGCTTGTGGTCCTGTGTGGTGGCCAGCGGCAGCACGTGTGCGCCGTCAGCCAGCACGATGAAGCTAGCTTCTTCACCCTGCAGAAATTCCTCAATCACCACGCGATGCCCGGCTTGGCCGAAGGCGTTGCCGGCGAGCATGTCGCGTACCGTGCGCTCGGCCTCGGCGAGCGTTTGCGCCACGATCACGCCCTTGCCGGCGGCCAGGCCGTCAGCCTTCACCACGATGGGCGCGCCGCGTTCGCCTAGGTACTTGAGCGCCGCGTTCGCGTCGGTGAACGTGTGGTACGCGGCCGTGGGAATGTGGTGACGGGCGAGGAAATCCTTGGCGAAGGCCTTCGAGCCTTCGAGCTGCGCCGCCGCCCGCCGCGGGCCGAAGCATTTCAAACCGGCCTGCAGGAATACGTCCGCGATGCCCGCGACCAGCGGCTGTTCCGAACCCACCACGGTCAGTTCAATGCCCTGGCCCAGGGCGAAATCCAGCAGGCCGCTGAGATTGTCGGCGGCGATGCGCAGGTTCTGGCATTTCTTCTCGTGCGCGGTGCCGGCGTTGCCCGGCGCCACGTACACGCGCTCCACGCGCGGCGACTGCGCCAGCTTCCAGGCGAGCGCGTGTTCGCGTCCGCCGCTGCCGATCACCAGGACTTTCATATCAATGTCTGAAATGGCGCATGCCGGTGAACACCATGGCAATACCATGCTCATCGGCGGCAGCGATGACTTCCGGGTCGCGCATGGAGCCGCCGGGCTGGATGATGGCGGCGATGCCGGCCTGTGCCGCGGCATCCACGCTGTCGCGGAACGGCAGGAAGGCGTCCGAGGCCATGACGGCGCCGCGCACTTCGAGTTTCGCTTCTGCGGCTTTCAAAGCGGCGATTTTTGCGCTCATCACGCGGCTCGGCTGGCCGGCGCCGATGCCGATGGTCCGGCCATCATGGGCATACACGATGGCATTAGACTTTACACATTTGACCACCGTCCAGGCGAACAGCAAATCTGCCAGCTGTTTTTCCGTGGGTTTTTTACGGCTGACGATCTTGAGGTCTTTGGCAGTAACGCGGCCCTGATCGGCTTCCTGCAATAGCAGTCCGCCGCGGATGCGCCGGCAATCAAATCCGTCGCCGCCCGTGGCGAACGCGCCGGTGGCCAGAACGCGTACGTTGGGTTTGGCGGACAGCAGCTTGAGCGCTTCCGGTGCGATTTCCGGCGCCACGATCACTTCCACGAACTGGTTGGCGAGGATTTGCCCGGCAGTCGCGGCATCCAGCGGGCGATTGCAGGCAATGATGCCGCCGAAGGCGGACGTCGAGTCGGTCTGATAGGCGCGCTCGTAGGCGGCCAGCAGCGTATTGCCGATGGCCACGCCGCAGGGATTGGCGTGTTTCACGATGACGCAGGCCGGGGTTGCAAATGCCGCAACGCAAGCAAGCGCCGCGTCAGCATCGGCCAGGTTGTTGTAGGAGAGCTCTTTGCCTTGCAGTTGTTTGGCGCCCGTCAACGTTCCAGCCAAATCGCCGCGCTCCGCATAAAGCGCCGCACGCTGATGCGGGTTCTCGCCGTAGCGCAGCTCGTGGAGTTTGCGGAAGCCGGCGATGTAAAAATCCGGGAACGGGCGTGTCGAACCTTTGGATTGCGCTTTTGCGCCCAGGTAATCGGCGATGGCCGCGTCATAGGCAGCCGTCTGCGCAAAGACTTTCACGGCCAGCCTGGTGCGGGTCGAATCACTCACGGTGCCGTCGTGGCTGCGCAGTTCATCGAGGACAACGGCGTAATCCGCAGGGTCCGGGACCACGGTCACGGCTGCGTGGTTCTTGGCGGCGGCGCGCAGCATCGCCGGCCCGCCGATGTCGATGTTTTCAATGGCATCTTCAAAGGAACAATCCGGTTTCGCGATCGTGGCTTCGAAGGGATAGAGGTTTACCACCAGCAGATCAATCGGCAGGATGCCGTGCTGCTGCATGACCGTGTCGTCGGTGCCGCGCCGGCCGAGCAGACCGCCGTGGATTTTGGGATGCAGCGTCTTGACGCGTCCGTGCATGATTTCCGGGAAACCGGTGTATCCCGAGACTTCCTTGACAGGAATGCCGGCGTCGCGCAGCAATCTCGCCGTGCCGCCGGTGGACAGCAGTTCGATTTTCAGTTCATGCAAGCCACGAGCCAGCTCCACCAAACCGGTTTTATCGGAAACCGAAAGCAGAGCGCGGCGTATCGGCACGGCGGTTCCTTGCGGCGGACTTTTGTTGATTGCAGGAGCAGCTTTCAGCCGCGATTCCAACAATCAGCTATTGATTTTATATTGCCGCAGCTTCTTGCGCAGCGTGCTGCGGTTGAGGCCAAGGATGACCGCGGCGCGTGACTGGTTGCCACGCGTGTAATCCATCAGGGCCTTGAGCAGCGGCGGCTCGATCTCGGCCAGCACGAAGTCGTAGAGGTTCGTAGGATCGTGGCCGTCAAGGTCGGCAAAGTAGCGTCGCAGGGTTTTTTCGGTGTAATCCCGCAGGCAGTGCGATGCGGGCATGGCGGAGGCGCCGCCCTCAACTACTTCGAAACGTTGTGCCGTTGCCTTGCTGTTCATGCCGCCAACTCCAGTTCGTTGTTGTTGTCCCCGAATAAACTGCGGACCAGCGAGCGCTGCGCCGCCGCGGTTTCCACCCGCATCAACTGTTCCTTCAGGCCGGCCGCATGCGGCACGGTTTTCAGATACCAACCGAGATGCTTGCGCGCCATGCGCAAGCCGGTGAATTCGCCGTAAAACGCGTACAAATTGTCGAGGTGCGTCAGCATGACAGCAGCGATTTCGCCGGCTTCCGGCGGCGGCAGTTTCTTGCCGGTCGCCAAAAAATGCACGATTTTGCGGAATATCCACGGCCGCCCCTGCGCGGCGCGTCCGATCATGACCGCGTCGGCACCGGTTTGCGCCAGTACTGCCCGGGCCTTTTCGGGCGAATCCACGTCGCCGTTGGCGATGACTGGGATGCCGACGCTGTTCTTGATGGCGCGGATGGTTTCGTATTCGGCTTCGCCGCCGTACAGATCGGCGCGCGTGCGGCCATGTACCGCCAGCGCGCAGATGCCGGCCTGTTCGGCGATTTTCGCAATGCGAACGCCGTTCTTGTGTTCGCGGTCCCAGCCGGTGCGGATTTTGAGCGTCACCGGTATGTCCACCGCCTTCACCACCGCATCCAGAATTTGTCCAACCAGGTTTTCGTCCTGCAACAGCGCCGAACCTGCGGCCTTGTTGCAGACTTTTTTTGCGGGGCAACCCATGTTGATGTCGAGGATTTGCGCGCCTTCGCCGGCGTTGCGGCGTGCCGCCTCGGCGAGCATGCCGGGTTCGCCGCCGGCGATCTGCACGATGCGCGGCTCGGCTTCACCCTCGTGGTCACGCCGCCGGCGGCTCTTGGCGCTGTCGTAGAGCGCCACCTGCGCGGTAAGCATTTCGGAAACCGCCAAGCCTGCGCCCAGGCGCAGGCACAACTGGCGGAAAGGCCGGTCAGTCACGCCTGCCATCGGCGCCAAGACCGCCGGGTTGCGCAAAGAATAGGGCCCTATACGCATGTGTGTGCGTCGTGCGAGAAGCCGGGAACAGGCGCGGGATAATAACGGTAAACCGGCGAGTGTCAAACTTGAAATTTTCAGCGCCGCGTTTTATGCGAATGCGCATTGCATGCGCGGGAATGTTCGGCGGAGCTTCGCGCAGTATCGCGAGCAAGCTGCGCAGATCAGCTGCCGCTGCTGCCGCATTGGCGCTGGTTGTGCACGTCGAGGCAGGCCTGCACCTGGAATCCCACGGTATCCGGACCCGGGTCCACCACATCAATGCGGAAACGCGTGGCTATGCCGCTGTCCAGCCAGGTGGCCGGCTGACTCGGCGGCAAATACTCGCTGGACGTGAAGTCGCGGGCGCGCAGCGGGTCGCCGTAGCGATCAGTGAGTTCCACGCGCAGCAGCGGCCAGACTTGGGCGAAGCTCGCGTTGTTCTGCAGGCTGCCGGTGATGGACAGCGCGCCGGGCGTCTCCGGATCGGAGGTGACGTTGATGTTGCTGACCAGCCAGGTGCTCAGTTGCGGGGAGGCTTGCAGCGGGTGGCCCAGGGCGGAATACACCGCTGCCAGCGACGGCCCGATTACCGCGGTCGCGCTCAGCGCCTGGCGGTTGGCATTGAGCAACTGGATGACCAGCAACACGATCAGCAGGGTGACACCCCAGGCCCAGCGGCTGAGGGTGATGTGCCAGTGCGGTCGTGGGGCTCGCGGTACTGTGCGACTTTCGCGCGGCGGCAGATGCGTGCCACGGTACAGCGCCTGATCGCGCTCGAGTTCCGGGGGCTTGGGGATGTGATCCTCGATGAGCAGGGGTTCCTGCCGCGGTGCTGCAGCCGGCGCGGGCTCTGCGGGTTTGGCTGCGGCGGGCTCGCCCCATAAATCCGCGAACAAGTCGTCCATCGGCGGCGGGGGCTTCTTGTCGCCGGCCGTGATCTTCACGTCCATCACCGGCGGAGGCGGACTGGCGGCTTGGATGCCGATGGGCTCGACAGTCTCGACCTTGGGCGCCGTGATTTCCTGCTTGAGTTCAGCCAAATCCTCGGCTGGGCCGGCATCGGTTACGTTTGGCGCCGGCTCGAATTCCTCGCGCAGGGTTTCAAAGGCGTCGAACACGCTATGACAGCGGCTGCAGCGCACCAGGCCGTGGACCGCGCGCAGCTGCGTGGTGTTGACACGGAATTGGGTGCCGCAGGCGGTGCAGGTGGTGAGCATCAATGGGTTCCGGAGTTGCGGCGCGCATCCAGCCGCCGCCATTCTTCGCGTTGCGCGCCGCGGTCGAAGCGGAACCACGGAGCATAAGCGGCACGCAGCTCGCGCTCCTGCTCCGCAAGGATACCGGAAAGCACCAGTTCTCCCCCGGGTTTCAGCAATGCCGCAAAGCGCCCTGCGAGTTCGATCAGCGGCGCCGCCAGGATGTTGGCGAGCACCACGTCCACCGGCTCGGCCGGCGCAGATTCGGGCGGACCAATTTCAAAATGGGCGTTCACGTGGTTGCGGCTGGCGTTTTTGCGTGTCGCGGCAAGCGCTTGGCCGTCATTATCCACCGCCCAGACTCGCGTGGCACCCAGCAGCGCCGCGGCGATTGCGAGAATGCCCGAGCCGCAGCCGAAATCCACCACGGTTTTGCCGGCGAGCGTGGCTGCATCCAGCCATTCGAGGCACAGTGCGGTGCTGGTGTGAGTGCCGGTGCCGAAGGCCAGGCCCGGGTCGAGCCGGATATTGACCGAGGCGGGAGCAGGCGGCGCGTAGGCGCTCGGCACGACCCACAGGCGCTGGCCGAAGCGCATCGGCTTGAAGTTCTTGAGCCATTCGCGCTCCCAGTCACGGTCTGCAAGCGGCGCGAGTTGGTGTGCCGGCAGCTTGCCGAGCGTGGCGGCGAGCACAGCGCGCACTGCATCCGGGTCAGCCTCGGCGGGAAACAGCGCGCTCAGCTGCGTGTGCCGCCAGATCGGCGGGCGCAGCGGATCGGATGCGTACAATGGCTGGTCGCCGGCGTCCCGGCAGGTCACCGACAATGCGCCGGCCGTCAGCAGTGCCGCCTCGACGCGCCCGGCTTTGCCGGCGTCGAGTGTCACCTCAAGTTGAAGCCAGGCCATAAAAAGTACTGCGTGCTGCGTTCCGTGTGCTGCAAATGAAGAGTGGATTCCGATTCTTTACGCAGTACGCAGCACACAGAACTTCTTTTTACAGCCCCAACTTTTTTTCGAGATAGTGGATGTTGGTGCCGCCGGCGATGAAGGCCGAATCGCTGAACAGCTCCTGGTGCAACGGGATGTTGGTGCTGATGCCCTCGACCACGGTTTCCAGGAGTGCCGTGCGCATGCGCGCCAGCGCCGAGGCGCGGTCGTCGCCGTAGGCGATGATCTTGCCGATCAGCGAATCGTAGTAGGGCGGCACGGTGTAGCCACTGTAGGCGTGCGAATCCACGCGGATGCCGGGGCCGCCGGGGGCGTGCCAGCGCGTGATGAGGCCCGGCGAAGGCGTGAATTTGTGGGGGTCTTCGGCGTTGATGCGGCACTCGAAGGCATGGCCCTTGAGCTGGATGTCTTTCTGCTTGAGCGTGAACGGCTTGCCGGCGGCGATCATCAGCTGCCACTTGACGATGTCGATGCCGGTGATCCACTCGGTGACCGGATGCTCGACCTGCACGCGGGTGTTCATCTCGATGAAATAGAACTGGCCGTCCTGGTACAGGAATTCGAAGGTGCCGGCACCGCGGTAACCGATGTCCTCGCAGGCCTCCGCCACGCGCTCGCCCATGCTGCGGCGCTGCTTCTCGGTGATGCCGGGCGCCGGCGCTTCTTCGATGATTTTCTGGTGGCGGCGCTGCATCGAGCAGTCGCGCTCACCCAAGTGCACCGCGTTGCCTTGGCCGTCGGCCAGCACCTGGAACTCAATGTGGCGCGGGCGTTCCAGGAATTTCTCCATGTACACCGCGTCGTTGCCGAAAGCCGCTTTGGCTTCGGCCTTGGTCATGTTGATGGCCGACATGAGTGCGGCTTCGCTGTGCACCACCCGCATGCCGCGCCCGCCGCCGCCGCCCGAAGCCTTGATGATGACTGGATAGCCGATTTTCCTGGCAGCCGCCATGGTGTGCTTGAGATCATCCGTGAGCGCCCCTTCGGAGCCCGGCACTGTGGGTACGCCGGCTTTCTGCATGGCCTGCTTGGCCGAAACCTTGTCGCCCATGAGGCGGATGGTCTCGGCGCGCGGGCCGATGAAGATGAAGCCGCTTTTTTCCACGCGTTCGGCGAAATCCGCATTCTCGGCGAGGAACCCGTAACCGGGGTGGATGGCGACTGCGTCGGTGACCTCGGCGGCGCTGATGATGGCCGGCATGTTGAGATAGCTGTCGGCCGAAGCCGGCGGGCCGATGCACAAGGCTTCATCCGCGAGGCGCACGTGCTTCAAGTCGCGGTCGGCGGTGGAAAATACCGCGACGGTCTTGATCCCCAATTCACGGCAGGCGCGCAAGATGCGCAGCGCGATTTCGCCGCGGTTGGCGATCACGATCTTGTCGAGCATCGCCGGGCTGCGGCTTGTGGTTTTGGCGGCGATGGCGGCTTACTCGATGACGATCAGCGGCTGGCCGAATTCCACCGGATCACCGTTGTTCGCCAGAATGGCTTTCACGGTGCCGGCCTTGTCGGCCTCGATCTGGTTCATCATCTTCATGGCCTCGATGATGCACAGTGTGTCGCCTTCCTTGACCACGCTGCCGACGTCCACGAACGCCTTGGCGCCGGGCGCGGCGGAGCGGTAGAAGGTGCCCACCATCGGCGATTTCACCTGGTGGCCGGCAGGAATTTCCTTGCCGCCGGCAGTAGCCGGCGCGGCGGCCGCCGGAGCGGCTGCCGGAGTGGCCGCCGCAGGTGCGGCGGCGACCACGGCAGGTGCTGCCACGGCGTGGGTGACGGCCGGTGCGCTGCCGCCGTAACGGCTGATGCGCACCGATTCCTCGCCTTCGGTGATCTCGATTTCGGCGATGCCGGATTCCTCCAGCAGCTCGATGAGTTTCTTGACCTTGCGTATGTCCATAGGCGTTACCCCTGATAAAGCAGGTTAAGCAGGTTCAGTGAGAATGGGAGTAAAGCCAGCGGTCTGCGGCCAGCAGCGCCAGCTCGTAGCCCTGGGTGCCAAGGCCCGCGATGGTGCCGACGGCCAGATCTGAGAAATACGACTGACGGCGGAAGGCTTCGCGCGCATGGATATTGCTCACGTGTACCTCGATGAACGGCAGCTTGACCGCCGCCAGCGCATCGCGCAGCGCCACGCTGCTGTGGGTGTAGCCACCGGGGTTGAGCAGCAGGAACGCGGTGCCGTCACGGCGCGCCTGCTGTACCCGGTCGACAAGCGCGCCTTCGTGGTTGCTCTGAAACGCGCCAAGCGTGTGCCCCAGGGCCTTGGCTTGGCTTTGCAGGCGCTTTTCCAATTCCGGCAGGCTGTCATGACCGTAGTGCTCCGGCTCCCGCTCGCCCAGCAAGTTCAGGTTAGGCCCATTCAGAACCAGGATACTTGCCATGTGATGCCTGCAGATATACCTAGTATCGCCGAAGATAGCGACAAGATATCACACTTTTTATTCTTGAAACTCGCCCAAATTGCTTGACGTGGCTACGTCCTTGAGCGGGAGGCAACCCCAAGGTTTGAATCCGCAGGCTGTGCAGGCCTTGGTTGTTGGGGCTGGCAGGCAGGATGGATTGTGAAGCAGGCCAGGCAATTTGTCCATGCCTGATCCTGAGAGAAGCACGGAGATGCGCGCAGTTAGCGGCGCGTTGCCTGTGTCGTGATTGCCGGGTTGAGTGGCGGCAGGGCCGGGAGGCTCAATGCGGCCCGGACCAGGTTTTCAGCGTCCCGGGGGTCCATGGCACCCGGGTTGATACGGAACACCTTGCCGTCGCTGCCCACCACCACGGTGACCGGCAGGCCGATGAAGTCACCGCCCAGCGCATTCACGATGTCGGCGCTGTGGCCGCCGCCCATCAGGATCGGGTAGTTGACCACCATTTTCCTGACGAAGTCGCGCACATCCTGTTGGTTCTGCTCATCGGTGGCGATGCCCACCACTTGTAAACCCTGGGCAGCGTACTTGGCTTGCAGCTTCACCAGCAGCGGCACTTCCGCGCGGCAGGGCGGGCACCAGGTGGCCCAAAAGTTCACCAGCAACACCTTGCCGCGCCAGTCGTCGAGCGTGTGGCTCTTGCCCTGCAGGTCGTACATGGAGAGCGCCAGCGCCTGTGCGGCCGAGAGCGTGGGCACGGCCGCTGCGGGTGCCGAGGTTTGCGCGACCGGCGTGGTGGCGGCCGGGTGGTGCAACGGCTGCATCCACGCGTACACGCCGAAACCGGCAGCCGCGGCCGCGATCAGGATGGCGATCACCAGTCCGGTGGTTTGAGCGTGTTTCAACTTCCGATTCCTGTATGGCTTGCGAATGCCTGGCGCACGCGTGCCGCGAAATCCTGCGCGTCCATGTAACCGACCACGCGCTGGTCCTTGAGTTCCTGTCCGTGAGCATCGAAGAACATGACGCTGGGCGGGCCGTAAATGCCGAAGTGCCTGAGCAGCGCTTGATCGGCGACATCGTTGGCGGTGACATCGGCTTCCAGGAGTCGCGTGTTGGCGAGCGCCGCAATCACGGTGGGATCGCGGAACGCACCCTGCTGCAGTTCCTTGCAGGACACACACCAGTCAGCGTAGAAATCCAGCATCACGGTCTGATGCTTGGCGCTCGCCGCCGCGACGGCCTGATCCAGATCCGCCACGGTTTTGATACGCGTGAATTGCAATCCTTGTGCAGCGCTCTTCACGCTTGCAGCGCGCCCGGTGAAGCGTGCCAGCGGTTGCAGCGGATCAGTGGCGCCGCTGGCCGCGCCTACCAGCATCACCACTCCATAAATCCCCACGAGCACACCCACCCCCTGCCACAGGCGCCGCCAGCTCTGCGCGGAGGTTTTCTGCAGTAATAGGTAAACGCCGCAGACGATGGCGAGCGCAGCCCACAATGCGAGCGCTACCGCGCCCGGCAGGATGCGCGACAGGAACCAGATGGCGACTGCGAGCAGTAATACGCCGAGGAAATACTTGATCGCCGTCATCCACGCGCCGGCCTTGGGCAGCAGCTTGCCTGCCGAGGTGCCGACGATCAGCAGCGGCACGCCCATGCCGAGACCGAGCGCAAACAGGCTCAGGCCGCCGCGCAGCGGATCGCCGCTCTGACCGATCACCAGCAGCGCTGCCACCAACGGCGCAGTGATGCAGGGACCAACAATCAGCGCCGAAAGCACGCCCATGAGGCCAACGCCCACGAAGGCGCCGCCTTTCTGGGTATTGCTGAGGCCCACGAGCCGCGTTTGAATGGCGGCCGGCATTTGCAACTGATACACGCCGAACATGGAGAGTGCCAACAGCACGAAAATCAGCGCAAACACGCTCACAATCCAGGGATTCTGGAACCAGGCTTGCACGTTGGCGCCGACCAGCGCCACCACCACCCCGGCCACCGTGTAAGTCAGCGCCATGGCGATGACATAGGTGAGCGACATCGAAAACGCACGCAGCGCAGAAGGTTTGTTCTGTTGACCGGCAATCAGGCCCGCGATGATGGGAATCATCGGCAGCACGCAGGGCGTGAAACACAGCGCGATGCCGAGACCCAGAAACACCAGCAGCACCCAGGCGAGGTTGCCACTGCGGATCAGTTCGGCGAGCTGGTTCTGCTGTGACACCGGCGCGATACTCGCTGCGGTCAACGGTGTCGCGCCAGCTGCGGGAAGGGCCGCCACGCCCGGCGCGGTGAAATTGATGTCCACGGTCTTGGTAATGGGTGCGTAACACAAGCCTTTGTCGGCGCAGCCTTGATAGGTAACCGTCAGCGGCAGGCGTGTTTCGTTGCCCGCACGTGTCACAGGGATCATGGCGCTTACAGCATTGCGATAAATTTCCTGGGTACCAAAGTACGGATCGGTCTCGATCTGGCCTTGCGGGAAGTCCGGCGCGCCCAGCGACATGTTCGAGTCATTGCTGGCAAAATGGAATTTCTGCCGGTACAGGTAATAGCCGCTGGCGATTTGCCAAACCGCTTCGATGGTGTTGGCATCCTTGGCGTACGCGCTGAAATGAAACACCTGATCGGGCGGCGGAAAACTGTTGGTGCTTCCGGTGCCCGCCACCAGTGCCGCGAGATCTGGAGGATGCACCCCGGTGCTGGGCGCAGCCGCCAGGGTCAGGTTGAAGGTTTTGGTCTGCGGTGGATAGCAGAAGCCATGATCCGCGCAGCCCTGGTAGGTCACTTCCAACGCCAACGCACCGGAGCCGGTATAGGGAATGCTGGCGGTGACGCCGCCGCGGTAGATTTCCTGGGTGCCGAAAAACTGGTCGGTGTGGGTTTCGCCCGCCGGGAATTGAGCGTTCTTCAGCGTCACGTCCGGTGTCTTGCTGATGAACTGAAATTTGTGCTTGTAGAGGTAATAGCCGGACTGGATGTCCCAATGCGCCATGACCACGCCGTTTTGCGGCTGCACCTGCAGGCGATACGCCTGGTCGGGCGGCAGCGGCTGCCAGTCCGTCTGCGCCAGTGCAAGTGCCGGAAGCAGGGCGAGAAGTGCGGATAGCCAGAACGCTTTTTTCATCTGGGACGGGTACTCTCGGTCAGCCAAGCCAGATAGTCAGGGTCCCCCGCGCCGATAGCAAGCGCAATGATCTCGGGCAACTCGTAGGGATGGAGTTCGCGCAAGCGCTGGCGTAAGGCCTCGAAGCGGTCGGCGCTGGTTTTGATGAGCAGCAGGCATTCCGGTTCCCGCTTCACCTCGTCTTTCCACCTATATATGGAAGTGACTCCCGGCAGCAGGTTGACGCAGGCGGCCAGGCGCTGCTCCACCAACGCCGCGGCAATGTTCTCCGCTGACTTCTGGTCAGGGGCGGTGGATAACACAACTATATGATTTTCAGGCATAAATTTCTGCAACTATACAACGCGTCAAGCCTTGACTCTGCGGGATTCGACCTTATCATTAGCACTCGGCGCGGCGGAGTGCTAATAGGATTCCGCCGCTCGACGTTTTAGACCCGTCAACCCAAGAAAACATTTCGTCAGGAGAGTCTTTCCATGAAGCTGCAACCACTTCACGACCGGGTGATCATCAAGCGCCTCGAGTCGGAAACCAAATCTGCGGGCGGCATTGTCATCCCCGACACCGCCAAAGAAAAGCCCATGAAAGGCGAAGTCATCGCCGTCGGCAAGGGTCGCACCCTGGACAACGGCCAGCTGCTGGCCCCGACCGTCAAGCCGGGCGACAAGGTGCTGATCGGCAAGTACGCCGGTTCCGAGTTCAAGATTGACGACGTGGAATACGTCGCGGTGAAGGAAGACGAGATCATCGCCATCGTCGGCGGCAAGTGATCCGCTTTTCATCCCGAATTCATCCATCCCATTTCATTTAGAGGATTACTGCAATGGCTGCTAAAGACGTTAGATTCGGCGAAGACGCACGGCAACGCATGTTCCGCGGCGTAAACGTGCTCGCCAACGCCGTCAAGGTCACGCTCGGCCCCAAGGGCCGCAACGTGGTGCTCGACAAGAGCTTCGGCGCTCCCACCATCACCAAGGACGGCGTGTCGGTGGCGAAGGAAATCGAGCTCAAGGACAAGCTCGAAAACATGGGCGCGCAGATGGTGAAGGAAGTTGCCTCGCACACCTCAGACGAGGCGGGCGACGGCACCACCACCGCCACCGTGCTGGCGCAGGCGATCATGCGCGAAGGCTTGAAGGCCGTGGCCGCTGGCATGAACCCCATGGACTTGAAGCGCGGCATTGACAAGGCCGTGGGCACGGTCGTGGACGAGCTCAAGAAGCTCTCCAAACCCTCCGCCGACAGCAAGTCCATCGCCCAGGTGGGCACGATTTCCGCCAACGGCGACGAGTCCATCGGCAAGATCATCGCCGATGCCATGAACAAGGTCGGCAAGGAAGGCGTGATCACGGTCGAGGAAGGTTCGGGTTTGAACAACGAGCTGGAAGTGGTCGAAGGCATGCAGTTCGACCGCGGCTATCTCTCGCCGTACTTCATCAACAATCAGCAGAACATGACCGCCGAGCTGGAAAACCCGGTGATCCTGCTGCACGACAAGAAAATCTCCAACATCCGCGAAATGCTGCCGATCCTCGAGGCCGTGGCCAAGAGCGGCAAGCAGTTGCTGGTAGTGGCCGAGGACGTGGAAGGCGAAGCCCTGGCCACGCTCGTGGTCAACACCATCCGCGGCATCGTCAAGGTCGTAGCCGTCAAGGCCCCGGGCTTCGGCGACCGCCGCAAGGCCATGCTGGAAGACATCGCCATCCTCACCGGCGGCACCGTGATCGCCGAGGAAGTCGGCCTGTCGCTCGAGAAAGCCAGCATCAATGATCTCGGCAGCGCCAAGAAAGTGATCGTGGACAAGGAAAACACCACCATCATCGACGGCGGCGGCCAGAAGAAGAACATCGAGGCGCGCATCAAGGCGGTCAAGGCGCAGATCGAGGAAACCACCTCGGACTACGACAAGGAAAAGCTGCAGGAGCGCGTGGCCAAACTCGCCGGCGGCGTGGCCGTGGTCAAGGTCGGTGCTGCCACCGAAGTCGAAATGAAAGAAAAGAAGGCTCGCGTCGAAGACGCGCTGCATGCTACGCGTGCCGCGGTCGAGGAAGGCGTGGTACCGGGCGGCGGTGTGGCTTTCGTGCGCGCCCACAAGGCCGTGTACAAGCTCAAGGGCGTCAACGACGATCAGACCACCGGCATCCAGATCCTGGCGCGTGCCATCGAAGAGCCTCTGCGTCAGATCGTGGCTAACGCCGGCGAAGCGCCGGACGTGGTGCTCGACAAAGTCGCAAGCGGCACCGGCAACTTCGGCTTCGATGCCGCCACAGGCGAGTACGGCGACATGGTGGAACTCGGCATCCTGGATCCCACCAAGGTGGCGCGCACTGCGTTGCAGAACGCTGCTTCCGTGGCCGGCCTGCTGATCACGACCGAAGCCATGGTGGCTGAGCTGCCCAAAGAAGAGAAACCCACCATGCCCGCCGGCGGCGGTGGCATGGGCGACATGGACTACTGATCTGACAAGTAAGTCGGAAAGAAAAACCCCGCTCCGGCGGGGTTTTTCTTTTTTCCTTGTCCCCTCGCCCCGGTTTCCGGGGAGAGGTTAGGGTGAGGGGTCACGTCGATTACATCATGAAGACGGAAAAGCCCCGCGCAATGTGGGCTTGCCGCATGCGGCAAGCGGGCAGCCATTGGCTGCCCTGGAGCGCGGCGCAGCCGGTCAACCCGCTGCGCTCGCCATTCCGGCGTGTCCGCCGCGTCGTCATTCCCGCGAAGCTTGTCCTCGCGAAAGCGCCGTGTCGTCATTCCCGCGATAGCGGGAATCCAGTCTTGATTAAAAAGCCGCCTCCGGCGGCAACCATTTTTGAGAGCGGGTTCCA
>JAGXAL010000006.1 GCA_018971605.1 Natronospirales bacterium | reverse complement strand
CTGATCCGCAGCCACTTCCCAGCCGGGCACCGCCAGCACCGGCTGCGCCCGCAGCGGATGGCCCAGCTGACGGCTGGCGAGCTCCGACAGCAGGCGCGCCGCCTGCTGGACTTCGGCGACCGGTTCGGTCAGCCGCCTGCCGTCCTGGAATTCCAGGACGCCGCTGTTCAGGCGCGCGCTATTCAGGCGTCGCGGCGGTCTGCGCGCCACCGTGCGGATCACGAACAGGCCGCGCGGTCCGACCACCACGTGTTCGAAGCTTTCTTGGCTGAGCATCACATCATTGAATGCACGATGCCCCTGCAGGGCGAGCCGACTGAGAGCCGCGCCCAGGGCCGCGTCGGCACGCGCCGCAAAGCGGCAGGCGCTCCAGCGCGCGACGCCGCGCACCACGAACACCGCCCACACGACGATCAGCGCGCAGGCAATGAGGAAAATGACCCACATCAGCACGCCGGCAAAGCGCGGTGCGGAGAGCAGCAGCAGCGCGACGCAGCCACCCACGGCCGCGCACGCAGCGGCGCCGAGCAGTAGCATGCCGCGCCCGGCACGCCGCAGGTTCTTGCGTGACATCTCGCCGGCCGCGTTCAGCACCAAGTCGCTGAACACGCGCCGCATGCGCAACAGCGGCGCGATCCATGTCAGCGTGCTCAGCAACAGCCAGCACAGCAGGCCGGCCAACACGCCGCCGGTGATCGCATTCAACAGCTGCAGGAGTTGCATAAGTGGATGGTGATTGGTTGACGAGTGAAAAGTGTAACCGAATACCGGGCACCGCTTGCAGCAAAATCCAGGAAAAGCGCTGGAATGGTTTTATGTTGACAGCGTCGTTCGTCAGATTTCCAGGACAACGCGGGCGTCATCGGCCATGGCGCAGACCGGCATGTTGACGGAATTACGCGCGAATCCGAGGCCCCCGTCGCGGTCCACCAGAATAAGACCGGCTTCGCCTCGGGTTTTACCTGAGCAATACGCAATCGCCTCTCGTGCAGCACTCGAAGCCTCGGCGCCCTGCTCTACAAGGTAGGCCGCATGCCGCGCCAGTGTGACACGCATGATGTCCTCGCCCAGACCCGTGCAGGACACAGCGGCGTATTCGTTCGCATAAGTGCCGCAGCCAAGCAACGGTGTGTCGCCCACGCGCCCGGGGAGTTTATCGAATACCCCGCCAGTGGAAGTCGCCGCGGCCAGGTGCCCGTGTGCGTCCAGGGCTGCTGCGCCTACCGTGCCGTGTTCTTTTTCCCAATGCGCGCGCTGCGCCGCCACGACCAGTTCAGCGGGATCACAGAGCTCGACGTCGTGCTCACGCGCGAATCCATGGGCGCCCTCGCCTGCGAGCAGGATGTGCGGGCCGGCTTCCATGATCTTGCGTGCCAGCTTAACCGGATTGCGCACGCCGCTGACGGCGGCCACCGCGCCGGCCCGGAGCGTGGCGCCGTCCATGATGGCGGCGTCGTTTTCGACTTTGCCTTCGCGGTTGAGCGTCGAGCCGGTGCCGGCATTGAACAACGGATTGTTTTCCAACGCGACCACCGCCGCTTGCACCGCATCCAGCGCACTGCCGTTCCGTTCCAGAACCGCATAGCCGGTTTCGGCCGCCGCGCGGCAACCGGCGATGCGCGATGGCGCACTCGCCGCTTCGATCTTGCCGGCACCGCCGTGAACGATGATCGAGAAACCCATGTTAACCTCGGCAAGTAACGAATCCTCTCCCTTCGGGAGAGGGTGAGCCGCAATGCGGCGAACGAGTTGCCCATGGATGGCAACCCTGGACTTTCAGGCGTAACAGGAATGTGGAGCCTGAAAGGCGCGAAGCACCGGGTGAGGGTGAAATTACGTCACAACGTTAACAGTTTCGCCGTGCCCTCTCCCCTGCTCCTGTCCCGGAGGGAGAGGGGGTTTTGAGATGCCTTGAAAATAACGAGCTTCACTCGCCCTTGAAAATCTTCACGAACACATGCCCGCGCGTGTCCACCCAACCGCGGTACATGCCGCTGGTGTTGAAGGCGGTCACGATGTCGCCCTTGCGATCCAGCGCTATCAGACCACCGCTGTTCTTGCCGCCGAATTTCACCAGCTTGTCGTAGATTTCGTAATCCACGGCCTTCTTGAGCGGCCAGCCCTTGTACTCCATCAGATCGGACACGTCCTTGGCGAGATTCAGGCGCATGAAATACTCGCCGATACCGGTGCCGGACTCGCCGCAGGTCAGATTGTTCGCGTAAGTGCCGTCGCCGACGATGGGCGAATCGCCCACGCGCCCATCCAGTTTGTTGGTGAGGCCACCGGTGGAAGTACCGGCCGCGATGTTGCCGTAGCGATCCAGCGCGACTGCACCGACGGTGCCGAAGCCATGGGCTTGCGTGCCAGGGTACTGCTCGCGAACCGCCGCGGCCTGGTTACCCTCTTTTTTGAGCGCACGCTGCAACTCCTCCCAGCGCTGCTTGGTGTAGAAATAACTCGCGGGCATCAACGGCATACCCTGGCTCAGTGCGAATTTTTCTGCGCCGTCCCCGACTAGCAGTACGTGCGATGTTTTCTCCATCACCAGGCGCGCGAGCGCGATGGGATTCTTGATGTGCTGCACGTCCGCCACCGCCCCGGCCTCGAGGTTGCTGCCGTCCATGATGGCGGCGTCCATTTCGTTCTTGCCGTCGTGGGTGAATACCGAGCCCCGGCCGGCGTTGAACAGCGGCGAATCCTCCATCACCTCGATGGCCGCCTGCACCGCATTGAGGCTCGTGCCGCCCTTCTTGAGGATGCCGTAACCGGCGTCCAGCGACTTGCGCAGCACGAAGCGGTATTCCATCTCGAGCCCCGGCGTCATGTCCTTGGGACTGAGGGTGCCGGCGCCACCGTGGATCACGATGGCGATGGGTTGGCGGCTGGCAGCGGCAGGAGTGCCGGCTGCCCAGCCGGTTGCCGGCACAATCGGGACGATCGACCAGGCCAGCCAGTAAACCCACTTATGCATGGCTGCTCTCCTTACGGCATCCGGGAATTACGCATCCTAGAACAATTGCGCGTCAAATTGGGGAACTTTGCTTGCGGCAAGTTTGTGGCAAGCCTCATTCCCCCGCAACCGTCATTTCGGCAATGAGGATCGAGCCGGTGCGGAGGCTGCCGCGCAAGTCCACGTCATTTCCGATGGCAATGACATTGCGATACATGTCCCTGAGATTGCCGGCAATGGTGATTTCCTCGACCGGATAGGCGACCTCGCCGCGCTCCACCCAGAAGCCCGCGGCGCCGCGCGAATAGTCGCCGGTGACGCCGTTCACGCCCTGGCCCATGAGCTCGGTCACCACCAAGCCGCTGCCCATGTGTTTGAGCAGTCCGGCGTAATCCAGCTCGCCCGGCTTGACGATCAGGTTGCGCACGCCGCCCGCGTGGCCATTGCTCTTGAGTTTCAGCTTGCGCGCCGCGTAACTGTCGAGCAGATACATGGTGGCCACACCCCGGTCCACGATTTCGGCATCGCAGGTGGCCACGCCTTCGTTGTCAAAGGCAGCACTGGCCATGGCTTTCCTGAGCTGCGGCCGCTCGGAGAGCTGCAGGAAGTCCGGGAAAATCTTTTCGCCGGCCGCGTGCAACAGAAACGAAGACTCGCGGTACTGCGCGCCGCCGCGCATGGCACCAAGAAAATGACCCAGGATTCCGCGCGCCACTTCCGGCGTGAACAACACCGGCGCCTGACGCGTGCCGAGCTTGCGCGCACCGAGCCGCGCCACGGTGCGTTCCGCAGCCTTGCGGCCGACGGCTTCGGGCGATTCCAGCTCCGCGGCATCGCGCGCGGTGCTGTACCAGTAATCCCGCTGCATGCTGTCGCCCAGCTTGCCGATGACCGAGCAAGTGAGGCTGTGGGCGGTGCTGGCATAGCCGCCGACAAATCCGTGGCTGTTGGCGTACACCCGCCGGCCGCGATGCGTGGTGACTGTGGCGCCTTCGGAATTTTCAATGCGTTTATCGTGAGCACGCGCGGCGTCCTCACAGGCACGCGCGATTTCGATGGCGGCATCCGGCGCAAGCTCCCAGGGATAATCCAGGTCCAGGTCCGGGAGATCGCGCGCCATGAGTTCGGCATCGGCGAGACCGGCGCACTCATCCTCGGCGGTATGGCGCGCGATGCTCACCGCGGCCCGCACGGTTTCGCTGACCGCCGCCGGCGACAGATCCGCGCTGCTCGCCGAGCCCTTGCGCTTGCCGAAGTAAACCGTGATGCCGAGGCCGCGATCCTGCTGGTATTCGAGCGTCTCGACTTCACCGAGGCGCACCGTGAGCGTCAATCCGGATTCCACGCTCACAGAGGCTTCCGCCTGGCTGGCACCGAGCTTGCGCGCCTGTTGCAACACCTCGCGCACCAGGTTTTCGAGCGCGGCTTGCGCGGCCGCCGGTGTATCATGAACGGGACGGGTGGGCATCATCATTCTGTAGGTTTTCAGGAAGGCGTATTTTACCCGCATGCAGCGCGACCACGATATTCCAGAGACACCGAGCCGCTCACAATCGAAGCGCGATGCCGAAGCCTTGCAGCAGCTCGGCGAAGATCTGGTGGCGCTGCCGCCGGGACAGCTCGCGGCACTGTCGTTACCGGAACGCTTGCGCGAGGCGCTGGAACTTGCGCGCCAGATCAACAGCCACGGTGCGCTGCGCCGCCAGCGTCAGTTCATAGGCCGGCTGATGCGCGATCTCGACCCCGAACCCCTCCGCGCCAAGCTGGAAGAATTGCGCGGTGCCGACCGCGTGTCGCGGGCGCGTTTCCAGGAAGCCGAGCGCTGGCGCGAGCGCCTGCTGGCGGACGGCGCTCACGCGGTTACGGAGTTCCTCGCAAGATTTCCGCAGGCCGACCGGCAGCACTTGCAGAACTTGCTGCGCGCAGCGGCGCACGAGGCCGGTCAGAACCAGCCACCACGGCATGCACGCGAGTTGTTCCGTTATATTCAAGGACTAAATTGAAACGCATGGTTTATCCGTCAGCCCGCTGCGGGTAAAATATGCCGATGCAGCCACTCGTCGGCGTTATCATGGGTTCCCGCTCCGACTGGAAGACCCTGGAACATGCCGCCAAAATCCTCGGGCAACTGCGCATCCCCTACGAGAAGCGGGTGGTGTCGGCGCACCGCACGCCAGATCTCCTGTATCGGTACGCCGAAGCCGCCGCAGCGCGCGGACTCGAAGTAATCATCGCCGGCGCCGGCGGCGCCGCGCATCTGCCGGGCATGACCGCTGCCAAGACTTCGTTGCCGGTGCTCGGCGTGCCGGTGAAATCCCGGGCACTCAAGGGCGTGGATTCACTGCTTTCGATCCTGCAGATGCCGGCCGGCGTGCCGGTCGGCACGCTCGCGATCGGCGAAGCCGGCGCGGTGAACGCGGCACTGCTTGCGGCCGCGATCCTCGGCAACAAATATCCCGCCATCCGCAAGCGGCTGGACGCGTTCCGCCGCAAGCAAACCCGGACCGTGCTCAGGCATCCGGACCCTTCCAGATAATCAGACACGCGCGCTGCATGCACATGCTCTTCAAGAGGCAGGCACTTCCATTTTCCGGTGGCGAGCGGCCATGACTCCAAATCCCGCCAGCGCAAGCCCCGCGCCCAAACAGAAAACCATCGGCATCATCGGCGCCGGACAGCTGGGCCGGATGCTGGCGCTTGCCGGATATCCGCTGGGATTGCGATTCGTATTCCTGGACAAGCGTGCCGATGCGCCCGGCGCGCAAGTCGGCGGCATCATCCTCGGCGAGTTGAATGACGCCCAGAAAATCGCCGAGCTCGCGGCGCAGGTGGACGTGTTGACCTACGATGTCGAGAACGTGCCGGTGGCGGCACTCGGCGATATCCCCAAGCACAAGACTTTTTTTCCGCCGGTGGCGGCGCTGGCGGCCGGACAGGACCGGCTGTCGGAAAAACAGTTGTTCCAGAAGCTCAAGATTCCCACGGCCAAATATCGTACCGTGGACAGCATGCCCGATCTGGAGCAGGCGATTCAGGCGATCGGCTATCCGGCGGTGCTCAAGACCCGGCAGCTCGGCTACGACGGCCGCGGCCAGCGCCTGATCCGCAGCCCGGCGGAACTCGGCAGCGCCTTCAACGCGCTCGGCGGCGTGCCGTTGCTCCTGGAGCAATTCATCGAGTTCGAGCGCGAGGTTTCGCTCATCGCCGTGCGCAACCCCCGCGGTGATATGCGTTTCTATCCGCTCTCCGAAAACCGCCACAGCGACGGCATCCTGCGCCTGTCACTCGCGCCATATGCTGACCGCAAACTGCAAGCCCGCGCGCAACTTTATCTCAAGCGCATTCTGCAGCACTTCGACTACGCTGGTGTGCTCACCGTCGAGTTCTTCGTCAAGAACGGACAGCTGATCGCCAACGAAACCGCGCCGCGGGTGCACAACTCCGGCCACTGGACCATCGAGGGCGTCGTTACCAGCCAGTTCGAGAATCACATCCGCGCGATCCTGGACCTGCCGCTGGGTGACACTTCCACCATCGGTCATTCCGCCATGGTGAATTTTATCGGTCAAATGCCGGCTGTGGCAGATGTGCTCGAAATTCCCGGCGCGCACTATCATGACTACGGCAAGCAGCCGCGCCCCGGCCGCAAGCTCGGCCACGCCACACTGGTGTGCAAGACCCGCAAGGAACTGATGAGCCGACTGCAGAACTTTCCCGGCCTGGATGCATAAAAAAGCCTCTTCCCGGTTTCCCGGGAAGAGGCTCAGTACTTTCGGCAATCCTGACTTAGTGTCCGAATCCCAGGGAATTCAGGAACACATAGGTCAGCGCCAGATTGGTGGCGTTGAGGGTGCCGATGCCGGCGCCGTTGTCATAGCCGGGAACCCCGGGGTAGAACCAGTTGTCGCCGGCGGTGATGTCGTTGAACGGTGTGTATTTGCCGTAACCGAACACCGACTGCAGCGTGTAGATCACCGGATTCAGCAAGCCGACGCGCGAACCCGCCGCTTGATCAACAAGCGCGGTGATGCCGTTCAACTGCGGCGCCACGAAGCTGGTGCCGCCGAAAAACGTCGCCGCACATCCCGGATTGGCGGGTCTCGGAAAGTCGGTGCAGTCCACCAGCACATAACCGGTTTGCGGATCGGCATTCAATGACAAGTCCGGCAGATTGCGGCCCGCAAAGCCCGCCGGCAGCGTCAGCAATGTCTGCGGCGGCGTGCCGGCCAGACCCAAAGCCGCGCAGGCCGCCGCAGTGTTACAGGTCAGGCTTTGGCCCGGCTGGGTCTGGGTGATGCCGGACACGGATTGCTGGTAATACGGCAGGGGCCAGAAGGAGCTGACGCCGCCTCCGCCCCCTCCGAATTCAATACCGCAACTCACCGGGTCATAGCCCAAGGCACTGCAAAGCGGGATGAGATAATCCCAGCCCCACACCTGTTCCTGCGCGATGTTGATGTTGAGCGTGGAGCCATCCGGCAAACCATACTGCTGCAAGCCCTTCATGGTGGTACCGCCGGCGGCGGTGATATACGGATCCGAGGCTGGATAGTCCACCGTCAGTTGCGGGTTGAAATAAGGTACCGGCAGGCCGCGGTTTGCATCGTAGGCCCCGGAATCGCCCGCGGCGGTAAACACCGATTGCCCTTGGGCTGCGGATTCCATCAGCGCCTGGTCAATCGCCAGCATCTGGCCGGTGAAGTCCACGCCGCCGTTGGCCGCGGCGAAATAGAACTCTTCCGGCAAACCCCAGCTGATGGACACGGTATCTGCCACGTTGTCCGAAGCGGCGCTGTAGAACAGGTCAATGAAGCCGTTGTTGGTGTTGGGCGCGATATACACCAGCATGTCGGCCTGTGGCGTGAGGCCGCCGGACTGTTCCACGTCCAGCGACGTCTCGTCATCACCCACGCCCTGCTGCACCGGCATGCCGCCGTCCACCGCCACCTTGGTGATGCGGCCGGGCTTGACCTTGAGGCCGATATTCCTCCAATACGCGTACACGTCAGCCTTACGGAAATTGGCCAAGGTCATGATGCCCACGGTCTGGCCCTGTCCCTTGATGCCCGCCTGATACAGCGGATTGACCTGGTAGAAGTTAGCCACATCGCCGACCGTGTATTCACCGGGAATGCCGGTGGCCGTGCTGTTCTGCGGCCAGGTCATCGCCGGATACTGGCCGGCCACTTGACCTGGAATCCCGACCGCGGGTTTCATCCGCAGGTTCATTGGATGGAAGCGCCCGGGCTCGTTGCTCAGTCCCGGCACCGCCAACACCAGTTGGGCGAAACTGCCGGGCATGCTGAACTTGGAGGCCGGACGGTGGAATCGCTGGCCGTTCTTCACGTAGTCATGCAACTCGGTGGAGAACGCTGCATTCAACTGCGCCGCGGTACCCGTCACCGTAATATCCAGGTTGTCCGCATAAATTTTATTGACGGTGATGCCGAAAGATTGCAGATAACGCACGAATTGCTGGACCTCGCGATTTGAAGGCGCAAAGCGCTGACGGAACTGGCCCACCGTCAGAAACTGGTGGAAATTCCGGCTGCCGGGCGTGAGCGTCGCCTGCACGTAGTTCGCGAGCCCCTGGGGATCGGTGACATTCAGGATGATGGAGGTGGTGATGGTATTGGCCGCGGCCGTGGGTCCGGCATCCGGGGGGGCCGCAGCGTTTGCGGACAGGCCGATTCCTGCAGTAAGACCCAGCAAGGCGCAACTCGCAATCAGAACCAATCTGTTCTTGGAAAACATGTGCTTACCCCCGAAAGATGAAAGTCGCCCCAATTACACCCGCTAACCCGCTGTGCAATCGAGGCATTATTTCCATTCTGCGCACTCACTCAGATAGAGAGAGGGACAGTCCCTGATAACAACACCCGCGTACGCATCGCCCTGACCGGTTATGTCCGGTTATCGAGCGCACGTTCCAAGGGTTAAATAGGTTTAGCAGAGAAACAGGAATTTTCAATATAAGACTTCGTTATATGTTCAAGAGGTCCCGCCCACGGTCAGGCCGTCCACCCGCACCGTCGGCAAGCCCACGCCCACCGGCACGCTCTGGCCTTCCTTGCCGCAGGTGCCGACGCCCTCGTCCAGTTTCAAATCGCTGCCCACCATGGACACGCGCGTGAGCACATCCGGGCCGTTGCCGATCAAGGTGGCGCCGCGCACCGGACGTGTGACCTTGCCATCCTCGATCAGATAGGCCTCGCTCGCCGAGAACACGAACTTGCCGTTGGTGATGTCCACCTGCCCGCCGCCGAAATTCACCGCGTACAAACCTTCCTTCACGGAGCGCAGGATCTCCTCCGGGTCATGCGAGCCGGCTCGCATGTAGGTATTGGTCATGCGCGGCATGGGCAAGTGCGCGAAGGACTCGCGCCGGCCGTTGCCGGTAGGCGCCACGCCCATCAAGCGCGCGTTGAGCTTGTCCTGCATGTAGCCCCTGAGGATGCCGTTCTCGATGAGCGTAGTGCAGTGCGCGGGCGTGCCCTCGTCGTCCACATTGAGCGAGCCGCGACGGTTGGCGAGCGTACCGTCGTCCACCACGGTGCAGAGTTCACTCGCCACCTTCTCGCCGATACGGCCGGAAAAGGCGGAGGTGCCCTTGCGGTTGAAGTCGCCTTCGAGACCGTGACCGATGGCCTCGTGCAGCAGAATCCCCGGCCAACCGGGACCCAGCACCACGGTCATGTTTCCGGCCGGCGCCGGGCCGGCATCGAGATTCACCAGCGCCTGGCGCACGGCCTCGCGTGCCAGCGCCAGCACGCGTCCCGATTCCTGGAAATACGCGTAGCCGGTGCGGCCGCCGCAGCCCGCGTAGCCCTGCTCGCGCCGGCCGTTCTTTTCCGCGATCACGCTCACGTTGAAACGCACCAGCGGGCGCACGTCGGCCGCAAAGGTGCCGTCGCTCGCCGCGACCAGCACCACTTCGTGCACACCGGACAGGCTCACCATTACCTGCTTGACGCGTGAGTCTTGCCGCCGCGCCTCGCGGTCCACCTGCTCCAGCAACTTTACCTTGTCCGCGTCCTTCAGCGTCGGCAACGGATCCAGCGGAGCGTAGAGACTTTGCGGCGCAGCCGTGTGCCAAGCCTGCAATGCGCTCGCGCCGCCCTGCTTGGCGATGGCGCGCGCCATGTCGGAAGCACGCATCAACGCCGGCAGCACGATCTCGTCGGAATAAGCAAAGCCGGTTTTCTCGCCGGAAACTGCGCGCACACCCACGCCCTGCTCGATGTTGTACGAGCCTTCCTTGACGATGCCGTCCTCCAGCGACCAGGACTCGTGGCGCGACAACTGGAAATACAACTCGGCCTCATCCACGCGGTAACGCAGCATGCCGTCGAGCGTGCGCGCAATGGCCTGTTCGTCAAGCCCCCCCGGAGTCAGCAGGATTTGCCTGGCGATTTGCAGAGGATTTTCCATGAATAACTCACGCGAAACAGGTATCGAATTCTACCCGACCCGTCTGTGACTCAGAGCGGGAAATCGTTCACGCAGGCGTTGCTGCGCGCCAGTATCAATCGCCGCCATGACCACGCCGGGATCGCGCACACGCTGCGCCAGTACCTCGCCCCAGGGGTCCACGATCATGGAATGGCCCCAGGTCTCGCGGTCGTTGGCGTGCCGGCCGGTCTGCGCGGCGGCAATCACGTACGCCAGGTTTTCCACGGCGCGCGCGCGATTCAGCAGGTCCCAGTGCGCCGCACCGGTGGTGCGGGTGAACGCGGACGGCACCGTGAACAACACCGCGCCCTGCGCCGCGAGTGCGCGGTACAGTTCCGGAAAACGCAAGTCGTAACACACACTCAAGCCGAGTTTGCCAAACGGCGAGTCCACCGCCACCACCTGGTTTCCGGCGGCGATACCACGGGATTCGTGATAGGACTCGCCCGCGCTGTTCACGGTGACGTCGAACAGGTGCATCTTGTCGTAGCACGCCACGCGTTCGCCTTTGGAGTTGTAAACGACAGAGCGCGCATACACCCGGTCCTCGCCCGCCAGCACCGGCACGCTGCCGCCCACGATCCAGACGCGCAGATGACGCGCCTTCTCGGCGAGAAAATCCTGAATACTGCCGCTGCCGTCCAATTCACCCGCGGCCAGACGCTGGACGTCGTTCTTCGCCATGAGTGCGAAATTCTCCGGCAGCACCACGAGCTCGGCACCCTGGGCCGCAGCCTTGGCCATGAGCTTGCCGGCCTCGCGCAGATTCACGGCCACCTCGGCGCCGGAATTCATCTGGATGGCTGCGACTTTGTGGACGCTCACGGCGTGACTTCCAGCGTGACGGAATTTTCGTCCTGGCCGCTTACCTGCTTCCCGATGTCGGATGAGGGAATGCCGAGCGACACCAGCCAATCCTGGACCTCGCTCGCCCACAGACTGCCCTGCTCGTCGCCGGAATGCAGGATCAGGAGCTTCCCGCCGGGATGGCGCATCCAGTCGGCCACGGCCGCACGCACCGGCGGCATCTGCAGCATGACTTGGCCGCTGCGCGGCTGCATCCACATCTCGGCGGTGATGGTGTAGCTGCCGGCGTGCGCATCCAATGCCGCGGCGCAGAGCATCGCAAACACCAACAAGGTGATCATTCGCTTCATGGCGTGATGAAACTCAGGGTTTGGACGCGGCAGGCTTGGGCGGAACTACCTCGGTGAGCTTGGGATTATCCCACGTTCCGGAAAGGTGATAGCGGGTTTCGCCCACGGCCGACAGCGGCTTCTTGAAAATCTCGGAGAGCAGAAACACCACGGCGCCCACGCCCACGCCGCCGGCCAGCGCGCCGATCACCGGCAGGGTGGCGCCCACGCTCGGCAGCACCACCACGGCTTCGTCAAAATCGTGTTTGGCGAGGCCGGTACGGCCCACCATGCTGATTTTCGCCGCCGGACCGCTCACCGTCAGATCACTGGTATAGGCGTCGCCGTCTTCAATGGTGAAATTGCCCTCAATGGAATCGTAGGCGAAGCCCTTGCCGAGCACGTCGCTGAAGTTCAGCAGCAAGCGCCGCGGCAGCGCATTGATGCTCAGCAAACCAAACACGCGTCCGGCGCCGGGCTTGAGTTCCAGCAGACTCCCGTGCTGCAACTTGATGTGCAGCTTGCCGTTCAGCACCGGCAGGATTTCCGCGAGCGGCCCGCCCGGCCAATTAAGCTCGGCTTCGAGCGCGCCGCTATTGCCGGTGATGGCAGGCGCAAAACCAAACGCCCGCAGCGCTTGGGCGACGTCTTTGCTGTGCAACTGCACGTTGAGCACGGTTTGCTGCCCGCCTTGCGGCGGTTCGGTCCAGCGGCCGCTGGCCTGCAGGTCCAGGCCGGAGCTGGAAACCGTGAGGGCTTTCAGACTCACGCCCTCGGCTTGCGGCTCGAGTTCCGCGTGCAGGTTGTCGAGCGCGATGTCGTTGTAGCGAAACTGTTTGACATTGAGTTCAAGCGGCGGCACGTCGTGCGGATTCAGCTTCGGCGGCGGTGCGCGGTTAGCGGCCGGAAGCATGCGCAGCAGCGTGACGCGCTGCATGTCGGCGACAATCGGGTGACTCGCATCCGGCCGGAACGGCCAGCGGAGGCTGCCGGCCAATGGCTGACTGGAAAGGTCCAACAGCCAGTGCTCCGTGGCGCGTATCACGCTCAAGTGCAGGTTCCGGATATGTTGATCGAAGCCCGTGAACTGCGCGACAGCCAAGTCGGCGCCCAGCAACCAAGCGGGCAGCAAGGGCGCCACCGAAGCCGCGGCAGCTCCGCCCGCGATAAACGGTTTCCAGACAGGCAGCGAGAATTCCGCAAGCTTGCCGCGGAGCATCAGCCCGGGAGCAGACGGCAAAACCGGCTCACCGCCGCCGACCACCAGATCCCCACGGTCAAAGTGCCAACTGCCGTCCGTGTCGGTCAAGCGGTACAGGCCGCGCAAGCGCTCACCGTAATCGAGCCGCAGGTTGAGATCCCGGCCGTCTAGATTCAGCACGGCCTGAAAAGACTCCGGCGCATCCGCGGCTTTCGCCAAAGGCGGCGGCAAATCCACTCCCAAGCCTTGCAGATCCGATTGCAGCGTGAGTGCCAGACCCGTGCTGTTTTGCGCAGACTTGTTCGGCAAGCTACCGTGCAGCTGCCAAGTGGTCGAACCCGTGAACACCGGTTTGAATGCCGCTGGCAGGGGCGCCGCCAACTGCGCCGCCCGCATGCCTCCGCGGAGCGCAATCCGCGTGTTGTCCCGTTGGGCATCGGGGCTGAGCTGCACGCTCAGGGGTTCGCCTAAAAACACGGCTTGCAGATGCTTGGCGCTTACGCCCTCCTGCGTGATCTTGACCATACCGCGCAAATCGCTGACCGGCCATTGCGGCAGCGCCGTGAGCGTAAGACTCGCGTTGCGCAACTGCAGCTCGCCGTCGAGCTGGTAGTTCCCCACATGCTCCACTGGCAACAGCAAATTCAAGCTGATGTCGGCGCTGCCGGCGGCACGCAAACCGTCGAGCACGTGGCCAAAGCGGTCCTTGAGCGGACCGCTGCGCAGGAATTCAAGCGCCGCCGCCGCGCCGCCGCGCGCGCTGCCCCGGATATGCAGCTGCCCGTTGCGTAAGTCGACGAAGTCCGCGGTGGCGCCCGCGATCTGGTCGCCGAGCAACGTGCCCTGCTGCACGTTCACGAACATGCCCTGGTTCTTGAACTCCACGTCGGCGTCGAGGTCTCTCACGGCCGGCCAGCCGGAAGCGTAGTCCAACTGGCCATGGAGCAGATGAAAACGGATGGCGAACAGGCCTTGGTTCTTGTCGTAGGGAAAATCATCGAGGCGGCCGCGCAACACCAGGCTGGCGCTCGGCACCTGGCCGCTCGCGATGGCGCCATCCAGCCAGTCGACCACTTCTTTCGGCATGATGCCGACCGGAAAGTACACCGACTTGTTCTTGGCGTCGACGTTCGCGGCACTCGCCTGCAAGTCAATCACCGGCGAACCGCCGTCGGCCGGCAGCAGCAGCGTGCCCTGCGCGCTCGCCTGCTGCACGTCCTGATTGGCGGCGCTCAGATCTTTCAAGGTAAACAGCCAGCCTTGGGAGTCGTGGCTGAACACGACGTCCGCCTTGAGCGTGGTGGCAGTCAAGGGGCCGCGGAACAGGTGCGGGAACGTGACCGTGGCGTTGGTGCCGGTCAGCGCCAGCGTGCCGCCGTCCTGATTGGCAGCGAGCGTGCCGCTCAGCCCGCTGAAACCCGGGATGTGGCCGTCGGCGCGCAGACCGAGATTGGCGAATTGTCCGCGCAGCGCCCACTGCGCAAACGACTGGCCGCTGCGCTGCGCGGAAAATCCCACGGCTTGCAGGTCGCCGCTCGGCGCGAGTTTCTGCAGGCGGGCGATGGCCGTGCTGAAATCCGCCGGCAACCAGGTGCTCAGGAACGTGACATCCTGCAGGCGCAGAAAGCTCGCGTCTCCGGACCAGGCCGTGGCATCCGCCGCGGCGCCCTGCGCATAGCGCAAATCAAAGTCACTTGCCGGCCAGACATCCGTGCCGCGGCGCAGCTGCCAATCACGGCCGGCGAGCGTCCACCCGGACGCGGTGCGCGCCCAAGTGATCGTGCCGGCAAGCAGATCCAAGCCTGACGCCGCCTGCACGGGCCTGAGGTTATGCGCGTTCACGCTGGCCTCGGCCTGATCCAGGCGCGGGCCGACGCCGGACAGCGCCGCCCGCAGGTCCAATTGCCCGCTCTGAAAACGCCCGCTTGCCGCCGGCCAATACGCCAGCCACTGCGGAAGATTCACGGCATCGCCCTGGACCTGCGTTTGCCATTGCCAGCCTTCGGGCGCGAGACCCGTGCCCTGCACCTGCGCGCTGAATGCCAGGCTCCGCCCGAGCTCGGCCGGCAACTGCATGCGCCCGGACAAACGGTGGTCGTCGCGACTGTTGTCGAGATTGAGTTGCAGCTTGCTGAATACCAGCGGCGCCGCGGGCCTGCGCATGTCGATCAGCGTCACCCGGCCGTCGCGCACGCGCAGCGCGGCGTCTTGTGCGAAGGCCTCGGCGGCAATCGCGCGCCAATCGGTTTTCTGGGCGCCCAAGTTGAGACTGCCCTCGAGTCCGCGCACCGCGTAATTGCCGTCGGTCTCGCGCTCCAGCACCAGTTGCGGCTGAATCAGGATGACGCGGCTCGGACGCGCAAACTGGCCGTGCACCAGCGCGCCCAGGGTAAAACCCAGGCGCAGCTCGCGCGCTTCCACGATCACGTAACGGCGGTCATGGGAATAAATCGCCACCTGTCCCAGCGTCAGCTCCGGGCCGAGCAGTCCGAGACGCGCGCCCATGGAGGCGATTTGCACCGGCCGGCCGAGCGCCTTGCTGGCCCACGCCTGGGCGTCGGCACGGTAGCTTGGCACCAGCGGCGCCAACGCGCGGAACAGGCCGGCGGCGGCGGCCAGCACCAGGATCAGCGCGGCGATCAAGCCCAGCGCGGATTTCCAGGTGATGTGATGCCAGCGTTTCATGCGGGCCTCGAGCGTGCGGGTGAACTCACAGCGGCACCACGTCGAATTGTTCCTGGCTGTAAAGCGCCTCCGCCTGCAGGCGGATGGGTTTGCCTGTCTGGGCTTCGAGTTCGGCGAGCCCCGTGGATTCCTCATCGAGCAGCCGATCCACAACCTCTTGGGCCGCGAGCACGCGCAGTTCGCGCACCTCGAACTGGCGTGTGACCCGCAGAATTTCGCGGAAGATGTCGTAACACACGGTTTCCGGCGTACGCAACGCGCCGCGCCCCTGGCACACCGGACAGGGCATGCACAGCACGTGCCCGAGGCTCTCGCGCGTGCGCTTGCGCGTCATTTCCACGAGGCCGAGCGTCGAAACCTCGCTCACCTGGTTCTTGGCGCGATCCTTGGCGAGCGCCTGCTGCAGCGCCGCGAGCACCTGCTCCCGGTGACCGTTGTCGGTCATGTCAATGAAATCAATGATGATGATGCCGCCCAGGTTGCGCAGCCGCAGCTGGCGGGCGATCGCCTGTGCGGCTTCGAGGTTGGTTTTGAGGATGGTGTCTTCGAGATTGCGGTGGCCGACGTAGGCGCCGGTATTCACATCCACCGTGGTCATGGCCTCGGTCTGGTCTATGATGAGATGCCCGCCGGATTTCAGCGGCACCTTGCGTTCCAGGGCCTTGCGGATTTCCTCTTCGATGCCGTAGAGATCGAAAATCGGGCGCGCCCCGTCGTAACGCTCGATGCGCGGCGCCATCTCCGGCACGAACATGGCGGCAAATTCCCGCATGCGCGCATAGGCCTCCGCCGAGTCCACGCGCACCTGCTCGACTTCGCCGCCGAACAGGTCGCGCAGGATGCGCAGCGACAGCGGCAAATCCGCATGCACCAGTTGCCCTGCCGGCGTGTGCGCGGCGCGCGCCGCAACGCTTTGCCACAGCTTGGCGAGAAACAGCATGTCGGCACGCAGTGCCTCCGCAGGCGCCGCTTCGGCCGCGGTGCGTACGATGTAGCCGCCGCGGGCGCCGTCGGCGAAAGTCTTCACCAGATCCTGCAGACGGCTGCGCTCGGTAAGGTCCTCGATGCGGTTCGACAGGCCCACACCGCTGCCCTCCGGCAGAAACACCAGATAGCGCGAGGGAATGCTGATATGCGTGGTGAGGCGCGCGCCCTTGCTGCCGAGCGGATCCTTGAGCACCTGCACCAGCAGTTCCTGGCCTTCGTGCAACAGCGTGCGGATGTCTGGCGGCGCAGCCGGCTCGCCGTTGTGATCTTCGTAGGCGGACTTGAGAATGTCGGCCGCGTGCAGGAAGGCGGTGCGTGCGAGGCCGGCGTCAATGAACGCTGCCTGCATGCCCGGCAGCACCCGCGACACCTTGCCCTTGTAGATGTTGCCGACCAGACCGCGGCGCTGCAAGCGCTCGATGTAGAGCTCCTGCAGTACGCCGTTGTCGAGCAGCGCCACACGCGTCTCGCGCGGCGTGACGTTGACCAGAATCTCCTCGCTCATGACCCGTGCACGGCCGAAGCCGCGCTCCAATTACAGAATTCGCAGACCCGCCGCACGCAAAAGCTGCGCGGTCTCGTAAAGCGGCAGTCCCACGACGCCCGAATAGCTGCCTTCAAGGCGCTCGACGAACATGGCACCGCGTCCCTGGATCGCATAGCCGCCGGCCTTGTCGGTAGGTTCGCCGCTCTCCCAGTAGGCGGCCGCTTCGGCCGCGCTGATGGCGCGGAAGCTGACCTTGCTGATACTCACGACCGTGCGCAGCGCGCCCGCTGCATATACCGCCACCGCAGATAATACCTGATGGCTGCAGGCAGACAGGCGCCCGAGCATTTCCAACGCCTCGCTCCGGCTGCCTGGCTTGCCGAATATCACCCCGTCGAGCGCCACGGCGGTGTCCGCCGCGAGAATGGGGTTTGTCGCGCGGCTGCCCAATCTCGCCCGGGCGGCCTCAACTTTTGCCTGCGCGAGGCGCGTTACATAGGCCTCGACGGCTTCACCAGCACGCGCGCTTTCGTCCACATCGGCGTCCACGAGCTCGAAACGCACTCCCAACTGGCGCAGTAACTCCGCGCGCCGCGGCGACCTGGAAGCAAGGTAAACAAGCTCATATCCCATGCCGAGCCGCCCAAATCTGGTTGTTATTCACAAGTAGCACCATTGGCAGACTCGACCGGGCAGGTCTGCGCAGGGCCCGACGCCAAGACGCCAGCGACGCAAGGATTCACCGCTAAGCCCATGATGCTTCCAGCCGCTGATGTTACTTGCAGTAATAAGGGTACCCGCGCTTTGCTCTCAAGGCACCCCCATGGCACTGGGCCCGGCAAAAATTGCGACTTTTTGATATGCCTGGCGTCGTAATCCGGAATAGAATCTGCCGTCGTCCACCTGCCTCGATCAAGGCACCGTCGCGATGATGCGCATATCTGCATGGAAGTTGATGGCCGTCACAGCCACCGCAGTGTTGCTGCTCAATGCCTGTAACGGGAGCGGTAATCCGGACGTCACCACAGACGTAATCAGCGCTCCCACCGCCGACACCTACACCGCGGAATATCGGGCAGCGGATTACTCCACTTCACCCGATTGGTACACGCGCGTTTCCGTTGCACAGGAAAACCTGCTTTCCGGATCCGGGGACTGGAAGATCATGGCCCCTGCCTGCAACCCGTGTACCGACAACATCGCGTACAACGAAGCCGATGCCAAGCAATTGTATGCGGGAGTCGCCGTGCAGGGTTACGCCTCAAAAACCAGCGTGAACCCCGGCGAACCGATCACGTTTTTTGTCAGTACCGGCTCGCCCACCGGCTACACCATGAGTTTTTTCCGCATCGGCTGGTACGCCGGAGCCGGGGCCAGACTGGTGCTCGGGCCGGTGTCCTTGCAAGGCAATCCCCAGCCGGTTCCGGACCCGGGACAGGACGGCCTGATTGAATGTCACTGGCCGGCGGCTTACACGCTGACGGTCCCCGAAACCTGGGTGAGCGGCGTGTACCTCGCAAAACTTGAGACCGCCGCCGGCCAGCAGAGCTACATCATCTTCGTGGTCAGGGACGACAGCCGGCCTTCCGCATACCTGTTCATTTCCAGCGTGAATACCTACCAGGCCTACAACGAATGGGGGGGCAGCTCGCTGTATACCCGCTTCAAGAGCGGTCCGCTCAAAGATCAAAAAACCGGTTACCGCGTTTCCTTCGACCGGCCCTACTGGCGCGGTGAGGGCAGCGGCGATTTCCTCAGTTACGAAATCAACATGCTGCGTTGGCTGGAAAGGGAGGGGCTGGATGTCACTTACGTCACGGACACCGACCTGGATGCACACCCCGGACTCCTCTTAAAGCACAAGGCCATCCTGATCGTCGGTCACGGCGAATACTGGAGCTGGCGCATGCGCGCCAACCTGGAAAGGGCGCGCGATCAGGGGGTGAGTCTCGGGTTTTTCTCCGGCAACTCCGTTTACTGGCAGGCGCGCTACGCGGCAGATGCCGAAGGCGAACCTGAGCGACGCCTGATCGCCTTCAAGGAAGACGTTGCACGCCGTGATCCGTATGCAACCGGAGGCGACAAATCAAGAAGGCGTTACGCAACCGGCTACTGGAGCGACCTGGAAAACTGGAAGGTGCATTACACCGACCTGGTAAACCGGCCGGAAGAAGCGCTCATTGGCGCGGAAACGGAAAGGAACGGCAATTGCTGCACCAGCCAGGCCAAAGCCATCGGTGACATTGCCGTGACCGCCCCGGCTGGTTGGCCGGCCTGGCTTTCGCAGAGCACCGGACTCTACGCCGGCGCTGTACTGCCCGATATCCTCGGCTACGAAGTGGATGCAGTGCACGGTCACCAGCCCGTGAACACGGTCATTGTTGCGCGCTCGCGGTTTCCAAAAACACTCTCCGAAAGCCAGCAAATTTGGGCTAACGCCACCGTTTATACTGCGCCCAGCGGCGCGGTCGTATTCGCTGCCGGATCCATCGACTGGGATCTCGGTCTTGATGACTTTGGCCGCAGCCGCGGCAGCGTGCCCGGGGTGCAGCAGCTGACGCGCAACTTCCTGGATCGCGCCCTGCAGACCGCCTCGCCGTTACCGCGTTCCTCAGTCCTGCCGGCAACGGTGAGCGCGGTCGCCAGCCCCGTCAACGGGCTGGTGCTTGATCTTGGAACCGCCCGATGGGTGCAACAGCTGCATTGGCGCAGCAAGGGAACCGCGGCACTCGCGGCGCTTACAAACTACGCCGTGGAAATATCGACTGACGGCCTCCTCTGGCAGACGATTATCGTGCGCCATGACGCCCGCGCGCTGACCGCAAGCCACGAACTGTTGAACGAGCAGGCCCGTTATGTGCGCCTGATTGCACCGCAAGCCGACGCTTCCGCGCTGACGCCGGCGGATTTTTCTGAATTCTGGGCGCAGGGTGCGCCGCCACCGCCCTCGGCGCGATTGCCTGCACTCGGAGGCGGGCCGATTGCCGGGGGCAGCTTTACCGGATACGTCATAGATTTCGGCGCACGCCAGCAGATTACCCGCATCGGCTGGCGCGCGGTATCCAACAACGCCCAACCGCTTGCCTGCACAGTACAGGTGTCGGATAACGGCAATAGTTGGCGGACGGTATTGCAGGTACGCACGCTCGTTTTCGGTCAGCAAACTCTTGCGCTGAGCGCCCAAGGGCGTTACCTGCGTATCCAGATCCCGCCCATCCCCGACACCCAATTCCATGATCTCTGGGCCGAAGGTAGCAGCGTTTCCGCGGTATTGGGAGCCCAAGCCAGCGCCAAGAGCGAGGCGGCGGGATATCCGGCGGGCAACGCCGTGGACGGGGCTGACAAGCCCTGGTTGGCAAACCTTGCGGCTTCCCCTGACAACAACAACACCTGGCTGCAGCTTGATTTTGGCTCACGCCGCCAGATCGACCGTCTGCAATGGAGTGGCGCCGACGGCTCCCCCTACAATGCAGAGTCTCCCAGCGACTACTCGATACAGGTATCGGACGATGCCCTCACCTGGAAAACCGTGCTGGCGCGCAGCAATACAAAACCGCTAATCAACGGCGACGAATTGCTGAACACCCAGGGACGCTATTTGCGCCTGGTGGTCAGCAAGGTTGGGGACGGCAGCGGCTGGCCGCTGGCGCTGTTTGCCATATGGGCGGAGGGTTACTAGGTCCCCGGGTCGGGGGTTTACCATGGCTTGCCGCTCGCCGGCGCGCCACACAGAATGCAGCTCAGGCCCTGTGATACGGATGGCCTTTCAGAATCGTCCAGGCGCGGTAGAGCTGCTCGGCCACCAACACGCGCACCAAGCCGTGCGGCAGCGTCATCGGTGACAGCGACCACTTGAGTTCGGCGCGCGCCAGGCACTCCCGCGTCAAACCGTCGGGTCCGCCGATCATGAGCGCCAGATCGCGGCCGCCCTGCAGCCAGCGGCCGAGTTGCCGCGCCAGGGCTTCGCTGCTGAAGCTGCGGCCATTCACATCCAGCGCGACCACCCCGGCACCGTCCGGTAACGCCGCCAGCATTTTCTGGCCTTCGTCCCTGACCGCACGCGCGAGGTCAGCGCGTTTGCGGGCCGTGCTCAGCGGGATTTCATGCAACAGCAGCTTGCATTCCGCCGGCAAACGTTTGGCGAACTCGTCATAGCCGGTGTTGATCCAGGCGGGCTGACGCGTGCCCGCCGCCAGCAAGTGCATACGCATGCTCAGGGGCGCCGGGACACGGCCTGCGCCGGTGGCGCCTCATCCGTCCCAGGCACGAGGCTCCAGAGCTTTTCCAGATTGTAGAAGTCGCGGATTTGCGGGCGCATCACGTGCACCACCACATCGCGCAGGTCCACCAGCACCCACTCGCCTTCCTGTTCGCCCTCGACGCCCATGGGCTTGACGCCGGCGCGGCGAGCATCGTCCTGCACCTCTCGCGCCAGCGATTTCACATGCCGGTCCGAGGTGCCGCTCGCGATCACCATGAAATCCATGAGCGTAGTCATGCCGCGCACGTCCAGCACGCGCACCTCCACGCCCTTCATGTCCTGCAAGGCATTGACCACAAGATCGCGCAATTTTTCAGCTTGCATCAGCGCTCCACGGCTTGGGCGTAACAATGTGAATCCCGAATCAGCTCGCACACCGGCTCCGGCACCAGATAGCGCAGATCGCGGCCGGCGGCAGCCATTGCACGGATGTGCGTCGAAGAAATCTCGAGTTGCGTCACCGGTTGCAACAACACCCACCCCGCCGGTGCGGCGAACAGTCCGGCAGCGGGGTCCGCACGCCGCTCGCGCAATGTGTCAGCCAGCTTGCCCGTGGCCGGCGGCGACCACCCCGGCCGATGTGCAACCACCACGTGTGCATATTCAAAGATTCGCTGCCACTCATGCCATTCGGGAAAACCGAGGAACGCATCCATGCCCACGATCAACACCAGGCATGCCCGGGGAAACTCGTGGTGCAGATCGACGAGCGTGTCCACGGTGTAGGACGGTCCGGGGCGCTTGAGCTCGCGCTCGTCCACCACGAAGCGCGGTTCGCCGCGCAGCGCGGCCTTGAGCATTCGCAGACGCAGGCCTGGTGGCGCCACCGGCGCAGCTCGCAGCGGGGATTGGCCCGCCGGCAGGAAGCGGATTTCGTCCAGCACCAGCGCCCCGAGGATTTCCAGCGCCGGCCGCAGATGACCAAAATGGACGGGGTCGAAGCTGCCCCCGAAGATGCCTATTTTGCGCATGCGCAAGTTTGATCCGGCGCTCCGTTCAGGCAGGCAGTTGCAGGCCCGCCAAGCCTTCGGACAAGTTTAACAGTTCATCCCAAACGCGCCCCGGCGTTTGACCCTTGAGCACGCGGTCGGCGCGCGCGGCGCGCTGCAGCAGCCGCTGCCAGTCGCGCGCACGCCCGCGCTTGAGCGCCTGCTGGATCAACGGGCGGCGCTGCGGCCAGCCGGACGCCAGCACCTCCGCTGCGGAGCTGCCCGCTTCGATTTGCCAGGCTTTGGTGGCGAGTTCGCGCAGCGCGTAATTGAGCGCGCCCAGAATCACCGGGGGCTCGGTGCCCTCCTGGCGCAGGCCTTCGAGGATATGCGCCACGCGCGCGCCATTTCCGGCAAGTGCCGCATCCACCAGTTTGAAGGCGTCGTAGCGTGCGCTGTCCGCGACCGCGGCTTCGGCCGCGGCCATGTCCACCGCAGCCTCACCCTGCAACAGCCGCAATTTTTCTATCTCCTGGGTCGCGGCCAGCAGGTTGCCTTCCACGCGCGCCGCGATGAACGCCGCCACTTCCGGTGTCGGCACCAGCCCGCGGGCGCGCATGCGCCGCTCGATCCAAACGGGCAAATCGCGCGCCTCCACCGGCCAGATCTGCACGAGCACGCCCGCCTGTTCCAGCGCTTCGGCCCAGCGGCCGCCGCCGCGCTCGAGCTTCGGACTGACTACCAGGAGTACGGTGTCCGGCGCTGGCGCCTGCGCGTAGGCGCTCAGCGCTTCCCCGCCCTCCACGCCGGGTTTGCCGGTCGGCAGGCGCAAATCCAGGATGCGTTTGGAGGCAAACAGCGACAGGCTTGCGGCTGCGAGTGTCAGCCGGTGCCAGTCAAAGTTGCGCTCGGCGAAGAAAACTTCGCGGTCCGTGTATCCGCGGGTGCGGGCCGCAGCGCGCACGGCGTCCGCGGCTTCCTCGCGCTGCAGCGGTTCATCGCCCGCGATCAGGTACAGCGGCGCGAGCTTGTCACGCAACTGCGAGTGCAAGCGGTCGAACGTGAGTTTCAACGGCTGCCCGCGCTGCGGCCGAGGGCTTGCAGGCGAAATAGGATCAGTTGCGCCATGTTGTCCTGCATGGCCTTGTAGAGCACGTTGGCCTGTTCCACATCACCGATGGCGTTGGCGACATCGTAAGCATAATTGCGCGTCAGCGTCAGGGTCTGGACCTCGATCAAGGTTTTGCCTTTGGCATCCGTCAACGAAAACTGTACCTGGTAGGCCACCTGGTACTCCAAGGGCTGACCGGTGTTGCTCACCGAAAGCACCCGCTGGAACTGGCGCGCGTTGAGGATATTGAGCGTGGCGGTGGCCGTGGTGGCATCCTCGATCACGCTGGTTGTGGGCGTGCCCAGACTGCGGCGCAGCTGGCGCACCAGTTCGGTATCGCCGGTCGCATCATTTATATAGGTGCGCTGCATCGCCGCCGGCAACTGCGCCGGCTGCCGTAGATGCCATCCGCAGCCAGTCAACAACAGTGCGAATGCAAATACCGACAGGTGCACGGCTCTCACGGTGACACCACAAGATTCACGAGCTTGCCGGGCACCACAACGACCTTCTTGACCGGCTTGCCCTCGAGATATTTGCGCACATTCGGCTCGGCCATGGCCGCCTGTTCCAGATGCGCACGCTCGGCTTCCACTGGCACGCTGATGCGGCCGCGCAGCTTGCCGTTCACCTGCACCACGATTTCCACGCTCTCGCGCACCAGTGCAGCCTCATCCAGTTTCGGCCACTCCACCGTCATGACGGATTCGGCGTGGCCAAGTTCGTGCCACAGTGCCTCGCAGATATGCGGCGCGATGGGCGCAAGCAGACGCACGATATTTTCAAAGGCTTCCTGTTTCACTGCACGCGTTGCGGCATCCTCGTCCGTATTGCGGGTCACCGCGTTCAGCAATTCCATGATGGCCGCGACTGCAGTGTTGAAGGTATAGCGGCGGCCGACGTCATCGCCGACCTTGGCAATGGTGGCGTGCACCTGGCGGCGCAGCGCGCGCGGCGTCGCATTCAGGGATCCGGGATGCAAGGACGGCGCCGGACCACCATTGACGTGATCCGCTACGGCTTTCCACAGGCGCTTGAGAAAACGCTGCGCGCCCTCGACACCCGCCTCGGACCATTCCAGCGTCTGCTCCGGTGGCGCCGCAAACATCATGAACAGCCGCACGGTATCGGCGCCGTACTTGTCCACCAAAGCCTGCGGATCCACACCGTTGTTCTTCGACTTCGACATGGTGCCCATGCCGCCGTACTCGACCGGCTGGTGATCAGCCTTTAGGTTCGCGCCTGCGACACGCCCCTGTTGGTCGTGCCGCAACTCGACTTCATCGGGAGAGAAATAGCGGATGCTGCCGGCTTTTTCCTTACGGAAGAATATATGGTTCAACACCATGCCCTGGGTCAAAAGCCGGCTGAAGGGCTCGGAAAATTTCACCAACCCCATATCGCGCATCACCCGTGTCCAGAAGCGTGAATACAGAAGGTGCAGGATGGCGTGCTCGATACCGCCGATGTATTGGTCCACCGGCAACCAGTAATCGGCACGGGCGTCCACCATGGCGCGATCATTGTCCGGGCAGGCGTAACGCATGAAGTACCAGGAGGAATCCACGAACGTGTCCATGGTGTCGGTTTCGCGCCGCGCCGGCTTGCCGCATTGCGGACAGTTTACATGCACAAACTCCGCGCATTTGGCCAGGGGGTTGCCGCTGCCGTCCGGCGCGAGATTTTCCGGCAGGATGACCGGAAGCTCGGCGTCGGGCACCGGCACTTCGCCGCACTGTGGGCAATGGATCAAAGGGATGGGGCAGCCCCAATAGCGCTGGCGCGAGATGCCCCAGTCGCGCAGCCGGTACACCGTGCGCGTTTCGCCCAAACCTCTGGCTTGCAAATCCCCGGCGATGGCCTTTGTCGCCTGTGCCGACGTCAGACCATCGTACTTGTCGGAATTGACGACGACGCCGTGCTCGACAAACGCCTCAATCATTGCGGCTGCGCGCGCTGCGGCGCCGTCTGCCGGCCGCACCACCACCTTCAAGGGCAGACCATGTTTGCGGGCAAACTCAAAGTCCCGCTGATCGTGAGCCGGCACCGCCATCACCGCGCCTTGGCCATAAGCCATAAGCACGTAGTTGGCCACCCACACCGGCAGCATTTCATCGGTGAGCGGATGGCGCACGAACAGCCCCGCGGGCACGCCTTTCTTTTCCTGGGTGGCGAGCTCCGCTTCGGTCACGCCGCCCTTGCGGCATTCCTCGATGAACGCCGCCACTGCAGGACTCGCCGCCGCGGCTTGTGCCGCAAGCGGATGTTCCGCGGCCACCGCGACGTAGGTGGCGCCGAGCAAGGTATCCGCGCGCGTGGTGAACACCCTGAGCACGCCGCCGCCGTAAGGGAAACCGATTTCCACGCCTTCGCTCTTGCCGATCCAGTTGGCCTGCATGGTCTTGACGCGCTCCGGCCAGCCGGCCAGATCATCGAGCGCCGACAGCAGCTCCTCGGCATAGGCGGTGATGCGCAGGTAATACATCGGCACTTCGCGTTTTTCCACGAGCGCCCCCGTGCGCCAGCCGCGGCCGTCGATTACCTGCTCGTTGGCGAGCACCGTCTGGTCCACCGGATCCCAGTTGACCGTGGCGGTGGTCTTGTAGGCCAGGCCGCGCTCGCGCATGCGCAGGAACAGCCACTGGTTCCACTTGTAATACTTGGGGTCGCAGGTGGCGATCTCGCGCGACCAGTCAATCGCGAAGCCCAGCGACTGCAACTGCCCGCGCATGTAAGCGATATTGTCGTAAGTCCACTTGGCCGGCGGCACGCCGTTCTTGATGGCGGCATTCTCGGCCGGCAACCCAAACGCGTCCCAGCCCATGGGCTGCAGCACGTTGCGTCCGTGCATGCGCTGGTAGCGCGTGATCACGTCGCCGATGGTGTAATTGCGCACATGCCCCATATGCAGCCGCCCGCTGGGATAAGGCAGCATGCACAGGCAATAATATTTGCCGCCGGCAGCACGCTCGTGCGCCTGCAGGAGGCCCTCCTGTTGCCAGCGCTGACGTGCTTGGGTTTCTATTCCGCGGGATTCGTAGTGATCCAGCATTTCAAGCGATGCCGTTTTCTTGCTTGGTGACCCGGTCTTGTATCAACGCGACAAACAACGCCATGTATATCACATACCAGGTAATCATCATGGAATGCAGGAACACAGTGTCGGTGAGCGCATAAATGGCAAATCCGAAAACGCTCAATGTGCCCGCGAGGCCGATAGCGTGCTCGAGCGCGTCCCGGCTGCGCAAGACACGCACGAAGCGTACCAGCGGCACCACCAGCACCGCCAGGAGCGCAAGCAAGCCGAGGAGGCCGGCGCTCGCCAACGCGTTCAAGTAATCGTTGTGCGGATGGTCATAGGTGCCGACAAACGGGGCGATGTCATGCTGGCTGGCCAATTCGCGGCTTTGCGCCTGATAGGCTCCGAGACCCACGCCGAGCAGGGGGTGGCGCAGAAACAGGTGCCAGGCGGCGCGCCACATCTCCAGGCGCTGCCCCACGTTGTTGTCCGCGGGCGCGAAGCTGTATTCGCCGAAGTAGCTCTCAAGCGGCACCAGCCACACGCTCTCGCCCGGCGCCACAAATACGTTGACGGCTTTACCCGCAGCATGACCACCCGCCACTTTTACTATCTTATAAACCGCATTGTTCACGCTGGCATGATGGCTCCCGCCGCCCGCGAAAGACACCACTGCCGCGCCGCGCGCCAGCACCGTGGTTTGCTGTGAGCTGACGGATTCCTCCGGAACCCGCGGCAACACATACTGTGCAGCCCCTTTGCCACCCAAATTACTGATGCGGACCGCATAACCGGCGCGGCAGCCAAAATCCGCGGCGGCAGTTTGCATCAAACCCGGATCTGGCACCACGCTCACCTGCGCCGGCACATCGCCCGCGAGGCGCCCGGCCGCAATCCACGCTCTCAGGAAGGATTGGCCATTGACACAGCGCGCATTTCCGGCACCCGGGTCCACGCGTGGCGAAAAGCTCCCAAGCGCGGCGAAATAGTCGTATACCTGCGCGCTGATCATACCGAGGCGTGCCTGCGTGGCAGTACGCGGCACCATATACGAAATCCCGAAAGTCAGCACGATGACGGCAAATATCAAAGCCACGTAGCGCGCCTTGAGAAAGGCGCCGTAGGGCGCGATGAATGCCAGTGGCAACAGCAGCAGCGGAATCCATGCGCCGCGCGTACCCGACAGCAGCGTCGCCGCAAGGCCGCCCGCCAAACACAGAATCAGCAGTGGCAATGTCCAGGAACGTCTGGATGACGCCAGTAAGGCAAGCCCCGCTGCAGTGCACAACACCATGGTGGTGGCCAAGTCCCCGAAGATGATAGACAGATCGGTGGTTGCGGCCATGCGGAATGGCGTATGCGTGTGCAAAAATTGCAGCATGGACAGCACACCGCTCACCAGCGCCCCGAGGGCCAAGCCGATAAATAACGTTTTAGCGGTGGGCGGGTAGCGGCGGAACGCCAGATATACCGGCGCGATCAGCAAAAACCGCAGGTAACGCCCGAGGAAATGAAACCCATCCTCGGTCTGCAGGCCCACGAGGTAGGACAACACGGCAACCGCGAAGAACAGCAGGAACGCAATCCAGAGCGCGCCGCTGTAACGATCCAGCCACACCCTGGCGCCGTCGCGCAGCCATACGTAGAGTCCCACCAGCGTCAGGAGCCCGAAGACATAACTGTCCCCGCGGTTCACGAAGAGCGTGACCGTCGGAAACAGCAGCACCAGCAGTGACGTGAACCCGCGCAACCACGCGTCAGCCCCGGAACCCGGGTGATGCGTTCCTGTCAATTTGCGCTCCTGCACCGACGCCAGGCTTGCCTCCGTCCCTGCTTTCAACTCCACCAGATTCTCCCTGCGCCACTTACCAGAATTAACACCGCACTGATGATCACGATAACAAGATTTCCCAAGCGCACATACGGAGTGCTGCCTGCATAAGGCGGCACCGCCACAGTCAGTACCCCTACTTTATCCACAGCCAAGCGCTCAGCCACGCTCCCGGCGGGGGTCACGACTGCGGTAATACCGGTGTTGGTGTCCCGCAATAGATACCGTCCGGCTTCCAGCGCGCGCATGCGCGAAATCTCGAAATGTTGCGGTAACGCAATCGAATCCCCAAACCAGGCGTCGTTGCTGACATTCACCAGAAACGCCGCTTGCGGCAGATCGCGCATTATTTCACTGCCAAAAGCATCCTCGTAACAAATGGATACCGCCACAGGATAACCCGCAACCTGCAGCAGCGGTTGACGCGGGGCGCCGGGGGTGAACGAGGAATACGGAAGATTCATGCTCTCCAGCCAGTGGGTCACCCAGGCCGGTGCCGGGAAGTATTCCGCCATCGGCACCAGATGACGCTTGTTGTACACGCCGTCGTGACGGCCGAGGCTGATGACGCTGTTATAGGCCGCGCCGGTACTGGGGTTCTCGGTGAGCACGCCAATCAACATGTCGGTGCCGTGTTGGCGCGCTTCGGCCTCGAGAGGATCGAGAAAGCCCTCCTGAACCTGATCGGCATAGGCGGGAATCGCGGCCTCCGGCCAGATGATCAGGCGGCTGTCCCAATGCCGGCGCGTGAGCTTCAGATAGCGCTCAAGCGTCGGCTGGAATTCCTGCGGATCCCATTTGAGACTTTGTGCGATATTGCCCTGGATCAAGCTCACGCGAATCGGTGCACCCGCGGCATGCGTCCAGCGCACAGAGCTTAATCCCCAGCCCGCCAGCCACAGCGCAGCCAATCCCGCCAGAAAACCAGTTCTCCATTTCCACGAACGGCGTAGCTGTAGCAATCCCAAGAGCAGACCGGCCGATAGCGCCACGCCCAGACTTACGCCGTACACGCCGAAAATCGGTGCATAGCCTTTGAGCGCACTATCAATCTGACTGTATCCCAGACTCAGCCACGGGAAACCGCTCAGCAACCAGCCGCGCAACCATTCAAGCACTACCCAGAGCCCGGGCAGCAGCAGCAATCCTCGCAACAGCCTGGCACGCGGCAAGATCCAGACCGCCAACGCACAGGCAACCGCGCCGTACAAAGCCATGGCCACAACCAACGCAATGATGACCAGCAACGTCAGCCAAACGGGTGCGCCGCTGACAATATGGATGCTGATATATATCCAATAAAGGCCAAAGCCGAATGCAGCCACGCCGAACAGGAACCCGCGCCAGAATGCACGGCCGACGCTTGCCCCCTGCAGCAACCCGAACAGCACCGCAAGAGTGACTACGGCAAGCAGATAAACATTGAACGGCGCGAAGGCGAATACCATGAGCGCGCCGCACACCAGCGAAGCGAGATCGCCACGCCAGCCACTGTCCATCCCGCGGACACCCAAACGAAATCCGCGCGCGTCCCGTGCCAGCCCGGCACTCATTGGGTGATTTCTGGCGAAGTTGCAGCGGTATCTTTGCGCAATACTTCCAGCAGATGCAGGCGGCGGCTGTCGGCGCGCAGCACCTTGAAACGCAGTTTGCCGATCAGGATTTTCTCGCCACGTTTCGGCAGATGGCCAAACGCGTGCGTCACCAGGCCGCCCACGGTAGCGTAATCGGCATCGCCAAAAGTGGTGCCGAAATACTCGTTGAAATCCCCGATGGGGGTGAGCGCCTTGACGGTGTAACGCTTGTCGCTGTGCTTGAGGATGCGGGCTTCGTCATCCACGTCGTATTCATCGTCGATATCGCCGACGATCTGTTCCAGCACGTCCTCGATGGTCACCAACCCGGCGGCGCCGCCATACTCGTCGGCGACGATGGCCATGTGGCTGCGGCTGGCGCGGAAATTCTTGAGCAGCACGTTGAGCCGCATGCTCTCGGGCACGAACGGTGCGGGCCTGAGGTAGTCGCGCAGGTTGAACGGACCTTCGGGATCCTCGAGGAAATGCTCCAGCAGGTCCTTGGCGAGCACGATGCCGACCACTTCGTCACGGCTCTCGCCCACCACCGGAAAACGCGAATGCCCCGATTCCACCACGGTGCCGAGCGCGGCACGCAGTTCGGCGTCCTTTTCCAGCACCACCATCTGCGCGCGCGGGATCATGATGTCGCGCGCGTGCATGTCGGCAACCTGCAGCACGCCCTCGAGCATCGCCTGGGCGTCGGCATCGAACAGATCGCGTGCCTGGGCATCCTGCAGCAGTTCCAGCAGCTCCTCGCGGTCACGCGGCTCGCCCGCGAGTGCCGAGCGCAGGCGCTCGAACCAGGGGCGCAGGCCCGCGCCAAACTGGCGATTATGATTATCCGAGACTGGAGTGGACATGGGAGAGTCTATTCTGCAGTTGCAGGTTCTATCAGGGCAAGCTTGGGGAAGTAGCTGCGGTAACGTGACGCATCGCGGGTCAACAGCAGCATGCCGGTGACCGCGGCGTGCGCGCCGATGAAAAAATCAGGTAGTGGCGAACGCCGCGCGCCACCCAGTTGCCGATAACGCAGAAAACATTTGCCCACGAGAAATGCCGCTTCCCAAGGCAATGGCTCGCGCCGCAAGTAGCTCGCGGGCAAGGCGTCTTCGATCGACTCGATATTATCGAAACCGATGGATACCTCGGCGTAAATTATCGGATTGATCACCAGTTCAGCGCGTTCTGCCCAGCGCGCCAACTGCCCGGCTGACCATGCATACCAATGCACATCTTCCTCGAGCACATCGAGCAATACATTGCTGTCAATCAGAACCCGTGACGCCTGAATCATTCGCTACGCGTAAGCGCCATGATCTCATCGGTGCTCATCCGCACGGTGGCGCGACCGCGCATGTGCGTGACCAGGGCAGCGCCCCGCCTCGCCTTGCCAGCGGCTTTTTGCAGGTAAACGCGATCGCCTACTACCTTGAACTCGACCTCGGTGTCAGGCAAGAGGCCGAGTCGCCGGCGGATTTCAAGCGGTACAGTCACCTGTCCTTTGGACGTTACTTTCATGACGCTAGCCTCAAAGTATTACTCTTACCGGTAAGAATATCGCTCGGGTATGAGGTGGTCAAGTTGAAAGCTGATAGGGGTCAGGGAAACCAAGCTTGGCCACAATTGCAGCCTCCATGGCTTCCATCGTATGTGCCTCGGCCTGGGTCTGATGATCGAAGCCCAGCAAATGCAGCGTGCCGTGCACGGTGAGATGCGCCCAGTGGGCTTCAAGCGGCTTGTCTTGTTCAGCCGCCTCGCGCCTGACTACCGGCGCACAGATAACCAGGTCCCCGAGCAGCGGTGAGTGCAGGGCTTTGGGAAGTTTCGCAGGAAATGCCAGCACATTGGTGGCGTAATTCTTGTGGCGCCATTCACGATTCAACCGACACCCTTCCGCCTCGTTCACGAGGCGGATCGCCAGTTCCGCGGCACGCCGATATCCGGCGCCACGCAACACCGCGTCCACCCAAAGGGCAAACTTCTTATCGCGCGGCAAACCGCGCAAGCGTGTGACGCGTTGCACCGTGACACGCACCTGCACCGTCACAAATCCTCGCCGCCGTTCAGCGGACCGCGCTGCTCGTAGGCACTGACGATGCGCTGCACCAACGGGTGGCGCACCACGTCCGCCGCGGTAAAAAACGTGAAACTCACGCCCGGCATGCCGCGCAGCAAATCTACCGCATCTCGCAGGCCGGAACGTTGCGGACGCGGAATGTCCACCTGGGTGATGTCGCCGGTCACCACGGTCTTCGAGCCGAAACCGATGCGGGTCAGGAACATCTTCATCTGGTCGATGGTGGTGTTCTGGGCCTCGTCCAGGATGATGAAGGCGTCATTCAGGCTGCGGCCGCGCATGAAGGCAAGCGGCGCCACCTCGATGACGGCGTGCTCCAGCAGGCGGCTGACGCGCTCGAAGCCGAGCATTTCGTAGAGCGCGTCGTAAATGGGCCGCAGATAAGGATCCACCTTTTCTGCCAGATCTCCGGGCAGAAAGCCCAGGCGTTCGCCGGCTTCCACCGCCGGACGCACCAGCACCAGGCGCCGCACTTTGTCGTTGTTGAGCGCGGCCACGGCGCTGGCTACGGCGAGATAGGTCTTGCCGGTGCCGGCCGGACCGATGCCGAAACTAAGATCGTGCTGCGCGATGTTCTGCAGATAGCGACGCTGGTTCGGCCCGCGGCCATGCACCCGGCCTTCCTTGGTGGGAATCACAATCTCGTCGGCAACTTCCGCGCCTTCACCTTTGCCCAGCAGTGCATTGATCCCCGATTGCTGCAGCATTAGATGCACGGTCTCGCGGCGTATGCGTTCGTTGGCGGTCGCGGCATACAACTGCTTGAGAACTTCGACTGCAGCCTCGGCTGGTTGCACATCACCGATGATGCGAAATTGATTGCCGCGGTTGTTGATCTCGACGCCCAGGCGCTGTTCCAGTTGGCGCAGGTGCTCGTCGAACTGGCCGCACAGGTTGGCCAGCCGCGCGTTGTCAGCAGGTTCGAGTTTCAAATCCAGGGAAACTGGAGCGGTATCAGCCAAGGCTCTAGCCGGCAATCAACTGTGCTCCGGAGCCGGCACGCGTCACCGTGACGGCTCCCAAGCGTCCACGCAAGGAATTCTGTTTGACTTCGGTAATCACCACGTCGGCAAAATGCCCAATGAGATCTGCATTGCCGGAAAAATTCACCCAACGGTTGCACTCGGTCTTGCCTGCCAGCTCATCCGAGTCACGAGTGGAACGCTTCTCCACCAGCACACGCTGCACGGTCCCCACGAGCCGCTGCATGTACTGCTGTCCGAACCCGTGGATACGGGCCTGCAACTGCTCCAGCCGACGCACCTTCTCTTCATGGCTGACACTGTCAGGGAGGTTCGCTGCCGGTGTACCGGGACGCGGGCTGTAGATAAAAGCAAATGCCTGATCGAACTTAACGTCATCAATCAACCGCATACTGGCATCAAAATCCTTTGCGGTTTCCCCGGGGAAGCCGACGATGAAATCCGTGGACAGGCTGATGCCGGGACGCACTTCGCGCAATTTACGGATCTTGCTCCGGTACTCCAGGGTCGTGTAATTGCGCTTCATCATCGAAAGGATGCGGTCGGAGCCGCTTTGTACCGGCAAGTGCAGGTAATTGGCGAGCTTGGGCCGCTCGGCATAGGCGCGGATCAGGCGATCATTGAACTCGAGCGGATGGGAAGTGGTGAAACGGATGCGCTCGATACCGTCCAGCGCGGCCACATAGTCAATCAGCAGCGCCAGATCCGCGATCGCGCCATCCTGCATGCGGCCGCGGTAGCCGTTCACGTTCTGGCCCAGCAGCGTGACTTCCTTGACGCCCTGCTCGGCCAGCTCCGCAACCTCGGCAATCACGTCATCGAAGGGCCGGCTGGCTTCCTCGCCGCGCGTATAGGGCACCACGCAGAACGAGCAATACTTGCTGCAACCCTCCATGATGGACACGAAGGCGGTGGCCCCCTCGGCGTGCGGCGGCGGCAGATTGTCGAACTTCTCGATTTCCGGAAATGCAATATCCACCACCGGAGCATGCGTGCGGCGGGTTTCGTCAAGCATCGCCGGCAGGCGATGCAGCGTCTGAGGCCCGAATACCAAATCCACAAACGGCGCGCGCTTGACGATGCCCTCGCCTTCCTGGCTCGCCACGCAACCGCCCACGCCGATCACCAAGCCCGGCTTCTGCTGCTTCAACTCGCGCCACAGGCCCAGTTGGGAAAACACCTTGTCCTCGGCCTTCTCGCGCACCGAGCAGGTATTCAGCAACAATACATCAGCAGCTTCCGGCTGCGTGGTCAACTCGAAACCGCATGCAACCCGCAGCACGTCCGCCATCTTGGCGGAGTCGTACTCGTTCATCTGGCAGCCGAAGGTCTTGACGAAAAGTCTTTGCGGCATGACGCAGATCAGCGGGCGCCGAATCCCGTAATCAGGGTACGCAAGGTGCGGATCAGAATGGCAACATCCAGCCACACGGACATGTGCCGGATGTAATAGATGTCGCGCTCGAGTTTTTCCGCCGTGGATTCGACATCCGCGGCATAGCCGTGAGTGACCTGCGCCCAGCCGGTAATCCCGGGCCGGATGATCTGGCGGAAACCGTAAAACGGTATCTGCGCCTCGAAATACCGCACGAAATCGACCTGCTCCGGCCGCGGGCCCACCAGGCTCATGTGTCCCAACAGCACGTTGCCGACCTGCGGCAGCTCGTCCAGCCGCCATTTGCGCAGCACCTTGCCCACGCGGGTAACGCGTGGGTCGGCATGATCAGCAAACCGCGCACCATCAGACTCGGATTGCAAATGCATGCTGCGGAATTTCAACATCCTGAAGATCTGGCCGCCGCGCCCCACGCGCTCTTGAACGAAAAACACCGGCCCGGGAGCATCCGTCTTGATGGCCAGCGTGATGATCGCCAGCAAAAGGACCACCAGCGGTGATATTGCCAGCACTGCCAGCACGTCGATGGCACGTTTCCCCAGCAGATAAGTCCCGGACGGTTCCAGGCTGCTCATGAAGCCGTCCGACATTTGCTCAAGCGAGGTTCTGCCGGTAACGGATTCGTAAACCCAGCGGGCGTGGTAGACCGGGACGTTGTGCAGGGCGCAGTCGGCAATAAAACGCAGCCACGGATCGGACAGCTTGGCATGCAGATCCACCACCACGCCGTCAACCTGGGTGTTAGCCAGCGACGGCTTCACCAGCACCTGCCAGTGCACACCGCGGATTTTGGCAAGTTCCGTAGCCTCGCCCTCCAGTACCAGCGCCAGCCGCGGGATCAGATAGCGGCGCCGCAGGTGCATGCCGACCATCAGCCACAACAGGCTTAAACAGTACGCCGCCAGCAAAAAACTGCGTGAATAATAAAAGCGCCCGATCCACAACGTACACACCAGCACCAGAAACACGCCGGTGACCGCAGGCAACACTACCGCCACGCTGCTCCAACCCGGAAAGCGGCTGATTTTTTCGATGACGATCGTGGCCACCGCATAGGCAGCCACCACGGCGAGAATCAAAGGCAGATGCTGAACGAACAGTTGTTGCGCCACACCCGGGCGCACGGCAAGCAGCAGGGCAAAAAGCAACGAGCCGCCGATGACCAATACCAGCCCCAGCAGCGACCAGAGCAGCACCGGAAAGGAACCCCAACGCAGCGCACGGCCGCCCGCGAATCGTCCCGCGCCGGTGACATACAAGGACTGCAGTTCCATTTGGTTCATTGTCTGTCGATCGCCTGGACCGCAAAACCAGAATTCATCCGATCCCCGCCGAAAAGCAAGACGGCCATCTAATAATTTGTGCAGGTGGGCAGTTTACCCGTTCAATCCCTATGCAATCAATCACTTATGGTGAAATGCTGGAATTTAAGTGCTGGCAACCGACGAAAGGTAAAAGATCCCGGTTCAATGGTTGCGCGTGCACAAGGTCGCAACAATGCGAATTTTACTCAACCACTGCCGGTTCCCGGCCTGAACCCAGCAGCAAATCCCTATACTGGCGCGCAATCGTGTCGATGCCGAACTTGGTGCGAATACGTTCAATGGAAACGGAAAAATCCGCGCGCCGTGCAACGGCCTGTTGAATCGCATCCGCCAGTGCTTGCGGAGTGAAATCCCTGGCAAGCAATCCATCGCTGGCATCGACACCGAGATCCGCCAGGCTGTCACAGGGTGTCGCTACCAGCGGCGTGCCGCAGGCGAGCGCCTCCAGCGCCACATTCGGAAACCCCTCCGAACGCGAACCCAACACGAAAAGATCCGCGTGTGCAAACCAGGGATAGGGATTCGTCTGGAAACCGGCGAACTGCACTTGCCCGCCAACACCCAACTGCGACGCGCGCGCCTCAAGCGCGGCACGCAGCTTGCCCTCGCCCAGAATCACGAGATTGAGATTCGGCATGCGACACAGCGCCAGCGCCGCAATCACGCTATCCAACCCCTTTTCAGGGCTGAGCCGCCCAGCAGTCACCAGATTCAACCGGCCGGGCTTCAGCCCGACAAGCTCAACCTTTTCCCGGGCACGCTCGCGCACCCAGTCAACATCGACAGGATTGTGAATAATCACAGTTTTGCCGGCCGGAAACGCATAGGCAGCAACCAGGTCATCGCGCATGGCACGCGACTGACAAATAACCGCGTCCAGCCGCTTGTACACCCTATGGTAGAGAAACCGCAGGACAACCGGCCGGCGGTGCAGATGCAGGACTTTGCTGACGATGCTGGTCTCGCGGGCAAGGCAGCGGGTCGCGACCGGCAGCCACGGCTTGATCAGTGCAATCCCCAGGTTGAGATACCCTTGGGTGGAAAACACCACATCCGGACGGCGCCTGCGGATCAGTCGCATCAACTTGACCAGCGCGGCACGGACACGCCGCGAACCGAAATCAATCAACTCGACGTCGCGCGGCACCTCGCCCAAATGCACCGAGCGTCTGGTATTGATCACCACGAGTGACAGGCTGAATTGCGTGCGGTCCAGATGCTTGAGCAGCGTCAGCACCACGCGTTCCGCGCCGCCGCCGCCGAGAGAAGGCAGGACAAACATCACGGTTTTCATGGGTTGGCACTGTGCGCCGCGGACCCGGACGGCAACGGCAGCAGCGCGGTGAAAATCGCGCTGGTCTGCGCAATCACCTGCGCAGTCGAGAAGCGCGCGGCCACGTAACGCCGGCCCGCATTCCCCATGCGCCGGCGCAGGTCCCGGTCCTCGATCAGGCGTTTGAGTGCCGCCGCGAGCGCCGCCGTGTCGCGCGCTGGCACTCGCAAACCGGTCTCGCCATCGATGAGCACCTCGCGGCATCCCGGTACGTCCGTGGTAACCACCGGCCGGCCGCAAGCCGCGGCCTCGATCAGCGCTTTGGGCAGCCCCTCGCGATACGAGGGCAGGCATACGATGTGCACTTGGGCATACAGCGCACGCATATCCCGCGCATGGCCGAGCCATTCAATGATGCCCTCGGCAACCCAGCGTCGGAGCTGCGCCTCGGAAAGCGCGCTGGGATTGCCCGGGTCCGTCCCGCCGGCAATGACAAACTGCGCTTGCACGCCCGCCGCCCGCAAAGAGGCAGCCGCTCCGGCAAACTCGACCGCGCCCTTGTCGCGTAACACGCGCGACGGAAACAATATCCTGGGGATACCCTCGGGCTCCGCTTGCGGCGAGAAATACTCCATGTCCACACCCGAACCCGGCACCACTGCCGCATCCGCCGGCTTGACCATGCGCTTGCTCACAAACAGATCGCGGTCGTCGCGGTTGTGAAAGATGACTTTCTGGGACGGATGCCGCAGCGCAAAGCGGTACAGCCAGAAAAGCATATGTCGCAGAATCCAGCCTTTGATGCCCGGCCGCGTAGCAGCATGCCCGAGACCCGAGACCACGCTGACGACATGCGGTACTTGGGTGCTGCGGGCCGCGAGCATCCCGTAAATCACCGGTTTCGCGGTGACCTGGTAAACGAGGTCGGGGCGCAATTTGCGGTACAGCCGGCGGATTCGCAGCAGCGTGAGCAACTCGGCGAAAGGATTCATGCGGCTGCGGTGCATGCGCACTGTATGCACGGCAAAACCTGCGGATTCGATCTCGCGCGTGGATTTCCCCGGCATGCTGGCGACCTGCACTTCAAAGCCCAGGCCTTGCGCGGCGCGCGCCAGCGGCAGGCGATGCGACAGAAAATACGCGGGATTATTCTCGAAAAACAGCAGTCGTGGCTTTGGGTTCATTGCTGCGCAAGCCACGCTTGAAACATCAACACGTCCCAGAGCGGGAAGTGCCAGCGGCGCTTGCCGGAAAGATGCTCACGCCACTTGGCGCGGATCGGTCCGGCGTTGAAGAAGCCTTCGCGATTGAGGCGCTCTTCGGAGAGCAGCGCTTCCGCCCAGTCGCGCAACGGTCCGCACAACCACGTATCGATGGGCACGCCGAAACCCATCTTCGGCCGTTCGATCAAC
>JAGXAL010000190.1 GCA_018971605.1 Natronospirales bacterium | reverse complement strand
TTGTCCATGTCCACCGCCGCCGTGGCGTTGTCCAGATCCGACTGGCTCATGAGGTGCTGCTTGGCAAGCGCCGCGGTACGCCTGAGATTCTGCCGGTCCTTGAGCAACTGTGCCTGGTTCTGCGCGACCAGCGCCTCGTCGGCCTGCAACTGGCCTTGGGCACCCGCGAGCGTGGCGCGCGCGGCGCGGTCATCGAGCCGCGCCAGAACCTCGCCCTGTTTCACGCGCATGCCTTCCTGGGCGTACACCGCGGCGATCATGCCGGTGATCTGCGAGGACACCGTGGCCTGCTGCTCGGCCACCACGTAGCCGGACGCGTTGAGGATGCTGCCGGCGTTGGAATCGCCGCCCTGCACCGCCACCGTCTGGGTCTGCACCAGCACGGCATTCGGCTGCGAAAACCACCAAGTGAGCACCACGGCAATCACCACGGCAGCCATCGCGATCAAGCCGCCGACCAGCCAGCCGCGGCGGCCGCGGCCGGCCGCCGGCTCCGCATCCCGGTCAATTTTCAGGGCGTTCAACGCGTCTTTCTTGTCCAAGGGCAGCGGCCTCGCATAAACATGGCGTTAAATCTAGGTAGGTACGCCAAGTCTCACAATCGAATTGTGACGAGCCGTGGCCGGCATGGGACGAAACGCGGATTCATTCAGGCTGTAATGAGACAAGCCATTGCAGGCAGCATAGCCTCACAGCCTCCAGACCGGCCGCCTGATGGCCAACCACGGCACGTTGCAGTAGGTATCGGCCACGAGCCAGACGCCAGCGGCGATCAGGAACGAAATGATGAATGCCGTGGTGGCCGTTTCGCCAGTGTAAAGATCAGGCGCCCAATACGCGATGGCAATGAGGCCCAGCATGGCGGCTTCGATCGTCGCTGCCAGCCGCGGCCAGACACCGAACAGCAGCGCCAGACAGGTTGCGATGCTGCCAATCCCGGTCAGGCAGGCCCAGCCCACCGGTGAAGGCCACCATTGCAACCACGGTTGCATGACGTGGTCACCGGCCTTCACGGCATCCACGATGACTTCCGCACCCATCATCGGCAGTGCGATGACCAGCAGCCAGCGTGCCGCCTGAATACCGGGAGTGCCTATAGCGAACTTCAGGTGTTGCGTTTCCCAGGTTCCGGCATGGACAGCGAACAGGCACCACACCCCCGCAGTCATGGTCGCGATTTCGCCGAAACTGCCCCAACTGCCGGCATCCCGCGGGAAACGAACGATGCCAGGCACTACCAGCAAAACGAGCCACAGCAGCATGTATGGGAACAGCAGGCGACAGGTCGGCATAAGCGTGCGCCTGAACAGCAGACCGATGCCGAGCGCCAGCTCGATGATCGCGCAGACGTACGCAATTACTGTGCGCCCCGGCAGATGAGCGGGAACCTGCTGCCACGCGAGGGCAAAATCCCCATTGACGAGGCCCGTGATGCCCAAGGCAATCATGGCGGCGGCAAACAACCAACGGCTGGGCTGAAGCGTGGTATTCACATTTTTTCACCTCGTGGTTCGCGGCTGGGGTGGGGCGGAATGCCAAGCTGATGCGCATCAGCTACGGAGTTATCACACCGCACCCAGGGCGGCGCGGGCTTTTTCGCGGTAGGAACGGCTCATGGTCAATTTCGCGCCGTCCTGCAGGATCACCACCCGGTCGCCGTTGAACA
>JAGXAL010000189.1 GCA_018971605.1 Natronospirales bacterium | reverse complement strand
TATTCGCTGCCGTGCGCGGGATCGGGATCGAAACCCCAGTCGTGCTGGATTTGCCAGGACACCACCAGGCGCGCCGGCGGCTCCCACACCAGCACCCGGCCCCAGTCGCATTCGGCGCCGTGGATGCCGCGCTCAAACACGCGCCCGCCCTGACGCGGTTCCATGATGGCTTCCTTCAGCGGCTCCTTGCCGATGTGATGGTCGCGGAACCACCAGGTATCCAGCCCGCGGGTGAACACTTCGAAGGCGTGCTCGCGCGGCGCTTTCACGATGACGGTATGGCGCACCGGCGGGATCACCGCCATTTCAGTCATGGGCTCATTCATCTGGATTTCTCCTTATAGGATTTTTCCGCGGCCTGCTTGAAGGATTGCAGGGATTCCCGCCAAAACTGATCGAAATAATCCCGCAGCCCGGCCACTCCCTTGGGATTCAACTGATACAAGTTGCGGTTGGCCGCGCGTTCGTTGGTGATCAAGCCTGCCTCCTTCAGCACCTTGAGATGCTGGGACACGGCCGAGCGGGTTACCGGCAGTCCTTCGGCGATGTCCACCACTGCCAGCGGTCCGTCCGCCAGGCGCTCGAAGATGGCCATGCGCGTGGGATCGCCCAGCACTTGGAGTTTGGTTTGTGCGTTAGTCTTCACTAACCGTTAGTATATACTAACGTTGAAGACTGTCAAGGTCGCAAACAGAGATTCTGCTTGCACAAAAAAGCCGCCCCGGGGCGGCTTGTGAAATGCAGGGATTGGGTGGTTTAGTGATGCGGCACCAGGTTCGCGCCGCCGCTCTGGCTGATCATGTATTCGAGCGCTTTGACGACTTGCGCATCGCTCAGCGACGGATTGCCGCCCTTGGCCGGCATCAGCAGGAAGCCGTGCAAGGCGTGATCTTCAAGCACCGTGAAGCCCTTGGCGAGGTGCGGCGCCCATTCACTCTTGTCGCCGATCTTGGGCGCACCGAGCGCGCCCGTTCCGTGGCAGGCCGAGCAGGTGCCTTCCCAGATCTGCTTGCCGCTCTGGGCCACGACAGGCGCCGCGCCGGCGGCGGGAGCCGGGGCGGTGGAGACTGTTTGGGTCTCGGCGCTGCCGGCGATCTGCACGTCGCCGATGGGCGCCAGCCGCTGGTCAATCAGCTTCTCCTGCACCGCCCCGCCCAAGTCATAGGAACCAGGCGAACGATCGGCAACGGACATGGCGATCCAGAACACGATGATGGCCATCAAAGCCAAAACGCCGAACACCAGCAGGAACGAATCGTAGAAATGCTGGTCGTGGCGCTTGCCGTGTTCGTGGAGTTGTTGTTGATTGTGATGTTCCACCGCTGTCCCCTGCTGCAGATTGGGTCGGCCGGCTCACGCATGGCCGGATTCACAGTCCGCGAATTATATCGCTGCGGGCCAGACTGGTGGAAACCAGCGTGCGGAGTTGGACGCTCCTGCCGCTTGGCGCTATGCTTGCCGCCCGTTTTTGCGCCCGTAGCTCAGCGGGGCTCGACCGGCGCCTTAAGGTGACATGCCAGTGGCATGTCACTCCGGCCGAGCGACGCGACAGGATGTCGCGGCTGGTCGGCGCACCAGGGATGGTTTTCACCCCCGATGTTAAACTTTGCGAACGCGCCCGTAGCTCAGCTGGATAGAGTACTGCCCTCCGAAGGCAGGGGTCGTGGGTTCGAATCCCGCCGGGCGCGCCA
>JAGXAL010000077.1 GCA_018971605.1 Natronospirales bacterium | reverse complement strand
TGATGCTGGGCAAGTTGCGCGCGCAGCGCGTTGAGTTGTGCCAGGTTGTTGATTGGCCCGATGCGCACCCGGTTCCAGGTGCTGCCGTTGGACACTTGCACCTGCTGGATGCTGGATTCGATGCCGAGCAGCGCCAGATTGGCCTTGAGCTTGTCGGCTTCGGCGTAATCCTGAAAGGAACCTACCTGCAGTATGTAGTTGCCCGGCTGGCTCACCGGGCCGGGCACGTCACCGGAGCGGGTTTCCTTGTCCTGGCTGGGGATGACCACCTGAAACGACGGCAGCAGTTTGTAGAAATCAAAATGCGGTGCGGTGGATGCCGCGGGTGCTTGGGTTAAGGACTTGGCTGGGGTTTTTGCCGCTTGCAGCACGCCGGGGTGCAGGCGGTGTTCAAACCGCTGCCAAATCTTGGGCGCGCCCTTCATGACGACGACCGCCACCAGGATGCCTATGATCAGCCAGCCCCAGCCGGGCAGGCCGTCGCTGCTTTTGCGCGGCTTGTCCTTGGGTTTGGGTGAATTCTTGTAGTCCTTAGCCATGAAAGCCGTCCTTTTGCTCCATGGTGGCGTTAAAAATGTCCTCGCAATGCTCACGTACTGGCGTGTACGCTCTGCTTGCTCGGACATTTTTGCCTTGCCCTGAAGCAAAAATCCTGGCTTTTAATATCACATTGACTCCGGTGCCGACACGCCGAGCAACCTTAACCCATTCTGCAGCACCTGGCGGGTAGCGCCCACCAGTGTCAAGCGTGCGTCGCGCAAGGCCGCGTCCTCGACGATGAAGGTGTGGGCATCGTAATAAGTGTGGAAATCGTTGGCCAGTTCCCGCAGGTAATGGGCGATGAGGTGAGGTTCAAGATTACGCGCCGCAAGTTCCACCAGCTCGGGAAAACGCGACAAGTTCACCATCAGGGCCTGTTCGTGACTCTCGGTGAGGCGCGCCAGATTGCGCTGCCCGTTGTCGGCATCCCAGGTAAGTCCCTTTTCCGCCAACTGCCGAAACACGCTGGCGATACGCGCGTGCGCGTACTGGATGTAGTACACGGGGTTTTCGTTGCTGCGTGAACGCGCCAGATCGATGTCAAAGGTGAGCTGGGAATCGCCCTTGCGTGCCACCAGAAAGTAGCGCGTGGCGTCGCGGCCGACCTCGTCAATGAGATCGCGCAGTGTCACGTAATCGCCGGCACGCTTGGAGATTTTTACCTCGGTGCCGGCGCGCATCACCGTGACCATCTGGTAGAGCATATAGTCCGGATAGCCCGCCGGAATGCCGCAATCCAGCGCCTGCAATCCAGCCCTGACGCGCGCCAGCGAACCGTGGTGATCGGAGCCCAGCACGGTGATGGCCTTGTGATAGCCGCGTTGCCACTTGCAGAGGTGGTAGGCGACATCCGGCACGAAATAGGTGTAGCTGCCGTCCGATTTGCGCATCACCCGGTCCTTGTCGTCGCCGAAATCGGTGCTGCGCAGCCACAATGCGCCGTCCTGCTCGTAGGTGTGGCCGTGCGCGACCAACTGGCGCACGGTCTCGTCCACCTTGCCGTCCGTGTACAGCGAGGATTCGAGAAAGTACACGTCGAAGTGCACGTCGAAAGCCTGGAGGTCCAGGTCCTGCTCGCGGCGCAGATAGGTCACGGCAAACGCGCGGATGGCATCCAGGTCGTCGGGGTTGCGCGCGCCGCTCACGCTGTGGCCCTGCACAGTCACACTTTCGCCCGCGAGGTAGGCGCGTGCCACATCCAGGATGTAATCGCCGCGGTAGCCGTCCTCGGGCCAGCCGGAATCGCCGGGGGCGAGGCCGCGGACGCGCGCCTGCACCGAGAGCGCAAGGTTGTTGATTTGCACGCCGGCATCGTTGTAATAAAACTCGCGTTGCACCTTCCAGCCGGCGGCTGCAAGCAAACGGCTGAGGCAGTCGCCGATGGCGGCGTTGCGGCCGTGGCCCACGTGCAGCGGCCCGGTGGGGTTGGCGGACACGAATTCCACGCCCACGGTTTGGCCTTCGCCCAGATGGTTGCGACCGTAATTGGCGCCGCTCTGCAGAATCCGTTGCAGCTCGGCATGGTAGGCCGATGCCGACAGGAAGAAATTGATGAAGCCGGGCCCGGCGATTTCCACCTTGGCCACCAGCGCGGATTGCGGCAGTGCCGCCACGATCGTTTGCGCCAGTGCGCGTGGATTCTTGCCGGCGGATTTGGCGAGCGTCAGCGCCACGTGACTGGCGAAATCGCCGTGCGCCGGGTCACGGCTGCGTTCCAGCAGCGCTCCAGAAGGCAGCGCGGTTGCCGGAAACAACTCGCCCGCCAGGTTCTTGAGGGTCGAGCGCAGCAGGTCTTCGAGCGGCTGTTTCAAGCGGAGGGTTCCGGTGCGGGCGTGAAAACGTGGAGCGGGATTCTACAGGCTGGCTCTATGGCGTTGTAGCGGAGCGCAATCATTCAAAAGGTCTCGGCGGGATCCACGTCGAGCGACCAGCGCACCCGGCGCGCCTGCTTGAGCGCATACAGCGCCGGCAACGCCGTGGTCAGGGCTTGTTGCAGCAGCGCGCGTTGCGCCGCAAGCAGCAGCAGTTGCGCACGGAAGCGGCCGGCGCGTCGCTCCATGGGCGCCGGTGCCGGACCCAGGAGCTGCACCTGCCGGCCGCAGGCGGGCGCGAGTTCGCGGCGCGCAGCTTCCAGGAAGGCCATGGGTGCGGCCCGGGTCACGGCTTGTGCATGCAACAGCGCCATTGCGGCAAAAGGCGGCAGCCCTGCGGCGCGCCGCTCTGCGAGCGCTGCAGCGGCAAAGCTCGCGTAGCCTTCGCGCACCAGGCGATTGAGCAGCGGGTGTTCGGGGTGGTGCGTCTGGACAAGCACTTCGCCCGGGCGCTCGGCGCGGCCGGCGCGCCCCGCGACCTGCATGATGAGCTGCGCCATGCGTTCGCTGGCGCGGAAGTCCACGCCGAACAGACCCTGGTCGGCATCCAGAATTCCGACCAGCGTGACATTGGGGAAATCGTGGCCTTTGGCGAGCATCTGCGTGCCGACGAGGATCTGATAGTCGCCGCGTTGCACGCCATCCAGCAGCGCCTCGAGCTTGCCCTTGCGCCGGGTGCTGTCGCGATCCAGGCGCGCGATCCCGACGTTCGGGAACAGCTCGGCGAGCACGCGCTCGATGCGCTCGGTGCCGAAGCCGAAGTAGCCGAGTTCGCCCGCACCGCAGTGCTCGCAACGCGCCGGCAGCGGGCGTTGCGTGCCGCAGTGATGGCATTGGAGCTGGCGATCGGTATGCAGCGTCAGGCGCGCATCGCAGCGCCTGCATTGCAGCGTGGCGCCACAGGCGTGGCACATGACGGTGGGCGCGTAGCCGCGGCGGTTGAGAAACAGCAGCACCTGACCTTCGGCCTGCAAGTGCCGGCGGATGGCGGTGAGCATAGGATCCGACAGGCCCTCGTGTAGCGGCTGCCCGCGGATATCGAGCAGCTGGATCGCCGGGTGACGCGCCGCACCGGCGCGCTCCGGCAGCGACAGATGCAGGTAGCGCGACTGCGCACTGTTGTACAGCGATTCCAGCGAGGGCGTGGCCGAGCCCAGCACCAACGGAATCTTGTGGCGCGCGGCGCGCACCACCGCGAGATCGCGCGCCGAATAGCGGAAGCCGTCCTGTTGCTTGAACGAGGCGTCGTGTTCCTCGTCCACCACGATCAGGCCGGGATGCTTGAGTGGCAGGAACACGGCCGAGCGCGTGCCGATCACCACGGGCGCGCGGCCGGAACGCGCCGCGTCCCATGCTGCCAACCGTTCGCCCTCACTCAGCGCCGAATGAAACACCACGGCATCGGCAAAGCGGCGGCGCACACGCAGCAGCAGCTGCGGCGTCAAGCCGATTTCCGGCACCAGCATGAGCGCCTGGCTGCCGCGGCGCAGGCATTCGGCCATGACTTCGAGATAGACCTCGGTCTTGCCGCTGCCGGTGACGCCGTCCAGCAGGAACGCCCGAAAGCTTCCCAAGGCGGCGCGGATTTCCTGTGCGGCTTCAGCTTGCGCCTTGTTCAGGGCGACGCCGGCGGCCATGGGGAATGCCGGCGGCGTCTGCGGCAGGACGGGGATTTTTTCCACCCAGCCGCGTCGCCTGAGCGCACGCATCGGCGTCTGCCAGTGCGCAAACTTGCCGTCCAGCGACTTGGCGTCGAGCCCGACGGGGTATTGCACGAGCACGCGCAGCAAGGCTGCCTGCTTGGGCGCGCGTTTGAGTGCGCTCACCTCGGCGGCGGCGCCCGCCGCGGTCAAACGCCAGACGAAGCGGTCCGCGCCGGTGCCGGGCTTACCCATGCGCAACGCCGGCGGCAGCAGGGTGCTGACCACTTCTCCGATGGGGTAGTGGTAATAGTCGGCCGCCCAGCGCGCCAGCGCCAGCAAGTCGGGCGGGATGAGTGTTGCCTTATCCAGAACCGCCTGCGCGTGCTTGAGTTTGGGCGCAGGGACGTCGCTGTGCGCAGCGGTTTCCAGCAGTACGCCAATCACCTCGCGTTTGCCGAAGGGTACGCGCAAGCGCATGCCCGGCATCAACGCGCCGGCATCCGTGTTTTTGGGCGGCAGATAATCAAAATGTCTGGGCAGCGGCGAGGCCACCGCCACGCGCAGGAAAATGGGCGTGCTGGATTTCACGGAGTGCGGGGCTTATTCACATTATCTGTGGATAAGTGTGTGGATGTTCTGTCGGAAGCTGCGGCCATCGCCGGTTTCGCATGCGTGGTTTTCAGTTTGCGCAAATTTTGTCCGCAACCAGGCGGTGGTTGCCGCCGCTGCCGGGACTCCGGCTCTGCCGGAAGCGCCCGGCGCTTGCCGCAGGCGCGGTCATGGCGAGCGGCCACGGCATGATAACCTTTGCCGCTGATTTCACGCCGAATCTAGCGGCGAAGTGCTTGGGGGCTTTCTGGATACCAGAGCCAGTTTGAATGTGTTTTTGGCCGGGGTGGAGCGGCGCGCCTTCCGTATCGCGCAGCTGGCGCTGCGCAATCCGGACGATGCCCTGGACGCAGTCCAGGACGCGATGCTGCAGCTCGCCAAGCGTTACGCCCAGCGCCCCGAGAATGAGTGGCCGCCGTTGTTCTACCGCATCCTGCAAAGCCGCATCCGCGACTGCCAACGGCGCCGCGCGGTGCGCAATCGCGTGCTTAGCTTCTTTGGTGGCCAGCGCGAGGCCGAGGACGATCCGCCGGACCCGATCGAGGCGGCACCCGACTTGGCCGGCCGGGAGCCTGGCGAAGAGGTCGCCCAAGCCGCCGCCATGCAGGTCCTGGAAACCGCTCTGGATGCCCTGCCGGGGCGTCAACGGGAAGCCTTCATGCTGCGTATATTGGAGGGGCTGGACGTGGCGGACACGGCCCGCTCCATGGGCTGCTCGGAAGGCAGCGTCAAAACCCATCTGTCGCGGGCGGTGCACAGCCTGCGCCAAAGCCTGGGGGAACACTGGTCATGAATGATGCAAATGAAAACCTGATGCTTGAGAAAGCCCGTGCGGCTTTCCTGGAAAGCGTGGCGACCCTGGACGCCGGCACTCTGGCGGGCCTGCGCGCGGCGCGTGAGCGCGCCCTGGAGGAGGTCCGGACACAGACGGCGTTCTGGCGTCGTCCGGCCTGGAGCCTGCCACTGAGCGCCGCCGCCATCGTGCTGGCTGCGGTGGTGGCCGGGGTGGTGTGGTGGAACCTGGATTCCCAGCCGGGCGTGCCCTTTGCCACCAACAATGGCGAGGACATGGCTATCGTGCTGTCCAACGACAATCTCGACATGTACGCCGACATGGATTTCTACCGCTGGCTGCAAGCGCAACAGCAGCAGTCGCCCGGCGCGCCAACCACGCAAACAGATAGCGGAGGGAATAACAATGGTTAAGCTCAGCACTTTGCTGTTGACGGCGTTGCTGGGTGGCGCCGCGGCATTCGCACACAGTCCGAAAACCGCCAGCCCGCCGCCCAAGGCGGATCCCGCACTGCTGGAGTTCCTCGGCTCCTGGCAGACGAGCGATGGCAAGTGGGTGGATCCCATGACCTTCGCGCGCATTGATCCTGACAAGCTCGTGGCCGAGCATGCGCGCCACGGCGGCAAGCCTGTGCCGCCCTCCAAAGCGGGAGGTCCGGGTAGCACTCCGCCGGCCAGCGACGAGAGCCGTGACGTATGGCACGCAGGCTGAGCGTCATCCTTTTTGGTGTTTTTTTCGCGTGCGTCACTGCGGTGGCGTATCCGCAGGCCGCGGTGCCGCCGCCTGCAGCCGCGGCGCCCACGCCCGTGCCTGCCGCACCTGTCGCGCCCATGGCGTGGTCGAGCCTCACGCCCCAGCAGCAGCAACTGCTGGCACCGGTGAAAGACAAATGGGCCACGCTGCCGCCCGAGCGCCAGCAGCGCCTGATTCGCGGCGCCGACCGTTGGGCGCAGATGACGCCCGCCCAGCGCCAACAGGCACGCGTGCGCCGCCAGCACTGGCGCAAGCTGTCACCCCAGGAGCGCACGCTCATCCGTCAGCGATACGACGCTTTCCAGAAGTTGCCGCCGGCCGAGCAGCAGCAGATCCGCACCGAGTTTGAGAAATTCCAGAAGATGCCGCCCGACAAGCGTGCCGCGCTGCTCGCGCGCTGGAAGAAAATGACGCCGGCTGAGCGCGCCGCATTTCGTGCGCGCATTCATCATCCGCCGGGGTGACCGGTTGGCGCATCTGAAAAACAAAAACCCTCGCACTGCGAGGGTTTTTGTTTGTGTGTCTGTTATTGGAACTTAACTCAAAATACCGTTCACCCTGAGCGTAGGCGCGAAGCGCCGAAGTCGAAGGGTCTGGGATCGCGCAAATGCGGGTTTTTCGACTCCGCGGAGCTTTGCTCCGCGAGCTTGTCCTGAGCTTGTCGAAGGGCTCAACACGGAAGAATTCGATTTTGAGATGAGTTATGGTTATTCGAGAAACTTGATGCCCTGAATCAGGCGCGTCACGGCTTCCTGACCGTCGCCGTAGAGCATGCGCGTGTTGTCCATGTAGAAGAGCGCGTTCTCGATTCCCGAGAAGCCGCGCCCCTGTCCGCGCTTAATCACGATCACGTTCCGGGCCTTGTCGGCGTTGAGGATCGGCATGCCGTAAATCGGGCTGTCCTGCTTGTTGCGCGCGTCGGGATTGACCACGTCGTTGGCGCCGATCACCAGCGCCACGTCGGTAGTGGCGAACTCCGGGTTGATCTCGTCGAGGTCGGAAATCAGGTCGTAGGGTACGCCGGCTTCCGCGAGCAGTACGTTCATGTGGCCGGGCATGCGGCCGGCGACCGGATGAATGGCGAATTTCACGGTGACGTCGCGGCTTTGCAGAAGTTGCGCCAGTTCCCAGACTTTGTGCTGTGCCTGCGCCACCGCCATGCCGTAACCGGGCACGATGATAACCTTGTTGGCGTAAGCCATCATGGTGCCGGCGTCGGCGGCGTCGATCGGCTTGAGGCTGCCCGAGATTTCGCCGCCGGCGGCCGCGACTTCGCCGAAATTACTGAACAGCACGTTGGCGATCGAACGGTTCATGGCCTTGGCCATCAACTGCGTGAGCAGCGTGCCGGCAGCGCCCACCAGCATGCCGGCGATGATCATGGCGGCGTTCTGCAGCGCGAAGCCTTCGAACGCGACCGCCAGGCCGGTACAGGCGTTGTAGAGCGAAATCACCACCGGCATGTCGGCGCCGCCGATCGGCAGCGTCACCAGGATGCCGAACACCAGCGCCACCACGAAGAACGGCACCACAATGTACACCGCCGGGTTGCCGTGCAGCACCATGATCCAGATGCCGAGCGCAACCGTAATCGCTAGCAGCAATGCGTTGACGTACTGCTGAATGCGGTAGCGCAGGGATTTCTTGATCAGCCCCTGGAGCTTGGCGAAGGCCACGAGGCTGCCGCTGAAGGACACCGCACCGATGATCGCGCCGATTACCGCCAGCACCACTTCGGCCATGCCGAAGGGTGTGCCGCGGATCAATTCTTGGCAGGCGATCGCGGCGGCCGCACCACCGCCCATGCCGTTGTAGAGCGCGACCATCTGCGGCATAGCGGTCATCGGCACTACACGGCCACTCCACCATGCGAGCACGCCGCCGATGAAGATCGCCACGATGATGAGGATATAGTTGTCCATCCCCGGCCACAGGAAAGTAATCAGGCCGGCGATCAGCATGCCCACGCCCGCCCAAACGATACCGTTCTTCGCACCTTTCGGCGAACTCATGCGCTTCAGGCCGATGATGAACAACAGCGCGGCGATGAAGTACGCCGCCTGAATCAGGTCATTGGCGAGCTTCGGCGAGATGAAATGACTCATGCGTGTGTTTCCGGTTTCTTTTTCTCGCTGGTCTTGAACATCGCCAGCATGCGTTCGGTCGAGACATAGCCGCCGACCACGTTGCCGGCGGCGAGCAGCACCCCGATGAAACCTATGACTTGCTCGGCGGTGGTGTGCGCGTTGCCGAGCGCCACCATGGTGCCCACCAGTACGATGCCGTGCACGAAGTTCGAGCCGGACATGAGTGGCGTGTGCAGGATCACCGGCACACGCGAAATCACTTCGTAGCCGGTAAAGGCGGCGAGCATAAATATATACAGGGCTATGATTCCACTGATCATGGCGATTACCTCTTGGTCTTCTTTGCGATTACCTTCCTGTAAATTGTAGGAGCGGCATTCCTGCCGCGATTCTTGTCGCGCCTGAAAGGCGCTCCTAGGTTTCGATCAATTTTCGCGTTGGCTCGTGTTTGATCAC
>JAGXAL010000188.1 GCA_018971605.1 Natronospirales bacterium | reverse complement strand
ATGTATTTCGGGCGCTTGTAGCCGGTGAGTTCCTTGTGCGCCCAGTCCTTGAGCGCGGCTTCCGTGAGCTTGGGATCCTTCTTCACCACGAACAGTTTCACCACTTCGCCGGAATGTTCGTCGGGCACGCCGATGGCCGCCACTTCGCGCACGCCGGGGTGCATGGCAATCACGTCCTCGACTTCGTTGGGATAGACGTTGAAGCCGGACACCAGGATCATGTCCTTCTTGCGGTCCACGATGTACACGTAACCACGCGCATCAATGCGGCCGATGTCGCCGGTGCGCAGCCAGCCGTCCGCCGACAGCACTTTGGCGGTTTCGTCCGGGCGCTGCCAGTAGCCGCGCATCACCTGCGGCCCCTTGAAGCACAGCTCACCCACTTCGCCGACTTTCACTTCATGGTCCGCATCGTCGCGAATCGAAAGATCGGTGGACGAAAGCGGCAGGCCGATCGAGCCGCTGTATTCCTTGAGATCCAGGCGATTGGCGGTGACCACCGGCGAGGCTTCGGTGAGTCCGTAACCTTCGATCAAGGGTATGCCGGTCAGCTGCTTCCAGCGCTGCGCCACGGCGCGTTGCACCGCCATGCCGCCGCCCAGCGCCAGTTTGAGGCGCGAGAAATCCAGCGCGGGAAATCCGGGGTCGTGCGCCAGCGCGTTGAACAGCGTGTTGACGCCGGTAATCGCACTCCAGGGATGCTTCTTCAGCGTCTTGATGAAGTCCGGGATGTCGCGCGGATTGGTAATGAGCACGTTTTCGCCGCCGTAATGCATCATGAACATGGCATTCACGGTGAGCGAAAAAATGTGATACAGCGGCAAGGCGGTAATGATCTGTTCCTTGCCCAGTTCGAACGCTCCGCACACCCAAGCTGCAAGCTGCAGCGTATTGGCGACCATGTTGCGGTGGGTGAGCACCGCGCCCTTGGCGACGCCGGTGGTGCCGCCGGTGTATTGCAGGAAGGCGATGTCCTCGCCGGTGACCGCCACTTCATCGAGTGAATGTTGCGCGCCTTGCGCCAGCACCGTGCGGAACGGCACGGTATCGTCAATCCGCCAGGCCGGCACCATCTTCTTCACCTTGCGCACCACGAAATTGACGATGGTGCGTTTCGGAAACGGCAGCAGATCGCCGATGGCGGTGACAATCACGTGTTTGAGCGGCACCTGCGGCAGCGCGGCCTGCAAGGTGGTGGCGAAATTCTCCAGAATCACGATGGTCTGCGCGCCGGAATCCTTGAGCTGATGCTCGAGCTCGCGCTCGGTGTACAGCGGATTGACGTTTACCGCCACCATGCCGCTGCGCAGGATGCCGAACAGCGCCACCGGGTACTGCAGCAGGTTCGGCATCATGAGGGCGACACGGTCGCCCTTCTTCAACCCCACGACTTTCTGCAGGTAGGCGCCGAACCGGCGGCTCAAGTGCTCAAGTTCCGCGTAACTCAGCGTGGCGCCGAGATTGGAATAGGCCGGAAGCGCCGCGTACTGGCGGCAGCTCTCCTCGAAAATCGCCTTGAGGGAGGCGTACCGGTCGGGATTGATCTCGGCCGGTACGTCTTTGGGATATTCCTTGAGCCAGATTTTGTCCATGGAACCCTCAGTGGATTTACGTGCGACCTGGTGATGGACACAAGGTATAGCAGGCGCTGCCAAGCGGCAAGCCGCGGTCAACGCGACCCAGGGTTAGAATGCGGGCC
>JAGXAL010000076.1 GCA_018971605.1 Natronospirales bacterium | reverse complement strand
CATTCCCAGGCCATCGGTTCCGTCGCCGGGGTTTCGCGCCACCTGAAACGCCAAGGTAAGTCGCTGGGCGTCTTGTGGGTGGATGCGCACACCGACATGAATACGCCCGAAACCAGCCCCTCCGGCAACATCCACGGCATGCCGCTCGCGGCGCTGCTCGGCTACGGCGCCCCGGAACTGACCGGCATTCGCGGCGACGGCCCGGCGCTCAGCCCCGAACACGTGGTGATTTTCGGTGTGCGCAGCGTGGATCGCGACGAAGCCAGACTGGTGAAGCAAACCGGCGTGCGGGTATTCACCATGAGCGAGATCGACGCACGCGGCGCCGGCGCCTGCATGGAAGAAGCCATGGGGATCCTGAACCGCGCCAACGGCGGCATCCATTTGTCCTACGACCTGGACGGCTCCGACCCGTCCGTGGCGCCCGGTACTGGCACGCCCGTGCCCGGCGGACTGAATTTCCGCGAATCGCATCTGGTGTGCGAAACCATTGCCCGAAGCAAGCGGCTGCTCAGCATGGAAGTCGTGGAACTGAATCCGATTCTGGATATCGAAAACCGCACCGGCAAATTTGCGGTGTGGCTGATTCAGTCGGCGCTCGGCCGCACGATTTTGTGGAATTAGCTCAAAGCTGCTGCCATGGGCAAGCGCGTAAAAGAATTCAACGAATTCCGCCAGCGCATGAACGCGCGCATCCTCGCCGAGGATAACCGCGTCATCAAGCGCGTGTTCTCGGTGGACAGCCTTACCTACGCGGCCGGCGCGTTACCGGTGAAAACCAAACATCTGCTCGGGCTCACCGCCTCCATGGTGCTGCGCTGCGACGATTGCGTGAGTTATCACATCGGCCAGTGCGTCGAGTCGGGCTGCAGCAAGGACGAAATCGTCGAAGCCATGAGCGTGGCTTTGGTCGTCGGCGGAACTATCGTTATACCTCATCTGCGTAGAGCCACTGAGTTTCTGGACGAGGTGCTGGCGGAAAAGTAAGGCTGCGGACAGGGTTGCAGATTGCCTTCTGCGACGTAAGCCCGATCCATACGTATTCGGTCTAAACCTATTTCCCTGCACGCATTGGCTAAATCGGGACAGCTTCTGTACAATGCGCCCCGAGTTTGACGCGACGCGCTCCGGTCTGCTGTCCCGCAAACCTGTCGCGGCGTACTTTTCTACGTATTCCCGATCCCAATAAAACACAATTTCTGCCTGGACCGGCACGACGCCCGAGTGCGTCCGCAGGCGGCTCCAGGAGTCATCATGTCTTTTGAATCCCTCGGCCTCACGGCCGAATTGCTGCGCGCGGTCAACGATCAAGGCTACGCGCAACCCACACCCATCCAAATCCGCGCCATCCCCGTGGTGCTGGCCGGCCGCGACCTTCTCGCCGCGGCCCAGACCGGCACCGGCAAGACCGCGGGTTTTGCCCTGCCGCTGCTGCAACACTTGCAGAAGAAGCCTTTGCGTTCTCACGCACCGCGGGTGCTGGTGCTCACGCCCACGCGCGAGCTGGCCGCACAGGTGGGCGAGAGCGTGCAAAGCTACGGCAAATACCTGCCCTTCAGCACCGCGGTGATCTTTGGCGGCGTCAACATCAATCCGCAGATTGACAAGCTGCGTCGCGGCGCCGACATCGTGGTGGCCACTCCCGGCCGCTTGCTAGATCATGCCCAGCAGAAGACCATCGATCTTTCGCGCGTCGAAATCCTGGTGCTGGACGAAGCCGACCGCATGCTGGACATGGGCTTCATCCGCGACATTCGTCGCATCCTCGCGCTCCTGCCGAAACAGCGTCAGAACCTGCTGTTTTCCGCCACTTTCTCGGAAGACATCCGCAAGCTCGCGTCCGGCCTGCTGCACAATCCCGAGACCATTGACGTGGCGCCGCGCAACAGCACCGCCGAGCGCGTCAGCCAGCAGGTCTATCTTTGCGACAAGGGCATTAAGCGCGCGCTGCTATCCTGGCTCATCGGCTCCGGCAACTGGCAGCAGGTGCTGGTGTTCACGCGCACCAAGCACGGCGCCAACCGCCTGTGCACGCAGTTGCAACGGGACGGTATCGAGGCCGCTGCCATCCACGGCAACAAGAGCCAGGGCGCACGCACCCGCGCGCTCGCGGACTTCAAACAGGGCCGCGTACGCGCGCTCGTGGCGACCGACATCGCGGCCCGCGGCCTGGACATAGACCAGTTGCCACACGTGGTGAACTACGAACTGCCGAACGTGCCCGAGGATTACGTGCATCGCATTGGGCGTACGGCACGCGCGGGTCACTCCGGAGAAGCCACCTCGCTGGTATCGCCCGACGAGCGCGCCTTCCTCAAGGACATTGAACGCCTGTTAAAACAGGAATTGCCGCGCGCCACGGCTCAGGGCTTCAAGCCAAATCCGGCCGATCTCAAACCGGAAGCGGATGATCGCCGCCCACGGCATTACCATGCACCGCGCCATGGTCACGGTCAAAAATCCAGCCGGCACAGCCGCCCGGGTTCCTACGGTCACCAGCATCGTTCCGCCTCGCAGCACCACACTGCCCGTTCGCGCTGAATCACGAGCGCGGACGTTGGACTGTGCCCATCAATTGGGCACCGTGTAGCAGAATGCCTACCTGTTGCTGCGATTCAGATTGTGAGTGGTGCCGGTGATGTCGTCATCGGCGTCGTAGTTTTAGATCCAGGAATCAATTGCGGGCATGATGTTGCCGGTGACGTTGCCGTTGGTGTCCCCGGTGCATTGTGTCACCTGCCCGGCGTCGCGGTGGCAGCATCAGGCGCCGGGGTGGTATTCGCGCTCGATATGCCCCTTAAGTTGCGACTGGTAGTAGTACACCGTGCGCAGGCTGCCCATTGCGTATTGGGCCGCCTGATCGGTGAAATGCGGCGACGCGGGATTGCCACTTTCGCCGCCCACGTGCACAGCCCAGGCGCGCACCTTGTCCGGGCCGAAATCAATGATGCACACGAAGCTATTGCCGTCGTTGCCGTACCACTTTTTGGTGTTCGGATAGGCGTGCGCTCCGAAGGATGCAAGCGAGCCCCACAGCGATGAGGTAAACGGCACCGGGATGCTGTACTTGGCATCGTCGAAGTGCGGCGTGATGCGATCGCCCGTGATCGTATAGCCGGGAAGGCGCTGGAAACGGTTGATCTGGCCCCAGGGGGTTTGCCAGGAGCCGAAGTCCGCGGTGAGCTTGTCCACGGCGGCGGCAAAGGCCTGCAGCACTTGTTGCGCGGTCGCGAGCTTCTCCACGTAAACCGCCGGCCACATGCGTTGCTGCTCGACCTGCGGATTCGCGCGCATCTGCTGCATCAGCTCCGCGCCCCAGAAGACACCGAGCGAGGTCGCGACCGAGTTCACGCCCCAGCGATAATCCCAGGCTCGCATCACGATCATGGGATCGGCAAGCTTGGACTTGAGCGGATCGGAACCGGGCAGCGCGTCGTAATCCTTGATCAGGATCGGCACGATCTTCGCAAACGGCGGCAGGTAGCTGTCGTAGGCTGCCGCCGCGAGGCTCGCAGGGGTCCAGTCCTTGGAGTCGGTCAGCAGTTTGAGCGCGTGGTAGCCGCGCGGGCTCTCCTCGGTGCTGCCGCTGACGTAACTCGGATAATCCTGACGCTTGGGGCTGTCCGGGCCGGAGGCCGACCACAACCAGTTGTTGGAGTTGTAGGCCCAGCCATCGGCCGGGTTTACCGACTGCGGCGTTTCTTTGAGGCTGAGAATGCCGTCGAAGGCGGTCGCGGGATTGCTGCCGTCTACGGGCTTCGCCCAGTTGAACGTGTCGCTGCGCTTCGGAATCCAGTCGGAGTCCCACAAGGCAATGTTGCCCTGATTGTCGGCAAACACCGTGTCGTTGGACGAGTTGGTGTGCAGTTCCATGGTTTTGAGGAATGACGCGTAGCCGGTCGTGGTCATGCGCTCCCAGTCCTGGATCAGCGCCTTGATGTGCTCTTGCATCACATTGACCGTAAGCCACTTGTCCGCAACACGCGCGATCACCGGACCGTGCTGCGTGTAATACGCGGTGATGGTCTTGTGCGCCATGCCGGTTGCGGTCTTGTAATCAATGGTGATCTCACGACTCGTGACCGGCAGCCACTGGTTCCCGTACTTGTACTGGTAGCCGGCGCCGTGCTTGCGCACGGTTTCGAGGAAATGCGAGCGGTTCAGGATGTCACTGGAAGTGTGCATCCAGCCGTCGTGGGTATTGAAGCCCTGGTAAATGAAGAACTGGCCCCAGGTGACGGCGCCGTAGGCATCGAGGCCCTGGTCGCTCACCATCTGCAGTTCATCGCGAAAATAAAACGTCACGTGCGGATTGATCAGCAACAACACGTGGTGATCCAGCGTGATGGAGGGCGAAATCGCCACGCCGTTGGAGCCCAGAGGGTGATACATCGGCGGATTCCAGGCGAGCTTCTCGGGCGCCTGCGCCATGTTGTCGCCGTAGAACGCCGCGAGTGCCGGTACATTGATGGCGGTTTCGATGTCGCCGCCGATGCTGCCTTCGCTGAATGCAAGTTCCATCCACGGCTCGAAATGGGCGATGACCTTAGAGTGCACGCCGGGATGGGTATAAAGGTAGTAATTCAGACCGTCGGCGGCCGCCTGCATCACCTGCCGCAGCCACTCCGGGCATTCCTGGTACTCCTTCTTCAAGGCGACCGGGTTCATGTAGAGCTGGCGGCGCAGATCGTAGTAGATGCCGGACGGCCCCTCGAACCTGGACCACCAGCCGAGCGCGCCGACGTAGTTCATTTCGACCAGCTCGAAATTGTCTTCGGCCTGTGCGTATTCCATGCCAAACGCGGCATCCGCATTGGTCTTGCCATAGATGTGCGGGATGCCCCAGTTGTCGCGGTAAATCGTGACCGCCTGGGCTTCGGCTTTCCAGCGCGCGATTTCCTGCCCTGTGTCCTGGGCCGCGGCATGCCGGAACGGACAGGCGGCGAGAATCATCAAGCCGCAGACGAGCAACGCAACCTTGTTCATGGTCAACCCTCTCCACCTTCTCTTGATCGCGCTGCAGCTCCGCCGGGCAGATCGCAAGCACAGTGCTACGGCCGAAAAAAATCGGCACCCGACCCATTCCTGGCAGTTAAATCCCTGGAAAACTTGCTTGGCGAAAGACTACGGCGCCGGGAGCACCGTCACCATCGGTGATACGCGGGATGGCCGGGCTTGACGGCGACGAAGGTGCCGCGGCAGGTGGCACAGACTTTGCCGCCGGCCAGCAATTCGCCTTCGATCACCGCGCGGTCGGCCCGCGACTCCACCACTTTGGCGCGCAGCTGCACGGGGCCCTGCGACGGCGTCGGACGCTTGAGCGTGATGGCGTAACCGGCCGTCACGGTGCAGGGCGGATGATCCGCACCGGCTTGCTGCATGAGATGCCAGGCCGCGGTCCAGTTGCAATGGCAATCGAGGAGCGTGCCGATGATGCCGCCGTTCAACATGCCCGGAGCCGCCTCGTGGTACGGCTGCGGCGTCCATTCGGCCACCACGGCATCGCCCTGCACGAAACTCTTGATGCGCAGGCCTTGGGCGTTCGCCGGGCCGCAGCCAAAACACATGCTCGCGGGTGCGTAGCTGTCCTGCAGGGATTTCACGCTCATGCGCGGCCGCCCGCCCCCACGCGCGGCAGGAAAATCTCCGCGAGCATGCAGCGCACGCTGCCGCCGGCGCAGGATTCGATGGTGTTCACCGGGCTCGACACGATGCGGGTGTACTTCTCGATGACCCGCCGCTGTGTGGGCGTGAGGCTGCGCTCGGCGCGCATCGACATGGCGAGCACGCTGCCGCCTTGTTGGGTGCCCACCTGCAGCGCGTTACCCGCGAATTCCTGCATCTGCTGGGTGGTGATCGGAACGATCTCGTGGCCGGTCTCCTCGATCCGCTTCTGGATGCGCCGGCGGTCGCTGACTTCGCGGATGCTCGCGAGGCACAGAAGCGCGAAGCGATCACCGATGCACAGCATGACATCCGTGTGATACACGGGCTTGCCGCTGGTGTCGGCCGCATGGAACGACATCGGTTCGTACTCGAGCTTGGCCGCCCATTCGCGCAGCAGCTTGATGTCGGTACGCGGCGACAGGCAGGCGTAGGCCACATGGTGTTCGCGGTCCAGCACCAAGCTGCCGGTGCCTTCGAGATAGCGGCCCTCGAGTTCGGCGCCAGACAGATCCTCGATCTGGCGCACCTGGTAACCGCGCTGCACCCGCAAGGCTTCGATGACATCGAGGCGCCGCTCCCAGCGCCGGTTCTGTGCGAGCAGCGGATACAGGTACACGCTGCCGTCCGCGTGAAAGCTCACCCAGTTGCCGGGGAAAATCGCATCCGGTGTCCAGGGTTCGGGCGTGTCCTCGAACACCTCGACGTGCACGCCGAGCCGGCGCAAAGCCGACACCAGCACGTCGAATTCCTGCACCGCCAGCGCCTGCGGATCGCTCACCTCCACGTCGCTGCGCTGGAAGGCATTAGTGACGGCGGTTTCCGCATTCACGCCGAAACGTGCCGGCCGGATCATGAGCACTGCGGCCGCTATTTGGGATTCCTGAACGCTGGCCATGGGTTTAGTGCCGACACAATGCTGCGGAAATCTTACACCAAAAACCGGCCGCACTGGCCGCGTGCGCGCGTCTGCCGCGGCAGCCTTGCAGGTGGTAAAGTTTCACGCCACAGGCTTGCAGGAGATGCTCATGATTTCTGGTTTAGTGCGCGGCGATCGCATCCCGGATTTTCAGCGCCCGAATGCGGCGGGCAAGACCGTGATGCTTTATGACCTGCAAGTCGGCCAGCCGCTGACCTTGCTGATGATTGAAAATGTGCAGTCGCCGGACACGCGCACAGCACTTGAGACCTTGGCGCACGACGCCGCCTGGAACGCGATAACCCGGGTGATCACGCTGCATGCCAGCATCGCACAATGTGCGGTGCTTGGGGGCGCGGCGTCCGGCGACATGACGCTGCTGGCGGACGACGGCGCGCTGGCCGCGCATCTGCTCGGGGCGCAAGCGGCGGACGCGCCTTTGATGACGGGATTCGCGCTGGATCCGAATATGCGCGTCATCGAACGCCTCGAACACCGCAGCGGCGGCAAGCTTGCGGATTTCCTGCGGCAGCTCCATGCCGCCTGCCAGCAGGACAGCTCGCGCCCGGCGCAGATTGTCGACCAGCAGGCGCCGGTGCTGTTCGTCCCGCGCGTCATGGAACCCGGCATGTGCGCCGAGCTCATGGCGCATTTCGAACAGCAGGGCGGCCAGCCTTCCGGCACCGCCCACATCGAAGGCGACAAGGCGTATTGGCGTCAGGACCCATCGGTAAAAATGCGGCGCGACGTGTATATCAAGGACGGCCCCTGGCTGGAGCGCATCAAGGAAGTAGTGGCACGCCGGGTGCTGCCGGAAATCCAGCGCTGCTTCAATTACCGGGTCACCCAGCACGAAGTGTTCAAGCTGGTTTGCTACGACGCCGACACCGGCGGTTACTTTCGTCCGCATCGCGACAACGAATCGCGCGACACCCAGCACCGGCGCTTCGCCATGACGCTGCACCTCAACACCGGCGACTACCAGGGCGGCCAACTGCGGTTCCCTGAGTTCAGTCCCAATCTTTATCAGGCGGCGCGCGGCGACGCCACGGTATTTGCCTCCTCGCTGCTGCACGAAGTCGTGCCGGTCACCGCCGGCAAACGTTACGTGCTGCTGGGTTTCTTTTTTGGCGACGATCAAACCATGCAGCCGATCCAGTATGTATAAGATTAACGCGCCAACTGATATGTAGGTGAAATCCGCGTAAAATCCCCAGCAGTATCCAAGAGCCGCGTAGCGAGTGCGTCCGTCTGAATCAATGGCGAGGGTAGAGGATTAGTAGGCATGTCCATTGAAAGTCTTATCGGCGAGCTAGGTACGGCAAAGAACATCGACATAGTCGATGTGCGCCAGAAAATCCAAAGGGAATTCGACGCTGCCGAAACTAGCGAGCAGCGAGGCAAAGTACTCGCGATCTTTAAGGCGACAATGGACCTGGTAGAGCGTAACCTTGCAGCGCGCGGTGACCAATCGGAGCTGCTTGAGAAACTGAAAGCAGCGCGCGCTCAGGATTACAAGATATTCATAGTGCGAGAGTGCACAGTTGGTCTCGACTCGCCGGGTGGCGGCGACGTATCCATGGAAATGCTGATGGTCGTGACCAACCGAGAGATCGCGGCTGGCCGCATGACTGAGGGCCACTCATTGCGAAAGTTGGCCGTCGAAGGTTGTGCTGCCCCGCACCTCACACACGCTGAGTTGGTCGAAAAACACGCCAAATTGAAAGCTGAGGCCACGCGGCTCCACACCCGACGATGACCCACTTTCGCATGCGGGTGAGCCGCGAAGTGGCGAACGCCCGCACATGGATGTGCGGGCCGAGAAGCAAGCCGCGCAGGACAGCGCGGCGATGCGATCGCACACCATCCAAAATGGCCGTGCGGTTTCTGCATGGTTTTATATCGGTATCGCCAGACCGCCATAAAGAAAAACCCCGACAGTCTTTCGACTATCGGGGTTTGTATTTAGAGCCTGGCGATGACCTACTTTCGCATGCGGAAACCGCACACTATCATCGGCGCTGAGCAGTTTCACTTCCGAGTTCGGGATGGGATCGGGTGGTACCCACTCGCCAGTGTCGCCAGGCAAACCGTTTCACTGTCGCGCGGATCTTGACGCCCACGCGGTGAATTCGAAAAAGTTGTTGACGCCTTGCATGTCGCAATGCGATTAAACACCGGCCATGCCCCAGCAAACCGCTTGGGGTTATATGGCCAAGCCTCAC
>JAGXAL010000187.1 GCA_018971605.1 Natronospirales bacterium | reverse complement strand
GAAGAGCACGGCGCCATGGAGTACACCAGCATCGTGGCGGTGTCGGCGTCGGAATCCGCGGCCATGCAGTACATCGCGCCCTACGCCGGCTGCGCCATGGGCGAGTACTTCCGCGACCGCGGCCAGGATGCGCTCATCGTGTACGACGATTTGACCAAGCAGGCTTGGGCTTACCGCCAGGTGTCGCTGCTGCTGCGCCGTCCGCCGGGACGCGAGGCCTATCCGGGCGACGTCTTCTACCTGCACTCGCGTCTGCTGGAGCGCGCCGCGCGCGTCAACGCCGCCTACGTGGAAAAATTCACCGAAGGCAAGGTCAAGGGCAAGACCGGCTCGCTCACCGCGCTGCCCATCATCGAGACCCAGGCCGGCGACGTCTCGGCATTCGTACCCACCAACGTGATCTCGATCACCGACGGCCAGATCTTCCTCGAGACCGACCTGTTCAATTCCGGCATCCGTCCCGCCATCAACGCCGGCATCTCGGTGTCGCGCGTGGGCGGCGCGGCCCAGACCAAGATCATCAAGAAACTCGGCGGCGGCGTGAAGCTGGCGCTCGCGCAGTTCCGCGAACTCGCGGCCTTTGCGCAGTTCGCTTCGGATTTGGATGAGGTCACGCGCAAGCAGCTGGAACGCGGCCGGCGCGTCACCGAACTGATGAAGCAGAAACAGTACGCGCCCTTGAGCATCGCCGACATGGCGCTGTCGCTGTACGCGGTGAACGAAGGCTACCTCGACGATGTGGATGTGAAGAAAGTGGTGCCTTTCGAGGCCGCAATGCACAGCTATTTCCAGGCGCACTTCGCCGCGTTGCGCGAGCAGATCAACAAGAACGGCGATTACAACCCCGAGATCGAGCAGAGCCTGAAGAAGGCGGTCGAGGAATTCAAGAAAACGCAGGCATGGTGATCTTAATGGTTACCGTTCATCTTTTTCTCTCCCCTTCTCAAGGGGAGAGATAAAAGTGAGGGGTTACCCCCCTCACCCAACCTCTCCCCTGAAAGGGGAGAGGGGATAAGGAAACAAAGACAGCTGATATATGGCAGGCGCGAAAGAAATCCGGACGCAGATCAAAAGCATCCGCAGCACCCAGAAGATCACCAAGGCCATGGAAATGGTCGCGGCCAGCAAGATGCGCAAAGTGCAGACGCGCATGTCGGCCTCGCGCCCGTATGCGGAGAAAATGCGCCGGGTCATCGGGCATCTGGCCAAAGCCAATCCCGAGTACCGCCATCCGTTCATGGTCGAACGCGAGGTTGCGCGTGTGGGCTTCATCGTGATCGCCTCGGATCGCGGCCTGTGCGGCGGCTTGAACATCAACCTGTTCAAGACAGTGCTGGTGGCGGTGCGCGACTGGCGCGAAAAGAATGTGGAAGCGGATTTCTGCATCGTCGGCGCCAAGGCGGTGGTGTTTTTCCGGCACGTGGGCGGCAAAGTGCTGGCCCAGGCCACGCGCCTCGGCGACACGCCGCACGTCGAGGATCTGGTGGGCACGGTCAAGATCATGCTCGATGCCTTCCGCGCGGGCGCGGTGGACCGCGTGTTCCTGGTGAACAACGTATTCGTGAACACCATGCGCCAGCAGCCCACGGTGAGCCAGCTGCTGCCGGTGCAAGGCATGGAGGATCCGGAGCTGCAGGCACATTGGGATTATATCTACGAGCCGGAAGCGCGCGAGCTCCTGGACACCGTACTCACGCGCTACGTGGA
>JAGXAL010000005.1 GCA_018971605.1 Natronospirales bacterium | reverse complement strand
CCAAGAAGGACAAGGCGGAGGACGCAGGCGAGTAAACACGCGCTGCCTGCGCGTTGCGCCGGCTTTATTTGGATTTCACGTTGATTGCAGGATTATTCATGACAATTTCCCCTTCAATGGTCAAAGAACTGCGCGAGCGCACCGGCGCCGGCATGATGGAGTGCAAGAAGGCGCTCATGGAAACCGCAGGCGATCTGGAGCTGGCCGTCGAGCACATGCGCAAAGCGGGGCTGGCCAAGGCCGACAAGAAAGCCGGCCGAGTCGCGGCCGAAGGCCGGATTGCCATTGCGCATGCGGCAGGTGCCGTCGCCATGGTCGAGGTGAATTGCGAGACCGACTTCGTCGCCAATGGTGAGGATTTCAAGGCCTTCGTCACGCAAGTGGCGCAGGCGATCCTCGATCAGGCGCCACAGGATTCGACAGCGCTCGGCAATCTGAAGCTCGCGAGTGGCGCCGACGTGGAAACCGCGCGGCGCGAGCTGGTGGCGAAGGTCGGCGAGAACGTGAGTCTGCGGCGCAGCGCCTGCTTCCAGAGCCACGCGACACTCGGCAGTTATCTGCACGGCGTGCGCATCGGCGTGCTGGTGGAAATGCAGGGCGGCGATGCCGCGCTCGCCAGGGATATCGCCATGCACGTGGCGGCCAGCCGTCCGCTGTGCGTGAGTCCCGAGCAGGTTCCGGCCGAGGTGCTCGACAAGGAGCGTGAAATCATCCGCGCGCAATCGGCCGACAGCGGCAAGCCCGCGGCCATCATCGAGAAAATGGTCGAGGGCCGGCTCAAGAAGTACCTCGCAGAAATCACCCTGCTGGGCCAGCCTTTCGTCAAGGAACCGGATATCACGGTCGAGGAGCTGCTGGCACGCCACGCAACCCAAGTGTTGCGTTTTGCACGCTTCGAGGTGGGCGAAGGCATCGAAAAGAAGCAGGAAGATTTCGCCGCCGAGGTCAAAGCCCAAGCCGCGAAAACCGCCTGAGGCCGTTTCGACCGGCGCGACGCCGGCCGCCGCAGGTTTACGGTACAATTCCGCCAAGAGCCCCGCTGTGCGGGGCTCTGCATATCCTTTCACTGCGTGGCGGCTGTTCAATGTCGAATCCGGCTCCGGCGCATCGGCGCATACTCCTGAAGCTGAGCGGTGAAGCCCTCATGGGTGGTGCCGACTACGGCGTGGATCCCGCGGTGATCAAGCAGTTGGCCGACGAGGTGCGCGCGGTGCACGAACTCGGCGTGCAGATCGGCATGGTCATCGGCGGCGGCAATATCTTCCGGGGTGCGGGACTGGCGCGTGCCGGTATGGACCGGGTCACCGCGGACCACATGGGCATGCTGGCTACCATCATGAACAGCCTGGCGATGCAGGACGCGCTCGAACGCCTGGGCGTGTACGTGCGCGTGATGTCCGGCCTGAGCGTCAACGAGGTTTGCGAGGACTACATCCGCCGGCGCGCAGTGCGGCATCTGGAAAAAGGCCGGGTGTGCATCTTCGCGGCGGGCACCGGCAATCCGTTCTTCACCACCGATACGGCGGCGGCGCTGCGCGCGATCGAGACCGGCTGTGAACTGCTGCTCAAGGCCACCAAGGTGGACGGCGTGTATGCCGCCGATCCCAAGAAACACCCCAAAGCGCAGCGTTATGCGCACATCACCTATGACCAGGTGCTGACCGACAAGCTTGCGGTCATGGATGCCACCGCCGTGGTCCTGTGCCGCGACAACAACATTCCGCTGAGGATTTTCGATCTCACCCGTGCCGGCGACCTGATGCGAATAGTGATGGGCACCGGGGATGTGGGTACGCTGGTGGATAATGGAGGTTCAACATGACCGATGATTTGAAGAAGCGCGCCGATGTGCGCATGCAGAAGGCCGCGGACACGCTCAAAGACGTGCTTGCCCGACTGCGCACCGGCCGTGCCCATACCAGTCTGCTGGACCACATCCGGGTGGCCTACTACGGCTCTGAAGTCCCGCTCAACCAGGTGGCGAACGTGAATGCGCTGGATGCCCGCACCCTCAGCATCACGCCTTGGGAAAAGCAGATGATTCCGGTGATCGAGAAGGCCATCATGACTTCGGACCTGGGCCTGACGCCGGCCACCGCCGGCAACGTCATTCGCGTGCCCATGCCGCAGCTCACGGAAGAACGCCGCCGCGAAATCATCAAGCTGGCGCGCCAGGAGGCGGAAGGGGCGCGCGTGGCCATCCGCAATGCCCGCCGCGACGCCAACACGGAACTCAAGACCCAGCTCAAGGACCGCAAGATCAGCGAGGACCAGGAACGCCGCACCCAGGATGACATTCAGAAGCTCACCGACCGGCATATTGCCGGCATCGACAAGATTCTGGCGGTCAAGGAAAGCGAACTTCTGGAAGTGTGAGCGCCGCCGAAGCCGCGGCGCGACATGCCGGAATCCGCCGCATGCGCGAGCCTGAAGCTTCCAGTCTGCCACGTCACATCGCCATCATCATGGATGGCAATGGCCGCTGGGCCCGGCGGCGTCTGCTGCCGCGCCAGGCAGGTCATCGTGCCGGCCTGAGCGCCGCGCGGCGCGTGATCGAGAGCTGCGTGCAACACGGCATCGGCGCGCTCACCTTGTTTGCCTTCAGCAGCGAGAACTGGCAGCGACCGCCACCGGAGGTCGGCAGTCTCATGGGCCTGTTCATGAATGCGCTGGAGAGCGAAGTCGCGGAACTGCACAAGAATCGGGTGCGTATCCGCTTCATCGGTGCACGTGCGCAGTTTTCAACGGCTCTGCAACAGGGCATGCACAAGGCGGAGCAATTGACGGTCGACAATACCGGGCTGAGGCTGAACGTGGCCGCCGGCTATGGCGGCCGCTGGGAACTGCTGCAGGCCGCGAGGCAGCTCGCGTCCGAAGTGCTTGCCGGGCGCCTGCGCCCCGAGGAACTGGACGAACCGCTTTTAGCGAATGCGCTGTCGCTGGCGGGATCGCCGGATCCGGACCTCTTCATCCGTACCGGCGGCGAGCAGCGCATCAGCAATTTTCTGCTGTGGCAGCTGGCCTATACCGAGTTGTATTTCACCGATACGTTGTGGCCGGATTTCGATGCGGTGGCGCTGCAGCAGGCGCTGAACTGGTACACCCAGCGTCAGCGACGCTTTGGGCGCACGCCTGAACAACTCGAGAGTCCCGGGCATGCTTAAGCTGCGCATTCTCACCGCCGCGATCCTGGTGCCGGCGGTCGTGGCGCTGGTGTGGTGGGCGCCGACCTGGGCGCTGGGACTCGCGGCGGGCGTGGTGGCCTTGGTGGGCGCGTGGGAGTGGGCCAGCTTGAGCGGCCTGCGCGCGCTCTGGGCGCATGCCGGATTTACGCTGTTGTTGGCAGTGCTCCTGGTTTGGCTCTGGACGCTGCACCAGAACAGTCTGGTGTTGTGGATCACGGCCGTGGTGACGCTGGGCTGGTGGCTGTTTGCGCTTTTCTGGATTTGTTGCTGGCGCCGGCAATTTCCGGTGCTGCTCAAATTGGGCTGCGGTTTGTTGACACTGGCACCCTCCTGGCTTGCCACCGTCGCCTTGCACGCCAGCGTCGATGGCCGGGTCAAGCTGTTGTTCCTGCTGGTGCTGATCTGGGCAGCGGATATCGCCGCTTATGCCACCGGACGAGGCTTTGGCCGCCACAAGCTCGCGCCCGCGGTGAGTCCCGGTAAAACCTGGGAGGGTGTCGGCGGTGGTACGCTGGCGCTACTGGCGGTGGCGCTCGTCGGCGTATTCTGGGCGCTGCCCGCGAGCGGCTACGCGCTTATCCTTATATGTGTGTTTACCGGCTGGCTGTCCATCGTGGGTGATCTTTCCGAAAGCCTGTTCAAGCGCCAAGCCGGGCGCAAGGACAGCGGGCGGCTGTTTCCCGGCCACGGCGGTGTGCTGGACCGGATCGACAGCCTGACCGCCGCGGTGCCGGTTTTCTGGCTGGGTTTGGCGATTCTGGAGCGGATGCAATGAAAGGCGTGACGATACTCGGTGCCACCGGCAGCATCGGCGTCAGCACCCTGGACGTGCTCGCGCGTCACCCGGACCGCTACCGGGTGGTGGCGTTGACGGCGCGCGGCGACGTCGAACGGCTGTTGCAGCAGTGCCTGGCGCATCATCCGCGGTATGCCGTCATGGTCGAGGAAGCCGCGGCCCGCGAGCTGCGCGCCAAGCTCAAGCAGCATGGAGAGAAAACCGAAGTGCTGGCCGGCGCGCGGGCGCTGGAAGAGGTTGCGGCGCTCGCCGAGTGCGATTACGTGATGGCCGCCATCGTGGGCGCCGCCGGCCTGCTGGCGACGCTGGCGGCGGTCAAAGCCGGCAAGCGCGTGCTGCTCGCCAACAAGGAATCGTTGGTGATGACCGGAGCACTGTTCATGCGGGCGGTGCGCGATCACGGCGCCGAGCTGCTGCCGATCGACAGTGAACACAACGCCTTGTTCCAGTGCATGCCGGGCGGCTACCGTGCCGGCATGCAGCCGCCGGGCGTGCGCCGTCTGCTGCTGACCTGTTCGGGCGGACCGTTCCGTGGCTGGTCGCGCGAGCAGCGGCGCGCGGTCACGCCGGATCAGGCCTGTGCGCACCCGCGCTGGAAAATGGGCCGCAAGATTTCGGTGGATTCCGCCACGCTCATGAACAAGGGCCTGGAGGTCAACGAGGCGCGCTGGCTGTTCGATCTGCCGGCCGAGCGCATCGAGGTCGTGGTGCATCCGCAAAGCGTGGTGCACTCGCTGGTGGAATACGCGGACGGCTCGGTGCTGGCGCAGCTCGGCAACCCGGACATGCGCACGCCCATTGCCTGCGGTTTGGCCTGGCCGGAACGCATCCAGGCGGGCATCGAACCGCTGGATTTGTTCAGCGTGGCGCGCCTGGATTTTGAGCCGCCGGACGTCGGCGCGTTTCCCTGTCTGGGCCTGGCCATCGAAGCGGCCAAGGCGGGCGGCAGCGCGCCGCTGGTGCTGAATGCCGCCAACGAAATCTCGGTACAGGCATTCCTCTCCGGAAAATTGCGGTTTACGGCAATTGCGGAAGTGGTGGACGAGACTTTGCAGCGTTGTGCGTTGGCGGCCGTGGATAGCATCGAAGCGGTGCTCGAGCGCGATCGGCGTGCGCGCCGCCTGGCCACGGATTTTGCCGTGAAGTTGATGGAGCAGCCCGCGTGAACGTGCTCATCAGCATCCTGGCGTTCATCGTGGCCATCGGCGTACTTGTGACGGTGCACGAGTTCGGACATTTCATCGTGGCGCGGTTTCTGGGCGTCAAGGTGTTGCGGTTCTCGGTGGGTTTCGGCAAACCGCTGTGGCGCTGGCAACGCAATCCCGACAGCACCGAGTATGTGATTGCGTGGATACCGCTGGGCGGTTACAACAAATTTCTGGATGAGCGCGAAGGCGAGGTCCCCGAGCCGGAAAAGCACCTGGCCTTCAATCGCCAGCCGCTCGCCAAACGTTTTCCGATCGTATTGGCCGGACCGGTTTTCAACCTGTTGTTTGCGGTGCTGGCATATTGGGTGATTTTCGTGGTGGGCGTGCCCGGCATCCGCCCGATTGTGGGCGAAATCCGTACCGGTTCACCCGCCGCCCTTGCCGGTTTCCAGCCGCAGGACGAGATCGTGGCGGTCAATGGCCACTCCACGCCTACCTGGGACACGGCGCTGGTGCGCCTGTTTGAGGGCGTGATGCAGGGGCAGCAGCTCGCGGTGACGGTGCGCACTCCGCAAAATGCCACGCAGCAACTGCGGGTGCAGGCCGGCGATACCCGGGCGCTCACCGAGCCGGGAAAGCTGATCCCCGGATTGGGGTTGAGCCAATGGCAGCCGCAGGCCGCGCCGGTGATCGAGCAGGTGGCGGCGGACGGCACCGCCCGGCAGGCGGGACTTAAAGCGGGCGATGTCATTCTCAAGGTGGGCAGCACCGTGCTGACCGGCCCGGACCAGTTCGTGCAAATCCTGCAGGCCGCGCCCAACCAGACCCTGGAGCTTCTGGTGCAACGTGGCGACCAGCAGCTGAAACTGCCGCTACACGTGGGGGAACAGAAAATCGGGGGCAAAGCGGTCGGCCACATCGGCGCCGCGCTGGGCTATCCCGGCTGGGTGCGCCAACGTTTGGCGGCGGAACAACGGTATAATCCCGCGGCCGCTCTGGGCCAGGCCCTGATGCGCACCGGCAGCCTCGCCTGGCTTACGCTGGACGCGTCCTGGAACATGGTGATCGGCAAGGTTTCACTGCGCAACCTGAGCGGGCCGATAGATATCGCGCAGTACGCTGGCTATACGGCGGAGAGCGGTTTACTGCCGTTTCTCGCGTTTCTCGCCATCGTAAGCATCAGCCTCGGGGTGCTGAATCTGCTGCCGATTCCGGTGCTGGACGGCGGCCATCTACTGTACTACGTCATGGAAGCGATCAAAGGTTCGCCTTTGTCCGCGCAGGCGGAGATGACGGGTCAGCGCATCGGTTTGACGCTGATCGTGCTGCTGCTGGGTTTTGCCGTTTACAACGATCTCATGCGACTGTTTGGGTAAGGAGGACGGAGTGGGTCTGCTTAAAGGCACCGGGATCTTCCTGGCAACATTGCTGTTCCTGGTGTTCGCCGCTCCCGCCGCCCGGGCGCAGCAGTCGTTTGTGGTCAAGAAAATCGACGTGGTCGGGCTGCAGCGCATTTCCGAAGGCACGATTTTCGACTACCTGCCCATCAACATCGGCGACCAGATAGACGCCACGCGCATCCAGGACGCCATCCGCGCGCTCTACAAGACCGGTTTTTTCCGCGACGTGGCCATGCGCCGTGACGGCAATACGCTCATCATCATCGTGCACGAGCGCCCGTCGATCGCCAGCTTCGTGGTGACCGGCAACAAGCTCATTAAGAGCGATGACCTCGACAAGACCCTGAACAAGGCGGGCCTGTCCACTGGCCAGATCTTCAACCGCGTGACGCTGGACGGGTTCCTGCAGCAGTTGACCGATCAGTACTACAGTCACGGTCACTACGGGGTAATCATCACCCCGACCATCACCGATATCGGCGAGAACCGCGTCAACGTGTCCGTCAAGATCAAGGAGGGCGCCACCGCCAAGATCCGGGCCATCGACATCGTCGGCAATCACGCGTTCACGGAGAGCGAGTTGCGCGACGTGTTCAAGCTCAAGGTGGCGAGCTTCTGGACCTTCTTCGGCAGCTCCGACGAATACGCGCGCGAAAAACTGGTGGGCGACCTCGAATCCTTGCGTTCCTATTACATGGACCGGGGTTACGCGGATTTCACGGTGGACTCGGCGCAGGTCGCGATTTCGCCGGATCACACCAATGTGTATATCACCGTGAACATTACCGAAGGTGAGATTTACAAGATCAAGGATGTGAAACTTGCCGGCCAGTTTGTGGTGCCGGAATCGGTCTTGCAGAAACTGGTGCTGGTCAAGCCCGGCGATACCTTCTCCCTGCAGCGATCCACGACTACCGCCAGCCTGATTCAGAAACGTCTGGGCGAGGATGGCTACGGATTTGCCAAGGTCAATCCCGTGCCCGACATTGACCGTCAGCACAAGCTGGTCGCGATGACGTTCTTCATTGAGCCCGGGCCGCGCGTGTATGTACGCCACATCAATTTCAGCGGCGGCTCCGGGACCGACGACGTGGTATTCCGCCGCGAGATGCGCCAGTTCGAGGGCACCTGGCTGTCGAACGTGGACGTGGAGCGTTCCCGGGTGCGCCTCAACCGCCTGCCATGGGTGGAAAACGCCACGGTCAAGACTGTGCCGGTTCCCGGAACCAGCGACATGGTGGACGTGAATTACACGCTCACGGAACGTCCGGCAGGCACCGCCCAGGTGGGCGTCGGCTACGGCAGCCTGAGCGGGCTGGTGCTGAGCGGCCAGATCGTGAACGCGAATTTCCTCGGGACCGGCGAGCGCCTGGAAATCAACGCCAGCCGCACTTACATCGGGCACCAATATTCCGGCAGCTTCACCGATCCGTATTGGACGGTGGACGGCATCAGCCGCACGCTTTCCCTGTTCCAGAGCCAGACTTCCTCCATCACCATCAACAGCGCGCCGCTGTCCACCCAGTCCTACGGGGCCAGCGTGGGCTTCAATATTCCGCTGACGGAATTCAGTGCCTGGGGGATCATGGGAACCTATTCACACAACGAGCTGTTCACCCAGTCGGGGTCATCGCAGCAATACGTGGCGTTCATTTCCAACCCGGCCAACGGCAAGGTAGTCAATACCCTGGGCGCCTGTTCGGATGCGCGCGGATTCTTTTTCCTGTGTCCGTATCCCGCGCTGCAGTACAACACGCTTGAGGCCAAGGTAAGTTATATCCGCGATACCCGCGACCGCATCATTTTCCCGAACAGCGGCGCTCAGGAGACGCTGAGCCTGACCGCGGCACTGCCGGGCTTCGACCAGCAATACTACATACTCACCTACCAGCAGCTGGCCTTCATCCCGCTGTTCAAGGGCTTTATCTACGGCATCAACGGCGAGGCCGATTACGGCGCGCCCTACGGCAAGACCGCCACCTATCCGCCATACAAGAATTTCTTCGTGGGCGGTGCCGACACTGTGCGTGGCTGGCAGGTGGCCACCCTGGGCCCCAAGGATTCCTATGGATTTCCGTTTGGCGGCCGTGCCGATGTCTGGGTGCAGAACGAGCTGATCCTGCCGAATTTCGGCAAGTCAGATGATACGTCCGGTACCGCCGGTACCGGCTCCAGCCGCTGGGCCTTTTTCATCGATGCGGGCAATGCCTTTGCCGACCCCGGCGATTTCCGCTGGAGCCGGCTGCGGGTTTCCGCGGGCCTGGCCGCGACCTTCCTGACGCCCCTCGGCGCCATGAAATTCAGTTATGCTTTCCCGCTGAATCCCAAACCCGGCGACTTGACGGAGCGCTTCCAGTTCACCCTCGGTACCTATTTCTGACCGATAGCGGAGATTTATATGCAGTGTGTTTCACGTTCCTTGCTGATGCTTGCCGCCGCGGCGCTGATTTTGGGCGCCGGCATGGCGCAGGCCGCGGATCTCAAGATTGGCGTCGTCAACATGCAGGAATTGATGAAGGAATCGCCGCAGGCCAAGGCCGCGGAGGCGGAAATGCAGCAGAAGTTCGGCAGCCGCCGCAACGCGCTGCTGGCGCAGCAGAACAAGATCAAGGCGCTGCAGGACCAGATCAATCGCAATGGCTCGGTGATGAGCGCCGCGCAGCTGCAGAGCCTGCAGAACCAGCTGAATGCCGATCAACAGGACATGAGCCGCAAGGAAAGCGATTTCCAGGCGGATTTGAACGAGTGGCAGAACCAGAAACTTGGCACCATTCAGCAGATCGTGGTGAAGGAGGTGCAGGCCTTCGCCAAGGCGCACCAATACAACCTGATTGTCGGTTTGGGGATTGTGTACGCCGACGGCAGCGTGGACGTGACCGACCAGGTGCTGGCGCAGTTGCAGAAGGATTACAAGACACCGGCCACTGCGGCGGCCAGCGGCGGCAACTGAGGCCGGGCTGCGCGTGCCGGCGGAATATTCGCTTGCGGAACTGGCGGAAATCTGCGGTGCGCAGCTGCGTGGCGACGCCCGCGTGCGCGTGCACGCGGTCGCTACCCTCGAGCATGCCGGCCCCGGCAGTATCGCTTTTCTTTCCAACCCGCATTACAAGCGTTTCCTCGGCAGTACCCGCGCCTCGGCGGTGATTCTGGCGCCGGGCGATGCCGATGCCTGCCCGGTGCCGGCGTTAACCGTGCAAAATCCGTACTTGGCGTACGCGCGTGTCGCGGCGTTGCTCATGCCCGTCGCGCCGGCGCGCAGTGGCCAGGATGCTGACGCACGCGTGCATCCTGGCGCCAAAATTGCCGGCGATGCCTGGGTTGCGCCCGGCGCGGTGATTGAGGAAGCCGCGGTGATTGAAAGCGGCGCGGCCGTCGGCCCCAACTGCGTGGTGATGCGCGCCGCCTGCGTCGGTGAACACACGCGTTTGGTGGCCAACGTCACGCTGGCGGAGCGCGTGCGCATCGGCAAGCGCGGGCTGATCCATGCGGGGGCTGTGATCGGTGCCGATGGTTTTGGCATCGCCCGCGACGGCGAGCGCTGGGTCAAAGTGCCGCAATTGGGCTCGGTGATCGTCGGCGACGACGTGGAAATCGGGGCCAATACCACCATTGACCGCGGGGCGCTCGAAGACACCGTGATCGGGAACGGCGTAAAGCTGGATAATCAGATCCAGATCGGGCATAACGTGCATATCGGCGAGCACACGGCGATTGCCGGCTGCGTGGCGATTGCCGGCAGCGCACACATCGGCAAACGCTGCATGATTGGCGGCGCGGCCGGCATCGTGGGGCACATCGAGATTGCCGACGATGTCACGATCACTGCGATGACGCTGGTGAGCCGCTCGATCAACGAGCCCGGGGTGTACTCGGGCAGCGCGCCCATGGACCGTGCCGCCCAGTGGCGCAAGAACAGCGTGCGCATCCGGCAGCTGGACGAGCTGGCGCGGCGCCTCGAACACCTTGAACGAAAAATGAAGGATTGATGCACGATGTCAAAGGAACCGTTTCTCGATATCCACGCCATCCTGCGGCAACTGCCGCACCGCTATCCGTTTTTGCTGGTGGACCGGGTGCTGGAGTGTGAGCCCGGCAAGCGGCTACTGGCCGTGAAGAACGTGACCATCAATGAACCGTTTTTTCCCGGGCATTTCCCGCAGCGGCCGGTGATGCCCGGCGTATTGATTCTCGAGGCGCTGGCGCAGGCCACCGGCCTGCTGGCCTTCGCCAGTCTGGGGCATGCGCCCCGGCCGAACGAGCTCTACTACTTCGTGGGCATCGACAAGGCGCGTTTCAAGAAACCGGTGGAGCCCGGCGATCAGGTGCTGCTGCATGTGGAATACCTGTGGGACAAACGCGGCGTGTGGAAATTCGCGACACGTGCCGAGGTGGCCGGGCAAGTGGCCGCGGAGGCCGATCTCATGTGCGCGGCGCGGGAGTATGAAGCTTGATTGACCCGCGCGCCGCGGTGGACCCCTCCGCGCGGCTCGCGGCGGATGTCACGGTCGGCGCGTTCGCGGTCATCGGGGCCGGGGTCGAGATCGGCGCCGGCAGCGTGATCGGACCGCACGCCGTGATCCAGGGGCCGACGCGCATCGGGCGCGACAACCGCATCTTCCAGTTTGCCTCGATCGGCGGCATACCCCAAGACAAGAAATACCACGGAGAATCCACCTGGCTGGAAATCGGCGACCGCAACAGCTTTTTTGAATTCGTCACCATCAACCGCGGCACGGCCCAGGATCGCGGCAAAACCAGCATAGGCAGCGACAACTGGATCATGGCCTACGTGCACGTGGCGCACGATTGCCAGCTGGGCGATAACATCATCATGGCCAATAACACCACGCTGGCCGGCCACGTGAGCATCGAGGATTGGGCGATTCTCGGCGGCTTCACCAAGGTGCACCAGTTTTGCCGCATCGGCGCGCACAGTTTTACCGGCATGAATGTGGATCTCGCCCGGGATGTGCCGCCTTACATGATGATTGCCGGCATGCCGGCGGAGCCGCGCGGCATCAACAGCGAGGGCCTGCGGCGTCGCGGCTTCGGTGCTGCGCAGCTGCGCAACATCAAAAACGCTTATCGGCTGTTGTACCGATCGCAGCTGCGTCTGCAGGAGGCGCTGGAGCAATTGCGCAGCTTGAGCGCCACGCAACCCGAGCTCGCATGTCTGGTGAACTTCCTGGAAGCGAGCGAGCGCAGCATCACACGCTGAAACGGCAACAGGGCAACGGGGCGCAGCCGGACATGTTACGAATTGGCATGATTGCGGGTGAGGCTTCCGGTGACCATCTGGGAGCCGGCCTGATTCGCGCCATCCGCGCGCGCGTGCCGGATGCCGAGTTCGAGGGCGCAGCCGGACCCGAGATGATTGCCGCCGGTTGCCGGCCGCTGGTGCACGCCGAGGCGCTCGCGGTGATGGGCATTACCGAGGTGCTGGCGCACTTGCCGCGCCTGTTGCGTTTGCGACGGGGGCTGCGCAGGCATTTTCTCCAGCGCCGGCCGGACCTGTTCATCGGCATTGACGCGCCGGATTTCAATCTCGGCCTCGAACGCCGGCTGCGCAAGGCCGGCATCCGCACCGTGCATTACGTCAGCCCTTCGATCTGGGCGTGGCGCGCGCGCCGCGTGTTCAAGGTCGGCAAGGCAGCAGATCTGGTGCTCACGTTGTTGCCGTTTGAACAGCCGCTGTATGCGGCACACGGATTCCATGCGGTGTATGTCGGGCATCCCCTCGCGGACCGTGCGCCGCGCAGCCTCGACCGCGGCGCCTTGCGCAAAACATTGCATTTGCCTGCCGGGGAACGGCTGGTGGCGCTGCTCCCGGGCAGCCGTTTCACCGAGGTGGAGCGGCTGTTGCCGATATTCCTGGAAACCGCACAGTGGCTGACCAACCATTTGCCGGAGGTCAAATTTGTGCTGCCGGCGGCTTCGCCGGAGCTCGGCCGCTACATCAAGAATCAGGTGCGCATGCTGACACCGGATTTGCCACTCACCGTGATTGAAGGTCATGCCCGGGAGATTCTGGGCGCCGCCAACGCCGCGCTGATCGCCTCCGGCACCGCCACGCTCGAGGCCATGCTATGGCGTTGCCCGATGGTGGTGGCCTACCGCCTGGCCGCGGGCAGCTATGCGCTGGTCAAGGGGCTGGGCCTGCTGCGTATTCAGCACGTGGCCCTGCCCAATCTGCTGGCGGGCCGCGAAGTCGTGCCGGAATTCCTGCAGTACCGCGCGCTACCACTGAATCTGGGGGGCGCCATGCTGCGGCTGCTGCAGGATGCGCGCGCGCGCGATGCCCAACTGCAGAGTTTTGCCGAGCTGGAACAGGGTTTGCGGCTGGGCGCGGATGAACGTGCTGCTGCCGCCGTGCTGGATTTGCTGAACCGGTCCACTACGTCGGCGGGCACGGCGCAGCGCATAACCGGAGTAGCTCGGTGATGTATCGTGTGCACGCAGGCTGGGTGGCCGGAGTGGACGAGGCCGGCCGCGGGCCGCTCGCCGGGCCGGTGGCGGCCGCGGCGGTGATTTTGCCTGTCGCGGTGCGGATTTCCGGACTGCGGGACTCGAAACTGTTGACACCCGCACGCCGCGAGTCGCTCGCGGTCGAAATCCGCGGCTTGGCCGTCGCCTGGGCGGTGGGTTGGGCGGACCCGGTGGAGATTGATCGCATGAACATCCTGCAGGCGTCTTTGCTTGCCATGCAGCGCGCGGTGACGACCTTGCCTGTGGCGCCGGAACGCGTGCTGGTGGACGGCAATGTGTGCCCGGAGCTCGGCTGCCCGGCGCAGGCGGTGGTGCAGGGCGATCGCAGCGTGCCGGCAATCAGCGCTGCCTCGATCCTCGCCAAGGTTGAGCGCGATGCGCTCATGTGCCGCCTGGATGCGGAATTTCCGGTTTACGGATTTGCGGTGCACAAGGGCTATCCGACTTCCGCGCATCTGCAGGCGCTGGAAGTGTACGGACCTTGCCGCGTCCACCGGCGTTCCTTCGCGCCGGTGCGGCGCCTGTTGGAGCAATGAGGTGAGTGCCATGCCGGGCTTCGTGCATTTGCGCCTGCACAGCGAGTATTCGCTGGTGGACAGCGTGATCCGCATTCCCGAGCTGGTACAGGCGGTAGCCGCCTCCGGCATGCCGGCCGTGGCGTTGACCGATCAGGGCAATGTGTTTGCACTCGTGAAATTCATGCAGGCCGCGGAAACCGGCGGCCTCAAGCCGCTGATTGGTGCGGATTTGTGCTTGCGCGACAGGGACGGCGACGGCGTTTCGAATTTCACGCTGCTGTGCTGTGATGTGCCGGGCTATCGCAATTTGTCGCGGCTCATCACCCGCAGTTACCTCGAGGGCCAGCAGCGCGGCTTGCCCACGCTGGAACGCGCCTGGCTCGCGGCGCACTGCGAGGGCTTGATTGCCTTGTCCGGTGCACGCGAAGGCGAGATTGGCCGTGCCTTGCTTGCCGGCCACGATTCCCAGGCGTTCGCGCTGGCGCAGGAGTGGATACGCTGGTTCCCGCAACGTTTCTATTTGGAGATTCAGCGCACCGGACGCGAGGGCGACGAAGAGCAGCTGCACGCAGCGGTGAAACTGGCCGCGCGCAGCGGCCTGCCCGTGGTCGCCACCAACGACGTGCGTTTCCTGCGCGCCGCGGATTTTGGCGCGCACGAGGCCCGCGTCTGCATCCAGCAGGGGCATACACTCAATGATCCCCGCCGTCCGCGGCATTACAGCGAACAGCAGTACCTGCGCAGTCCCGAGGAAATGCAGCGCTTGTTCGCGGATTTGCCCGAAGCCCTGGAAAACACCGTGGAGATCGCGCAGCGCTGCAATTTCAGCCTGCATCTGGGGAAAAGTTACCTGCCAGCCTATCCGCTACCCGCCGGCACGGATGTCGAAGGCTTTCTGCGTGCCCAGGCTGAAACCGGGCTGGGGCAACGGCTGCAGGCCGCTGCTGGCGATCCCGGCCAGGAGTCGCGCTCCCGGCAATATCACGAGCGCCTGGCAAGCGAACTCGAGGTGATCCTGCGCATGGGCTTTGCCGGTTACTTCCTGATCGTGGCGGATTTCATCCGCTGGGCACGCGAGCACGGCGTGCCCGTCGGTCCCGGCCGCGGCTCGGGGGCCGGTTCGCTGGTGGCTTACGCGCTCGGCATCACCGATCTCGATCCCTTGCAGCACGATTTGCTGTTCGAGCGCTTCCTCAATCCCGAGCGTGTATCGATGCCGGACTTCGACGTGGATTTCTGCATGCAGGGCCGCGACCGCGTGATCGACTATGTAGCGGAACGCTACGGCCGCGGGCAGGTGGCGCAAATCATCACCTACGGCAGCATGGCGGCGCGTGCCGTAGTGCGCGACGTCGGCCGGGTGCTGGGACACGGCTATGGCTACGTGGACCAGATCGCCAAGCTGATTCCCTTCGAACTGGAAATGACGCTCGACAAGGCGCTCACCCAGGAACCGGAACTGCGCAAGCGCTATCAGGAAGACGACGATGTGCGCCAGTTGATTGATCTGGCGAAGTCGCTCGAAGGCCTGGCGCGCAACGCCGGCAAGCATGCGGGTGGCGTGGTGATCGCGCCCTCGGAACTTACCGACTTCATGCCGCTGTACTGCGAAGCCGGCGGCAGCCATCCGGTCACGCAGTTCGACAAGGACGATGTCGAGGCCGTGGGACTGGTGAAGTTCGACTTTCTCGGCCTGCGCACGCTCACCATCATCGACTGGGCGGTGCACATCATCAACCGCGAGCGCGCGGTCCGCGGCGAGCCGCCGGTGGATATCGGCGCGCTGCCCATGGACGATCCGGCGACCTACGAGCTGCTGCGGCGCTGCCAGACGACGGCGGTGTTCCAGTTTGAGTCGCGTGGCATGAAGGACCTGATCCGCAAGCTCAAGCCGGACCGCTTCGAGGACATCGTGGCGCTGGAGGCGCTGTTCCGCCCTGGCCCGATGCATATGGTGGACGATTTCATCGAGCGCAAGCACGGTAAGGCGCGGGTGGATTACCTGCATCCCAAACTCGAGCCCGTCCTCAAGCCGACCTACGGCGTGATCCTCTACCAGGAGCAGGTCATGCAGATTGCCCAGACGCTCGCCGGCTATTCGCTCGGCAGCGCCGACCTGCTGCGGCGCGCCATGGGCAAGAAGAAGCCCGAAGAAATGGCCGAGCAGCGCGAGGTGTTTGTGAAGGGCGCGGTGGCGCGCGGCGTCGAGCCGCATCGGGCGACGCACATTTTCGATTTGATGGAGAAATTCGCGGGCTACGGATTCAACAAGTCGCATTCCGCGGCCTACGCCATGCTGACCTACCAGACCGCCTGGCTCAAGGCGCACTATCCGGCGGCGTTCATGGCGGCGGTGCTGTCCTCCGACATGGACCACACCGACAAGGTGGTGACGCTTATCGATGAATGCCGCAACATGCAGCTCGCCATCCTGCCGCCGGACATCAATCGCTCCGAATACCTGTTCACGGTCGCGGATGAGCGCAGCATCCGCTACGGCCTGGGCGCCATCAAGGGCGTGGGTCTGGCCGCGATCGAAGGCGTTCTGGCGGAACGCCGCGAGCACGGCGATTACCGCAGCCTGGAAGATCTTTGCCGCCGCATTGATTTGCAGAAAGCCAACCGGCGCGTGCTCGAGGCGCTGATTCGCGCGGGCGCGCTCGACACGCTCGCGGCCAACCGCGCCACGCTCATGGCGCGGCTGCCACAAGCGCTGGCGGCGGCCGATCAGGGCAGCCGCGCGCACGCCGCCGGACAGGATGACCTCTTTGGTCTGGGCGCCGCCGCGGCGCGCATGCCTGCGCCGCAATTGGCGGCGGATCAGCCGGACTGGGAGGAGGATGAACGCCTGCGCGGTGAGCGCGAAACCCTGGGCTTGTACCTCACCGGCCATCCGGTGGCGCGCTATGCCGCGGACTTGCAGCATGTGGTCAGTGCGCCGCTCGGCGAGCTCGCCGAGGCCACGCCGCCCGCATCCGGCGACCGGGGTCAGATGTTCGCCAGTTCGCGCAACGTCATCGTGGCGGGGCTGGTGGTGGACATGCACCGTCGCGGGGGCCGCGTCAGCCTGACGCTCGATGACCGCAGCGGCCGCCTGGAAGCCACGTTATTCGAGGAAACCTTCAATCGTTTCCGGACGCTGGCGGTCAAGGACCGGGTGGTGGTGGCCGAGGGCCGGCTGGCTTTCGACGAGTTCATCAACGCCTGGCGCGTCACGGTCAAGAACATGTATGGCGTGGACGAATTGCGCGAGCGCTACGTGCGCCGCCTGGACGTGGACTGGAGCGGGCAAGCCGGGACGGATTTTCCCCGGCGGCTGCAGGAGACGCTCAAGCCGCATCTCGGCGGGCGCTGCGCGGTATGGGTGTGTTATGCGGACACGCAGGCCAGCGTGCCGGTGTTTCTAGGCGATCGCTGGCGGGTGCATCCGGCAGAAATGCTGATGCGCGGGCTGGAGACCTGGCTGGGTCCCGGCAAGGCCAGGCTGCATTACGGTTCCCGCCCCATGGACCCGGCCAACGAAAGGGCCAGCGCTTGAGCCCTGCCCGCCGCGCGCGCCGCCGTCCGGAGCCTTGCGCCGTGCAGAGCGGGGAGTTGCCGGCCGGCAAGCCAGCCGGTAATGTTCGCTATCCCCGGGAGGCCTTGCCGCCAAGATGAATCTCAATTTCCTCGAGTTTGAACAGCCGATCGCCGAGCTCGAAGCCAAGATCGAGGAACTGCGCTTCGTGGGCGATGAGTCCGCCGTCAGCATCACCGACGAGATCGAGCGGCTGCAGGCCAAGAGCCGCATCCTCACCGAAACTATCTTCTCGAGCCTCAGTGCCTGGCAGGTGGCCCAGCTGGCGCGCCATCCGCTGCGGCCCTACACGCTGGATTACCTCTCGCGCATCTTCACTGATTTCGAGGAACTGCACGGCGACCGCACGTTCGGCGATGATGCGGCGATCGTGGCGGGCGTGGCGCGCCTCGACAGCCGGCCGGTGGCCGTCATCGGCGAGCAGAAGGGCCGCGACACCAAGGAGAAAGTCCGGCGCAATTTCGGCATGCCGCGGCCCGAAGGTTATCGCAAGGCTTTGCGCATCATGAAGCTGGCCGAACGCATGCGCCTGCCGCTGATGACTTTCATTGATACGCCCGGCGCCTACCCGGGCGTGGGCGCCGAAGAGCGCGGCCAGTCGGAGGCCATCGCCCACAATCTGTTTGAAATGTCCACGCTGCGCGTGCCGATCATCGCCACGGTGATCGGCGAAGGCGGTTCCGGCGGCGCGCTCGCCATCGGCGTCGGCGATCGCGTGCTCATGCTGCAGTACAGCATTTACTCGGTGATTTCGCCCGAGGGCTGCGCCTCGATCCTGTGGAAGAGCGCCGACAAGGCCAGCGATGCGGCCGAGGCCATGGGCATCACCGCCGAGCGCCTCAAGAGTCTGGGTCTGGTGGACGCGGTGCTCAAGGAACCGCTGGGCGGCGCGCACCGCAACGTGGATGCCACGGCCGCCACCGTCAAGAAAGCCCTGGTGGACAACCTCAGCCGGCTGGAACACGTATCCATTGACGAACTGCTGGAGGCGCGTTACAAACGTTTCACTTCCTTCGGCACGTTCAAGGAGTGAAGCGGGCAGTCGCGTTTACGCCGTGGGCTTCGATCCGGACAAGTTGTTGAACCTGCTGCGCGGCCTTCCGGCCGCGCAGCGCTATTGGGTGGCCTACAGCGGCGGGCTGGATTCCAGTGTGCTGTTGCAGGCGCTGGCGCAGCAGAAGTCCGCGCTGGCGGGCGAACTGCGCGCCCTGCATATCAATCATCATATTCATTCCGATTCCGATGCCTGGCAGCAGCATTGCGAACGCTGCTGCGCGCAGTTGCGCGTGCCGCTCGAGTGCCGCGGAGTTGAAGTCAGTCCGGCCAAGGGCGAAAGTCTCGAAGCCGTGGCGCGCACCGCGCGTTACGCGAGTTACCGCGCCTTGCTGGGTGCCGGGGACCTGCTGCTGCTGGCGCATCATCAGGACGACCAGCTGGAGACTTTCCTGCTGCAGGCGCTGCGCGGCGCAGGCTTGCGCGGCCTGGCGGCCATGCCGATGCTGGCGGACTGCGGCGCCGCACAGATGGCGCGGCCGCTGCTCGGCTTTTCGCGTGAGGAATTGCGGAAATGGGCGGAGCAGCAGCGCTTCGATTGGCTGGAAGATCCCAGCAACGCCGACACGCGTTTTGACCGTAATTACTTGCGTCATGTGATCCTGCCGCCGCTGAAGCAGCGTTGGCCGGCAGCGGCGGAAACCGTGAGCCGCGGCGCGCGTCATTGCGGTGAAGCACTGGAACTGCTGATCGGGCAGGCGGCAGAGGACTGGAAGCAGTGCGCCTCGGGCGACGGGCAGACACTCGCGGTCGTGAGTTTGCGCAAGCTGGGTGTGCCGCGAGTCAAGAACTTGCTGCGCTACTGGCTGGAGAAGCTGGAACTGCCGTTGCCCCCGGCCCGCAAGCTGGAGCAGGTGTTTGCCGAAGTCCTGGCCGCGGGTGCGGATCGCAATCCCTGCTTAAGCTGGGAGGGCGCGGAACTGCGCCGCTACCGCCAGCGGCTCTACGCCCTGGCTCCGTTGCCCGAGGCGCCGGCCGGGGAGTTCCGGCTGCTTCCCGGGCATGCCCAGGACCTGGGCATGGGGCTGGGAAGCCTGCAACTACAGGCCGCGGAAGGTGAGGGCCTGAAGGCCGCGGCCTGTCCCGAGGATGGCTTGCGTGTCCGGTTTCGTGCCGGCGGGGAGGTTTGCCGCCCAGCTGGCCGCGCGCATCGCCGACCGTTGAAGAAATGGCTGCAGGAATTCGCGGTGCTGCCGTGGATGCGCGAATGCTTGCCGCTGATTTATGCCGGCGAGGAGCTGGCCGCTGTGGCTGGCCTGTTCGTTTGTGCTCCGTTTGCCGCCGGCCGGCACGAGCCCGGGTTGCGCATTCACTGGCACGGGCATCCACCGTTGCAGTAATCATCCGAGTAGGGCAAGGCTGCACGCGTCGCGGCTTCATTCAAGCGCTCGATTCTGCTACCCTGTCATCCCGATTCGCAGTGCCGCTTCGGCGCCGCATCGGGAGTGTCGATGCCTCATTTTGTTTTCGTCACCGGCGGTGTGGTTTCCTCCTTGGGGAAAGGCATCGCCTCCGCCTCGCTGGGCGCCTTGCTAGAAGCCCGCGGCCTTAAAGTCACCATGGTCAAGCTGGATCCCTACATCAACGTGGATCCAGGCACCATGAGCCCGTTTCAGCACGGCGAAGTATTCGTCACCGAGGATGGCGCCGAGACCGACCTGGATCTCGGCCACTACGAACGCTTCGTGCGCGCGCGCATGGGGCGCAGCAACAATTTCACCACCGGCCGCATCTACGAGAACGTGATCCGCAAAGAGCGTCACGGCGATTACCTGGGCGGTACGGTGCAGGTGATTCCGCACATCACCGATGAAATCAAGCGCTGCATCCGCGAGGGTGCCGACAACGTCGATATCTGCATGGTGGAAATCGGCGGCACCGTGGGTGACATTGAATCGCTGCCGTTCCTCGAGGCCATCCGCCAGATGGGCATCGAGATGGGCCGCGGCAAGTGCGTGTACATGCACCTGACGCTGGTGCCCTACATTCCGACTTCCGGCGAAACCAAGACCAAGCCCACGCAGCACTCGGTCAAGGAACTGCGCTCCATCGGCATCCAGCCGGACATCCTGTTGTGCCGCGCGGCCAAACCGTTGCCCGAAGAGGCGCGTCGCAAGATCGCGCTCTTCACCAACGTGGAAGAGCGCGCGGTGATTTCGGCGCCGGACGCCGACGACATCTACAAGATTCCACTGATCCTGCATCAACAGGGCCTGGACGACATCGTGGTGGACATGCTGCGCGTGAACGCACGTGCGGCCAATCTAAGTGAATGGCGGCGCGTGGTGGAAGCCAAGGCCAATCCCGAGGCCAGCGTAAACGTCGCCATGGTCGGCAAGTACGTGAACCTGGTGGACGCCTACATGTCGCTCAACGAGGCGCTCAAGCACGCCGGCATCCACACGCACACCGAGGTCAAGATTCACTACGTGGATTCCGAAGAAGTGGCGATACGCGGCACACAGCTGCTGCAAGGGATGGACGCCATCCTGGTGCCGGGCGGTTTCGGCGAGCGCGGCATCGAGGGCAAGATTGCCGCCGCCGGCTACGCACGCGAACACAACATTCCGTATCTTGGCATCTGTCTCGGCCTGCAGGTTGCAGTGATCGAGTTTGCGCGTCATGTTGCCGGTTTCAAGGACGCGCATAGCACTGAATTTGCACCGCGCACAGGACATCCGGTGATTGCCTTGATTACCGAATGGCAGGACCGCGGCGGCCAGACTGAAACCCGCGATGCAAAATCCGATTTGGGCGGCACCATGCGCCTCGGCGCGCAGGCCGCACACCTTAAGCCCGGCACGCTAACGCATAAGGTGTATGGCAAGGACATTATCATGGAGCGCCATCGCCACCGTTACGAATTCAACAACAATTATCTGGAGACGCTGGAAAAGAAAGGCATGGTGTTTTCGGGGTTTTCCGTGGACAAGCTGGTGGAGATGATTGAGTTGCCAGGCCATCCGTTCTTCATCGCCTCGCAATTCCATCCCGAGTTCACCTCCACGCCGCGCGATGGCCATCCATTGTTTACCGGATTTATCCGCGCGGCGCGCGAATATGCCGCTGTGCAGCCGGCACTCAAAACGGTACGCGCATGAAGCTTTGCGGTTTTGAAGCCGGAAACAACCAGCCTTTCTTTCTGATTGCCGGACCCGACACGCTGGAAAGCGAGCAACTGGCGCTGGATGTCGCCGGTCATCTCAAGGAAGTCACGCAGCGTCTGAAAATTCCCTACATTTTCAAAGGCTCCTTCGACAAGGCTAACCGCACTTCGGGGAAAAGCTATCGCGGGCCCGGCATACAGGAGGGTCTGAAGATTCTCGCCAAAGTGCAAAAGCACGTTGGCGTGCCCGTGCTCACCGACGTGCACGAAGACACGCCCATCGAAGAAGTGGCCGCAGTGGTGGATGTGGTGCAGACGCCCGCGTTTCTCTGCCGCCAGACCAATTTCATCCAGCGCGCTGCGCGCGCCGGCAAACCGCTCAACATCAAGAAGGGTCAGTTCCTGTCACCCTGGGAAATGAGCAAGGTGGTGGAAAAAGCGCGTGCGGTAGGCAACCAGCAGATCCTGGTGTGCGAGCGTGGTTTTTCCTTTGGCTACAACAATCTGGTGGTGGACATGCGCGGAATCGCGGTGATGCGCAACACCGGTTGTCCGGTGGTGTTCGATGCTACCCACTCGGTGCAGTTGCCGGGCGGTCAGGGGGCGAGCTCCGGCGGCCAGCGTGAGTTCATCCCCGTGCTGGCGCGCGCGGCGATTGGTGCCGGTGTTGCTGGCATCTTCATGGAAACTCATCCCGATCCAGATAAGGCGCTCTGCGACGGCCCCAATTCCTGGCCGCTGAAACTCATGGCTGGATTATTGGAAACGCTCAGGGAACTGGACACGACAGTCAAACGACGCGTGTCCATCGAGAATACGTTATGAATCACCTTCATCGTCAATCCCGCGAAAACGCGAATCCAGTTTTAAAACCCGGGCACACGCTTTCGCGACAGCGACGGGTACCAATGGAAATTAGTTAAACATGACCAAAATCGCCGACCTGCGCGCGCGCGAAATCCTGGACTCGCGTGGCAACCCGACGGTGGAAGTGGATGTAATCCTGGATTCAGGCACTGTGGGTCGTGCGGCAGTACCATCCGGTGCCTCCACGGGTTCGCGCGAAGCAGTGGAACTGCGCGACGGCGATCTCAAGCGCTACGGTGGCAAGGGTGTGCTCAAGGCGGTCGCCAACGTAAAAGGCGAAATCCTGCGTCGCGTACGCGACATGCAGGTCGAGAACCAGGAAAAACTGGACCGCGCCTTGCTTGATCTCGACGGTACCGAAAACAAATCACGGCTTGGTGCCAACGCGATTCTCGGCGTGTCGCTGGCGGCAGCACGCGCTGCGTCGCGCGAACACGAGATGCCGCTGTACCGCTGGCTGGGCGGCGAGCGCGCTATGGCACTGCCGGTGCCGCAGATGAACATCATCAATGGCGGCGCGCATGCCGACAACAGCGTGGATCTGCAGGAGTTCATGATCCTGCCGATGGGTGCGCCGAGCTTTGCCGAGGCCTTGCGCTATGGTGCGGAAGTGTTCCACACGCTCAAGAAAGTGTTGCACGAACGAGGTTTATCTACCGCAGTCGGCGACGAAGGCGGTTTTGCGCCGGACCTGCCGTCCAACGAGGCGGCGTTCGAAGTCATCATGGAAGCTATCGGACGCGCCGGTTATACGCCCGGCAAAGATATCTACCTCGGGCTGGACGCTGCCAGCAGCGAGTTCTACAAGGATGGCCGTTATCATCTGGAATCGGAACAGCGGCAATACAACGCCAGCGAGTTCACCGATTACCTGGCGCGGCTTGTGGACCGCTATCCGATCATCAGTATCGAAGATGGCATGGCGGAGAATGACTGGGAAGGCTGGAAACTCTTGACCCAGAAATTGGGCGCGCGCGTGCAGCTCGTGGGCGACGACATCTTTGTCACCAACACCCGAATTCTCAAGCGCGGCATCGAGGACGGCGCGGCCAATTCCATCCTCATCAAGGTGAACCAGATCGGCACGCTCAGCGAAACTCTGGCGGCCATCAATATGGCCGTGGAGGCCGGCTACACGGCGGTGATTTCGCACCGCTCGGGCGAAACCGAGGACACCAGCATCGCAGACCTGGCGGTCGGCAGCCGCGCCACCCAGATCAAGACCGGTTCGCTGTCGCGCTCCGAGCGCCTCGCGAAATATAACCAGTTATTGAGAATCCAGGAGTCGCTCGGCCGCCGGGCGCGCTATCATGGTTGGGCGGCATTTTCCTCGAGGATGGGTCGGCGCACATGAAACCGCACGGGCTGCAACTCAAGTTCCTGTTGCCGTTGATCCTCCTGTTGCTGCTGTTGCTGCTGCAATATCAGCTGTGGTTCGGCGTAGGCAATATGCACGATGCCTCCACGCTGCAGCAGCAGGTCGTGACGCAACAGTCGCAGAATACGCAGTTGTCACGGCGCAATCAGGAGCTGGCTGCGCAAGTCAAAGACCTGAAGCAAGGCCAGGCAGCAGTCGAGGAGCAGGCGCGCAGCGACCTCGGCATGATCAAGCAAGGCGAAAACTTCTATCAGATTGTCCGTGTACCGGCGCCGCCCGCGGCCACGCATTGACGGCATGTCGGGCACGCCGCGATTCTGGGCCGTCATTCCGGCCGCGGGCCGCGGGGTACGCATGGGCGGCGAGGTTCCCAAGCAATACCTGCCGCTTGCAGGATGCGCGGTCATCGAGCATGTATTGAAATGCTTTCTTGCGCATGCGCGCATCGCCGGGGTCACGGTGGCGATAGCCGCGGACGATACTTGGTGGCAACGGCATCACCCGCGTGCATCCGGCAAACCGTTGCGCATCACGCAGGGCGGCAAAGAGCGCGCGCATTCGGTGCTGAACGCCTTGCACAGCCTGCGGGACGAACTGCGCACGGATGACTGGGTGCTGGTACACGATGCGGTGCGCCCCTGCCTGCATGCCGAAGATCTGGACAAGTTGATGCAGACCCTGGAACAGGATCCGGTGGGCGGGATTCTGGCCGCACCGCTCAGCGACACCGTTAAGCATGTAGATGATGCGCATATGATTCATGACACCCCGGATCGCAGCAGTCTGTGGCGCGCGTTCACGCCGCAGATGTTTCGTTATGGCCTACTAAATGAAGCCTTGGAGTCTGCGCTGGCTGCCGGGCATGCGCCTACGGATGAATCCGCCGCCGTCGAAGCCCTGCACCCCGATCGCGTAAGCGTGGTCGAGGGCCGCAGCGACAACATCAAGATCACGCGGGCTTCCGACCTCGCCCTAGCCGAAGCGATCCTGAAGAGCCAGGCACGGAGCCCAGCATGAGAATCGGCCACGGTTTCGACGTGCACGCCTTCGGCCCCGGAAATCAAATCATTCTGGGTGGCGTGCGCATCGCGCACACGCTTGGCCTGAAGGCACATTCCGACGGTGACGTGTTGCTGCATGCGGTCTGTGATGCACTCTTGGGCGCCGCCGCGCTCGGCGACATCGGCCGGCATTTCCCCGACACTGATCCCCAATGGCGCGGTGCTGACAGCCGCAAGCTGCTCGCGCAGGTTGTCGCGCTCTTGGCACAACGCGGGCTGAAGCCCTTGCAGGTGGACGCCACCATCCTGGCGCAGGCGCCGAAGATGGCGCCGCACATACCCGCCATGTGCGCCAATCTGGCCGCGGACCTGAAACTGCCGCAGGATTGCGTCAACGTCAAAGCTACCACCACTGAAGGCTTGGGTTATATCGGCCGCGGTGAAGGGCTCGCGGTGCAGGCTGTCGCTTTGGTGGGCACTGCTTCCGAAAAAGCCTGAGTGAGTATGGGAGCTCTGCCTGAATGGGCGCGTGCTCACAGCCCGGTCGTGGCGCACGGCCGGCTGCGTGCATCGCCGGAAGATTTTCAGGTCGAGGAAGTGCTGGGCTTCGAGGCGGATGGCGCGGGCGAGCACCTGCTCGTCAAAGTGGAAAAGCGCTCTGCCAATACCTTGTGGGTGGCGCGCGAGCTGGCGCGTTACGCCGGAATCCCTCCGCGCGACGTGAGTTTTGCCGGCATCAAGGATCGGCATGCGGTCGCCATTCAGCATTTCAGCCTGTGGCTCGGCAAACATCCGGAACCGGACTGGCAAGCCTTGGCAAATCCGGAATTCCGCGTGTTGTCGGCCGCACGCCACGGTCGCAAGCTGCGTACCGGCGCACTCCAAGGCAACCGTTTCGAACTGGTATTGCGCGAGCTGTCTGCGCCGCCGGATGAGCTGGAACCCCGCTTGCGGATTATCCGGGAACAAGGCGTGCCCAACTATTTCGGCCCGCAGCGCTTTGGCCGTGACGGCGCCAATATCGGCGCGGCTGAAAAAATGTTTATGGATCCGCGCAGCGTGCGCGACCGCAAACTGCGCGGCCTGCTATTGTCGGCTGCGCGCAGTTTGATATTCAACGCCGTGTTATCCCGGCGGGTGGCGGAGGCAACGTGGAATACAATCCTGCCGGGCGAAGTGTGCATGCTCGACGGCAGTCACAGCATTTTTCAGGCAGCCTGCGTGGACGAAGCGCTGAGGGCACGTTGCGCATCCGGCGATCTGCATCCCACCGGCCCCTTGTGGGGCAGGGGAGAGAGCCGCGTATCCGGCCAAGTACAAGTACTGGAGACCGGTATCGCAACTGAATATGCGGGACTGGCGCACGGACTGGGTGCGGCTGGGCTGGAGGCCGCACGGCGCAGCTTGCGCCTGCCGCTACACGATTTGAGCTGGCAGTCCCTGGACGGGGACACGCTCAAGCTGGGATTTTCCCTGCCGGCAGGCGCTTACGCGACCAGCGTGGTGCGTGAGCTGATTGACACTCACGATGCGAATCAAGGAGACGGCAATGCTGATGAAAATTGAACACCAGGACATACTGGAATTGCGCCTGGACCATCCGCCGGCGAATGCGCTCGATCCCGAGCTGGTGCACGTGCTGCACGAGGCACTGGAGTCTGCATCTCGCCACGGCGCACGCGCATTGCTGTTGTCGGGCGCCGAAGGCATGTTCTCGGCGGGGCTGGATGTACCGGCGCTGCTCAAGCTGGAGCATTCGGCGATGAGCGAGTTCTGGCGGGAATTCATCGAGTTGCTGCGCGCGATTGCGCTCTCGCCGTTGCCGATTGCCGCGGCCATCACCGGCCACAGTCCGGCAGGCGGCGCGGTGCTGGCGATTTTCTGCGACACGCGCATCGCCGCGCAGGGCGATTTCAAGATCGGCCTGAACGAAGTGCGCGTGGGCCTGCCGGTGCCGGCGGTGATTCATGCGGCGCTCAAGCGCTTGGTCGGCGTGCGCCAGGCCGAACGCCTGTGTCTGCATGGACTGTTAATATCGCCCGACGAAGCCCAGCGCATCGGTCTGGTAGATCAAGTGTTGCCGGTGGAGCAGGTGATTCCCGCGGCACTCGAATGGTGCCGGAGTCTGTTGGTACTTCCGCCGCAGGCAGTGGCGGCCACCCGCAAACTTGCGCGTGCCGACCTTGTCGCTTTGTTCTCTGAACACGGCGACCGTAGTCATGCGGACCTGATGAACGTCTGGTTCAGCGCCGAAACCCAGGCCGCCATGCGGGCGATGGTGGCGCAGCTGGCGGCACGCAAAGCTGCGCGTTAAGGCTGTCTTGCTCGTAACTCCTCGCACTGCTGCCACCCGGTAAGGAGCGCATGGGACGCGCAATTGTTCGAATCACGGCGGGAATGCCGCTCCTGCAATTGATTGATCACCGTAAGAGCGGGCCATGCCCGCGACCTGCGTATGGTTTCGCCGTGGCGCCTGTCCGTGCATGCTGTGCTCCCACATGGCCCACCGCCCGTTATAATTTGGCGCCATCAACAGGGGTTCCATGGCTGATCAACAACCAAGTTTTTTCGCGCGGCTGAAGCAGCACCATATCTATCGGGTGGCGGCGTGGTATGGCGCGACCATCGCGGTGCTGATCCAGGTGGTGGCCCGCGCTTTTCCGTATTTCGGCTGGTCGGCGGCGGTGCCGGCGGTCATCATCATTTTGATTGCGGGTTTTCCGGTGGCGATCGTGCTCGCGTGGCTGCTGGTCAAACCCGCGGATCCTGCTTATCAGACTGGCTGGCAGAAGCGGCGCTGGAAACTCGGAGCCATCATCACACCCATCGTTATTGGGGCGGTGGTGGTCTCCAGTTTCTATGCTTGGCGTTTTTCAGAACGGCATGCGGAACGTCTGGCTGCAGAGCAAAATGTAGCCAAAGTGGCACCAGCCGCTGCCGTACCATCAGCTGCCACCACCATCCCGGCCAAGTCCGTGGCGGTGCTGCCGTTTGTCAATGAAAGCGATGACAAAAACCAGCAGTATTTCTCGGATGGGTTATCGGAAGATTTAATTACGGCGCTGTCGCAATTCGCGGGCCTGAAAGTAATCAGCCGCGATTCTTCGTTTCAATTTCGCAACAGCGCCGAGAGCAGCGCCAGGATCGGTGAGAAACTCGGCGTGGCGCACCTGCTGGAAGGCAGCGTGCAGCGTGCCGGCAATGAAGTGCGCATCAATGCGGAACTGGTGAATGCCACCGACGGGAGCACGCTGTGGTCGCAGCGCTACGACCGCCCATACAAGGATCTATTCGCGCTGCAGGACGACATCACCCATTCCGTCGCCGATGCCTTGCAAGCCAAGTTGCTGACTGCGCCCGGCGCGGTGGTGCAGAGCGATCGTCCGCCCAGCGGCAATCTCGCGGCCTATAACGCTTACCTGCAAGGTAACGCTTACGATGCACTGCAAACCGAGGCTGATACCCGCAAGGCCATCGCTTTTTACACCCGGGCGGTCGAACTGGATCCCCGCTTTGCGCGCGCCTATGCGGGTCTGTCATCCGAATGGACGGACCTGGCATCCAGATTCCTCGGCGGGGCGCCTGCGCGACAGGCCAATGCTAAGGCACGCGCGGCAGTGGATACCGCGCTGAAACTTGCGCCGGATCTGGCGGCGGCCCACACTGCGCACGGCTGGTTGCTGCTCAATGCAAAGTTCGACTGGTACGGGTCCGAGACCGAATTTCGGCGCGCATTGCAGCTGGCGCCCAACGATAGCATTGCGAAATACAACCTGGGGCGCGTACTGGCGACGCTTGGACAGTTGCCGCAAGCCATCAACCTGACCCGGAAGGCGCTAACCACTGACCCGCTGGCTGCAGGCGACTACGATTTTCTTTCCCAATATTTGGTGACGCTCGGACGCTTCGATGAGGGCGAGCAGGCGATCCGACTGGCGATTGCACTGCGACCGGAAGCGGCCGAATTCCATCAGCAACTGGCGATCATCGAAGTCCTGCGTGGTGACGCTGCAGCCGCGCTGGCCGCTGCACAACAGGAACCAGCAGGTCCCTGGCGGGAGGTTGCCATGGCGTTGGCTTTACAGATCGGCACCGATCGCACCGCTGCCGATACCGCATTGAAGATCTTGATCGACAAGGAGGCGGGTGGTTCGGCTTACCAGATCGCCGAGGTGTATGCAGTGCGCCGCGATCCGGACAACACGTTCAAATGGCTGGACCGCGCTTGGGTCAATCGCGACGCCGGCATCCAGCAACTGCGTTACGATCCCTTGTTTCTGCGTTACAAGGATGACCCGCGTTTCAAGGCGGTGTTGAAGAAAATGGGCTTGCCATACACGCCCAAGGATTTGCCCGTGGCGGCGGCAAACTGAAACCGCTGCGGGTGAAAGATTGACAGCTCAGATCAGCGGTGCGATTGATCCGGCAGCTATCTTGGCGTTTCAGTTGATATACGCAATGTGAATGCCCAGCAGCGCCAGAATGCCGAGCACGATCAGCACCGCACCGACAAGATAGCGCAGCCATTTGGCCTTCTGATAGAGCGTCGGCCACAGCAGCAGGATCAGGCCGCCGACGATGGTGAATACGACGAGCACGGTGACCGTAAGTGTGATGTGCATGGTGATATTTCCCGTGGTTGGGTGATGGTTCAGCCGCCGCTCAGCAGCACATAGACCGCTCCGGTGCCGCCGTCCGCGGGCCGCGCCGAGCAAAAGGCCATGACTTCATCCCGCTGTCGCAGCCAGCCGTTGAGTTTTTGCTTGAGCACCGGTCCGCGCGGACCGGAACGGTAGCCCTTGCCGTGGATGATGCGCACGCAGCGCACGCGTCGGCCGCGCGCATGCAGCAGGAATTCGGCGAGCGCCACGCGGGCATCCTCGGCGCGCAGGCCGTGCATATCGAGTTCCGCGCCCACGCTGTAGTGGCCGCGCCGCAGCTTGCGTAATACGCGATCCTGCACGCCCGGTTTGGCGTAGAACAGGCCTTCGCCGAGCAGGGGCTCGTCGGGATCCGGCAGACCGGCGAGACTTTCCGCCAGTACTTCCTGTTCCGCCGCGCGGCGGAAGCGCGCACGCGGCTTGGGTCGCGGCACGCGACGCAGCGGTTGTGGCGGCAATGGTTTGGCGTCCGCCACCGCGCTGCGAAACGCGCGCACATCCTCGTCGCTGAGTTTGCCGTTGTTGGTCACGCAGGCTTCCGTCCGCACCGGCCACAGTATAACAAGCGCGCTTTTACAGTATGCTAAGGGACACTATTCCAAATGCAGACTATCGGTGCGCATCCTGCTCAGCAATGATGACGGCTACAACGCCGAGGGCCTGCGCTGCCTTGCGCAAGCCCTGCGTGGCTGTGCCAGCGTCACGGTGGTGGCGCCGGACCGCAACCGCAGTGGTACCAGCCACTCGCTCACGCTGGAGTTGCCGTTGCGCGTGCGCCACGAAGCGCCGGACGTGGTGTGCGTGGACGGTACGCCCACGGACTGCGTGCATCTTGCCATCACCGGACTTCTGGACCAGGAGCCGGACATGGTGGTCTCGGGCATCAACGCCGGCGCCAACCTCGGCGACGATGTGTTGTATTCCGGCACGGTAGCGGCGGCGATCGAGGGACGGTTTCTCGGATACCCGGCCATCGCCCTGTCGCTGGTGGGGGAAGCGCCACGGCATTTTCCCACCGCCGCGCGCGTGGCCTGCGATCTGGTGCAGCGGCTGCTTACCCATCCGCTGCCGGCGAACACTATTCTGAATGTGAATGTGCCTGACGTGGCATGGCAAGAGTTGCAGGGCGTGGAGGCTACACGGCTTGGGCATCGCCACCGCTCTGAGACAATCACTAAAGGCACCGATCCTCGCGGCCGGCCCATCTATTGGGTAGGTCCTCCCGGCGACGCCCAGGACGCGGGAGTGGGCACGGATTTCGATGCGGTACGCCGCGGTTTCATATCGGTGACGCCTTTGCAGATAGACCTGACGCAATACACCGCACTGGATCCGCTATCGCATTGGCTGCAAGGCGTGCCGCGCCCATGACGGTCGTGGGCGTGCGTGGCATCGGCATGACTTCGGCGCGCACCCGCGAGCGGCTGGTGGCGCGCCTCAAGGAGCAAGGCATCCGCAATCCGGCGGTGCTGAACCTCATCCGTTCCGCGCCGCGGCATCTGTTCGTGGATGAGGCGCTCGCGAGCCGTGCCTACGAGGACACCGCGCTGCCCATCGGCCTGGGGCAGACGATTTCACAGCCCTTTATCGTGGCGCGCATGACCGAAGCGCTGCTCGAAGACACTGTGCCGGAAAAAGTGCTGGAAGTCGGCACTGGCTGCGGGTATCAGACGCTGATTCTGGCCAAGCTGGTGCCGCAGGTGTTCACGGTCGAGCGCATCGGCGCATTGCAGCAGCGCGCCCGCAAAACATTGAATACGCTCAAAGTACGCAATGTGCGCTTCAAGCATGCCGATGCCAACTGGGGCTGGCCGCAACACGCACCCTATGACGGCATTCTGGTGACGGCGGCGCCGGAAGCCGTGCCGCCAGCGCTCATGCAGCAACTCGCGGTTGGCGGCCGCATGGTGATTCCGGTGGGCGCGACTCATGGCCAGGACCTGCTGCTGGTGACGCGCACCGACAAGCAACATTACGCACACAAGCTCCTGGATCGCGTGAGTTTCGTGCCGCTGCTGGAAGGCACGGAATGAACAGGGGGTTGAGCCGCGCCTTCCTGATAGCCTGTGGAGCCACTGTGCTTGCGGGCTGCGCCGGTGCGCTCACCTGGAACCCGACCGGTACCCAGCGAGCTGCGCCACAACCCGTACTGGCGCCAGAGCCGATACCGCGAGAATACGTGGTGGCGCCGGGTGACACCTTATATTCCATCGCCTGGCGCTACGGGCTGGACTATCACGATGTCGCTGCCTGGAACGGCATTGGCTCTGATTACCTCATCAAACCCGGACAGACACTCAGGCTCTCCACGCCGCAACGCTACGTTGCGCGCCGCGCGCCTGTGGCGCGCGTGCCGGCTAGCGCCACGGCTCTCGCATCTGCGCCATCACCGGATTACACACCGCCGTCCGGGCCGCTGCGCTGGGCGTGGCCGACACAGGGCGCGGTGGTGCGCCTGTTTCATGTCGGTGATCCGTTCTCCAAAGGTATCGATATCAGCGGCACGCAGGGCCAGCCGGTGTATGCCGCCGCCCCCGGCAAAGTGGTCTATACCGGCAGTGCCATCATGGGTTACGGCAAGCTCATCATCATCAAGAACAGCGACGCGTTCCTGAGCGCCTATGCCGACAATGACAGCATGCTGGTGCACGAGGGCGACATGGTGCAATCAGGCGAGCGTATTGCCACCATGGGTTTGAACCGTGACGGCCATCCGCTGCTGCATTTCGAGATACGCTACGACGGCAAGCCGGTGAATCCGCTCAGCTACCTGCCGGCGCGCTGACACTTGCGCTTGGCACTGCACAGTTGGCAAGATGACTCACCTGCGCTGACTTGGGAACTCTTCCCGCATCATGATTAACGACAAGCGCGACCGCACGCCGGACCCGGAAGACGAAGCGCTTCCCGACCCGGAGACTGAGCAATCGCTGGAAGGCGAGGCTCTGCTTGATGAGGAGACGGAAACGGCGCCCCTCACGGGCGACGTGGCGGCGGTGTTGCGCCCGGAACCGGCGGAACCCGAACCGCAGTTCGGTGAGGACCAGCTTGACGCCACGCGTATTTACCTTTCCGAAATCGGCTACTCAGCGCTGCTGACGGCCGAGGAAGAGGTGTATTACTCGCGCCGCGCCTTGCAGGGCGATGAGGCCGCGCGCCGCCGCATGATCGAGAGCAATCTCCGGCTGGTGGTGAAAATCGCACGCAAGTACGTAAATCGCGGCCTGCCGCTGCTGGACCTGATAGAAGAAGGGAATCTGGGTCTGATTCATGCGGTGGAGAAGTTCGATCCGGAGCGCGGCTTCCGCTTTTCCACCTATGCCACCTGGTGGATACGCCAGACCATCGAGCGCGGCATCATGAACCAGACGCGCACCATCCGTCTGCCGATCCACGTCATCAAGGAACTCAATCTGTATCTGCGCGCGGCGCGCAAGCTCTCGCAATCGCTGGACCGTACGCCCTCGCCAGAGGAAATTGCCGGCATGCTGGACAAGCCGCTGGCGGACGTGAAGCGCCTGCTCGGCCTGAACGAACACATGGCTTCGGTGGATACGCCCATCGGCAAGGATGGCGATCGCATGCTGTTGGACGCCATTCCTGACGAGAACAATACCGATCCTTCCAATATCTTGCAGGACACCGATCTGCAGACCATTGTGGGTCGCTGGCTGGCGCACCTCAACGAGAAACAGCGCGAAGTGGTGGAACTACGCTTCGGCCTGAACGGGCGTGACAAGGGCACACTCGAAGAGGTGGGCGAGGCCATCGGCGTGACGCGCGAACGCGTGCGCCAGATCCAGATGGATGCGCTCAAACGCTTGCGCCAACTGCTGCAAGCGGAAGGTCTATCAGAAGAGTCCCTGTTCGAATAAAACGGTTTATATCATCAGCAACGCTGCCACCACCTTGCGATTCTCGCTGAGCAGCACGTTGTAGGTACGGCAGGCGGCGGCGGTATCCAGAATCTCCAGGCCGATGCCGCGCTGCTGGATTTCGGCCATGAGGCGCGGATCAGGGAAATGCAGGCTCGCGCCCGTGCCGATCACCAGGATTTCGGGCTCCAGCGCCAGTGCCGCTTGCAGGTTTTCGAGGCTGATGTCCTCGAAACTCTTCGATACCCAGTCTTCGATGAGCGTGGTGGCGGAAATCACGAAGCTCTTGCTCAGCAACCGGTCGTTGACATTGATGCGACCCGGCGCATAGGCGCGGATGACGTTGACGCTGGAAGTGGTGTCAAGTGTGAATTTCATGGTCAATAGGGTAGGGGAACGGCATAATGCGCACAAGCAAATATGCCGTACTCCCGCGTGCTCCTCTATGTTCCCGATCTGATTTGGGCCCGGATTCCAGCGGATTCCGGGCGCGTGCCGCTGCTGGAAAAGTTGCTGTGCCGCGCGCACGCGGCGCCGGTGGAATCCGCTACCGCGGTTTTGACGGAGTGCTTCGGGTTGTCAGCGGAGGATTTCCCGGTTGCCGCGCTGGAGCGGCTGGGGGACACCGGAATTCGGAACCCGTGCTGCGGGTGGCGTGCCGATCCGGCGCATCTGCTCGCTGACCGGGACCAACTGGTGATGGTGCCGCAGGCTTCGCTGGCGGTGACGCTGGGGGAAATGCGGCAGATCGCCGACACTTTCAACTCGAGCTACGCAGCCGAAGGCTACCGGCTGGAATTCCCGGAGGCGGAACGTGGCTACCTGCAGGTGCCGGCCGACTGGCATTGTCACAGCTGGAATCCGGCAAGCGTCGCCAATCAGGCGGTAACCGAGTTCATGCCTTCCGGGCCTGACAAGATGCCGGTGCGCAAGCTCATGACGGAAATTCAGATGCTGTTGTACGAGCACCCGGTGAACCTGGCGCGTGAAGCTGCCGGCCGGCCGGCCATCAACACATTGTGGTTGTGGGGTGGCGGGCGTCTGCCGGAACAGGTCACGCGTTCGCCAACGCGGATTATTGCGGGTTTGCCGCTGGTGCGTGGCTTGGCGAAGCTGGCCGGAAGGGACAGCGAGTCTTGGTCGGCCGACCTGAATCTGCGGGATATGAAAGGCGATTGCCTGATTGCTATGAGCCTGCGCGAATTTGGCTGCGATGCGGCGCGCTTGGAACGGGAGCTGCTGGCGCCGGTTTGGCGTGCTTTGCGCCATGGCCGGATACGCCAGTTGCGCATTTATCCTGGCGGCAAGCGCGTGTTCGCGCTGACGCGCCGGAGTGCATTCCAGTTCTGGCGGCGTACTCGACCTCTTTCGGAACTATGGCGTGAGCCCGATGACGCCAAGACGGATTGAGCGCCGTGCCCTTGCGGCGGACGCAGCGCTGCCGGACAGCGTACCTCCACTACTGCGTCGCATTTATGCGGCGCGCGGAGTGTTGACGGTGGCGGATCTGGATACAGCACTCGGCGCACTGCTCGATTTCCGCAGCCTGCACGCCATGCCCGACGCAGTCGCACTGCTGGCGGAGTGCCTGCGCTCTGACGCGTGCATGCTCATCGTCGGCGATTTCGATGCCGACGGCGCTACCAGCTCGGCGCTGGGCGTGCGCGGCCTGCGGGCGTTTGGCGCGCAGCATGTGGATTATCTGGTGCCCAACCGTTTCGAGTACGGCTATGGCCTAACGCCCGAGATCGTGGCGATCGCGGCGCAACGCAAGCCGCAGCTGATTATCACCGTGGATAACGGCATCTCCAGCCACGCGGGAATCGCCGCAGCGCACGCGGCCGGCATACGTGTTCTGGTGACCGATCACCATCTGCCCGGCGCCGCCTTGCCCGAAGCGGATGTGATTCTGAATCCCAATCTGCCGGGCGATGCGTTTCCGAGCAAGAGTCTCGCGGGTGTAGGCGTGATGTTTTATCTTCTGCTGGCGCTGCGTGCGCACTTGCGAGATGTCCACTGGTTTGTCGAGCGCGGCATACCAGAGCCGAATCTGGCGGAATTTCTCGACATAGTGGCCTTGGGTACGGTCGCCGACCTGGTGCCACTGGATCACAACAACCGCGTGCTGGTAGCGCAGGGGCTGACGCGCATCCGCGCCGGCCGGTGTGTGTCCGGCATCCGTGCACTACTCCAAATCGGCAAACGCGAATTGCATAAGGCAACGGCAGTGGATCTGGGGTTCGCAGTGGCTCCACGCCTGAATGCTGCCGGCCGGCTGACGGACATGTCACTGGGCATTGAATGTCTGCTTGCCGATGACGAGGCGCGTGCGCGGGAGCTAGCCGTGCGGCTCGACGCGCTCAATCACGAGCGCCGTGCCATCGAAGCGCAGATGCGCGACGAGGCGCTGCGGATGATCGAGCAAATGAGTGTAAGTGCCGATGATGCGGTCTTGCCGTTTGGTCTATGCTTATTTAATACCGAATGGCACCAGGGCGTGATCGGGCTGGTGGCCTCGCGTATCAAGGACCGTGTGCACCGTCCGGTGGTTGCGTTTGCACGGGCGGAAGCTGGTCAGCTCAAGGGTTCGGCGCGCTCCGTCAAGGGCGTGCACATCCGCGACGTGCTGGAAGCGGTGAACACGCGCCATCCGGGATTGATCGCCAAGTTTGGCGGGCACGCCATGGCCGCGGGATTGAATCTCGCGGAGGCACAGTTTCCGCAGTTTGCCGAAGCCTTTGACAAGGAAGTGCGGTGCTGGCTCGAGGCCGCTGATCTGGACGGCGTGCTGCACACCGACGGCGAACTGGCACCGGAAGATCTGACGCTGGCGTGTGCCGAGTTGCTGCGCTCTGCCGGACCCTGGGGCCAGGCATTTCCCGAACCCTGTTTCGACGGCGTGTTCGGCATCCTGGAGCGGCGCATCGTCGGCAACGGCCATGTGAAATTCACGCTGGCGGAGTCCCGCAGCCATGCACGCGTGGATGCTATCGCCTTTCATCCGGTGGCTGAGCAACTGCCGCTCGATTGCCAGCAGGTGCGCATGGTCTATAGGCCGGAGGTGAACGAGTACCGCGGCGAACAAAGGCTGCAGTTGCTCGTGGAATACATCGAGCCTGTAGTACCATAGCGGCCCTCATCAGGCCGGAATACCGCTGTGGAAGAACTCAATCCCATTCGCAACAAGATCAGCGACTTGACGATCCGCGTGCAGGCTCTTCGGGGGTATCTTTGACTATGAAACCAAGCGCGAGCGCCTCCAGGAAGTAAGCAAGGAACTGGAAGACCCCAAGGTCTGGGACAAGCCGGAGCGGGCCCAGGAACTGGGACGCGAGCGGGCGCGGCTCGAGGAAACCGTGGGCAGTCTGGACCGGTTGACGCGCGGACTGGATGACGCGGGTGAGCTGCTGAGCCTGATGATCGAAGAGGGTGATGCGGCGTCGGCGGTAAGCGTGGCGCGCGATGTCGAGCGCGTCGAACAGCGGGTGGCGGAGCTGGAGTTCCGCCGTATGTTCTCCGGCGAGATGGACTCCCACAATGCGTTTCTCGATATCCAGTCGGGCTCCGGCGGCACCGAAGCCCAGGACTGGGCCAACATGCTGTTGCGCATGTATTTGCGCTGGGGCGAGCGCCGCGGTTTCAAGACGGAACTGGTGGAGGTCTCGGCTGGCGAAGTCGCCGGCATCAAGAGCGCCACGCTGCGCTTCGAAGGGCCGTATGCTTTCGGCTGGCTGCGTACCGAAGCCGGCGTGCACCGTCTGGTGCGCAAGTCGCCGTTCGACTCCGGCAACCGCCGCCACACCTCGTTCGCGGCGGTATTCGTGTCGCCGGAAGTGGATGACGACATCGAGATCGGAATCAATCCGGCCGACCTCAAGGTGGACACCTACCGCTCCAGCGGCGCCGGCGGCCAGCACGTCAACAAGACGGATTCCGCGATCCGCATCACCCACATTCCCACGGGCATCGTGGTGGCCTGCCAGAACGAGCGTTCCCAACACAAGAACCGCTCGACCGCCATGAAGCAGCTCAAGGCCAAGCTCTACGAGCTGGAGATGCAGAAGCGCCGCGCCGACCAGCAGAAACTCGAGGACAGCAAGGCCGACATCGGCTGGGGCAGCCAGATCCGTTCCTATGTGCTGGATCAGTCGCGCATTAAGGATTTGCGCACCGGGGTGGAGAAAGGTGACACTCAGTCGGTACTGGACGGCGATTTGGACCCGTTCATTGAAGCTTCGTTGAAACAGGGTTTGTAATCTATTGTAGGAGCGGCCTTACGGCCGCGAATTATCAGGAATCGCGGCTATGGGCCGCTCGTACCATGAAAAATTCAGGAAGCGGCCAATGGCTGATAATCAAGATGAGAATGCTCTGATCCGCGAACGGCGCGAAAAGCTGGCCAAGCTGCGTGCCGGCGGGCATGCCTTCCCCAACGATTTCAGGCGGGATGCGCTGGCCGAGGAACTGCATGCCGTGTACGGCAAGCACAGCCCCGAGGCGCTGGATGAGGGCCAGGTGCGCGTCAGGGTGGCCGGCCGCATGATGGCCAAGCGTGTCATGGGCAAGGCGAGTTTCGCCCACATCCAGGACGGCTCCGGCCGCATCCAGTTGTTCCTGCAGAAGGACGCGCTCGGCGAAAGCTACGAACGATTCAAGAGCTGGGACATCGGCGACATCATGGGCGCCGACGGCGTGTTGTTCAAGACCAAGACCGGCGAATTGTCGGTACGCGTGCAGCAACTGCAATTGCTGACAAAATCCCTGCGGCCGTTGCCGGAAAAATTCCACGGCCTGGCGGATACCGAGATCCGTTATCGGCAGCGCTATCTGGATCTGGTCATGAACCCGGAGTCCGTTCTGGTGTTCCAGACCCGCACCCGGATTGTGCAGCACATCCGAGAGTTCATGAATGCCCTGGGGTTTCTGGAAGTGGAAACCCCGATGATGCAAGTGATTCCGGGCGGCGCCACCGCGCGGCCGTTCATCACGCATCACAATGCGCTCGACATGGATCTGTATCTGCGTATCGCACCGGAGTTGTACCTCAAGCGCCTGGTGGTGGGTGGTTTTGAGCGGGTGTATGAGATCAACCGCAATTTCAGGAACGAGGGCGTGTCCACGCGCCACAATCCCGAGTTCACCATGCTGGAGTTTTACCAGGCCTACGCCACCTACCACGATCTTATGGACCTGACCGAAAGCCTGATGTGCGGGCTGGCGCAGGCATTGAACGGCAAGGCCGAGGTGGCTTATCAAGGCATAACCTACGATCTCGAGCCGGCCTTCCGGCGCCTGCCGTTGGAGCAGGCCATCGCCGAGGCCAATAACCTTGAGCGCAGCAGGCTGCGCGACCTGGCCTACCTGCGCGGCGTCTGCGAGAAACTCAAGCTGCCGGTGCAGACCGGCGACGGCGCCGGCAAGCTGCAATTCGGGATTTTCGAGAAGACCGTGGAACCCAATCTCAAGCAGCCGACGTTCATCATCGATTACCCGCTGGAGATTTCGCCGCTGTCGCGCCGCAAGGATGCGGATCGGTTTCTGGTGGACCGCTTCGAGTTCTACGTGGGCGGGCGCGAAATCGCCAACGGCTTTTCGGAGCTGAATGATCCCGAAGACCAGGCGGAGCGCTTCCGCGAACAGGCTGGCCAGAAAGCCGCGGGTGACGAGGAAGCCATGTATTACGACGCCGACTACGTGCGCGCGCTTGAATACGGCATGCCGCCGACGGCGGGCGAAGGCATCGGCATCGACCGGCTGGTGATGCTGTTCACCGACTCTGCCTCGATTCGCGATGTGATCCTGTTCCCGCTGATGCGTATGGAAACGGATTAGCCACGCCGCGTCTGTGTACGAAAACCGCCGCCATCCGCCGCTGACGCGCAGCCAATTTCTGCTGCGCATGCTGTGGCACTTTCTTTTTGTGCAATGCCTGGTGATCGTGTCACTGGCCATTGGCATGTGGGGTTACACATATTTCGAACATCTGGCCTGGCGCGATGCATTCCTGAACTCGGCCATGTTGCTCGG
>JAGXAL010000186.1 GCA_018971605.1 Natronospirales bacterium | reverse complement strand
CCGTCGCTCACCGCCTGATACATGAGCGGATCGGTAAGAAAACTCGGCGGCATCTCCGCACCGCGCGCCTTGCGTACCCGTTCTACGTGCGCGAGATAGGCGCTGCCGTCCACGAACTGCGGCGCACGTGGTAACGCAGCCGCTAGTTTGTGCACATCCAGTTCAAAAGTAGTCGAAACCTCACCTTCCTTTAGCACCCTGGAAAGGTCCGTCATGCCGCGCTGAGCACTATCCCTATTTACTGCAGTGGCACCTCTCTTTTGATCCGCGCGCAAGCCTTTAAGGTGTGGCTCAACTATTTCCTCTTTCCAACGGATGGCGCTGGATACCATCCTCAGTTTTGGTTCTACATCAGACCAGTTTTCCAGGGCCTGCAATAGAGAAGTAGCAATACCGGGAACTTCAACTGCATTTTGCAGTTTCTTATCGACGACAATCAATGTGCCGTCGCGACCATTTTTGAGGCTCGCCAATTTCATGCAACCAGTTCCTTTCTTTGATTTCGTCATTCCCGCGAAAGCGGGAATCCAGAATTATCAAGAACTGGATACCGGCTTTCGCCGGTATGACGGTATAAATGAATCATCGCGCTGCGGGATTGAAATGTTTCTTGATGCCTTGCCAGCACTGCCAATAATCGTTCTGCAATTCCCTGGCCCGCATTGCTTGCTTCGTCGGATGAATCACGGCGCGCGTCTCGAACATGAAAGCCATGGTGTCGGTGACATGCTGCGGCTGGGTGGTATCCGCCGCCACGGCTTTTTCGTAACTCGCGGCGTCCGGGCCGTGCCCGCTCATGCAGTTGTGCAGGCTCATGCCGCCGGGCACGAAACCGCCGCTCTTGCCGCCTTCTTTGGCGTCGTACACGCCGGTGATCAGTCCCATGAATTCCGAGGCGATGTTGCGGTGATACCAGGCGGGACGGAAGGTGTGCTCGGCCGCCAGCCAGCGCGGCGGGAAAATCGCGAAGTCCGCGTTGGCCGTGCCGGGCGTGTCGCTTGGCGAAGTCAGCACCGTGAAAATGGAAGGATCGGGATGATCGTAGCTGATGGACCCGATGACGCTGAAGCGCATGAGGTCGTACTTGTAGGGCGCATGGTTGCCGTGCCAGGCGACCACGTCGAGCGGCGAGTGATTGAGCTCCGCCGACCACAGCCGGCCCTGGAACTTGGCGATCAGCTCGAATTTACCGTCCACATCTTCGTAAGCGGCGACGGGATAGAGGAAGTCACGCACGTTGGCGAGCGAATTGGCGCCGATCGGCCCGAGTTCCGGCAGGCGCAAGTGCGCGCCGAAATTCTCGCCCACGTAGCCGCGCGCGGTGGCGTCGAGCAGCTCCACGCGAAAACGCGTGCCGCGCGGAATCACGGCGATTTCCAAGGGTGCAATCTCGAGTACCCCAAGTTCCGTGACCAGGCGCAGCCGTCCCTGCTGCGGCACGATGATCAACTCAGCGTCTGCGTCGTAGAAAAACCGTTCCTGCATGGAGCGGTTCGCGCAGAACAGATGAATGCCCAGGCCCGATAGCGTGGCTGGACTGCCATTTCCGGCAAGCGTAAACAGGCCATCCAGAAAATCCGTGGGTTTTGCCGGAATCGCAAACGGATTCCAGCGCAAGCGCTCGGGTGTCGCGGGAATCTCGTCGAAACGGTTGTGAAAACCGCGCTCGCGCAGAATCTTGTAGGGTTTGTGCACGGCGGCCGGGCGGATACGGTACAGCCAACTGCGGCGATTGGC
>JAGXAL010000075.1 GCA_018971605.1 Natronospirales bacterium | reverse complement strand
TTCCACTGATCATGGCGATTACCTCTTGGTCTTCTTTGCGATTACCTTCCTGTAAATTGTAGGAGCGGCATTCCTGCCGCGATTCTTGTCGCGCCTGAAAGGCGCTCCTAGGTTTCGATCAATTTTCGCGTTGGCTCGTGTTTGATCACACCATCGTGCGTAAGCACGCTCTTGGCGTAGACCTCGTCGTTCCAGTCGATATGGATGGCGCCGTCTTTCACCAGCGGCGTGAAGAAGTTCAGCAAGTTGCGCGCGTACATGTCGCTGGCATGCTCCGCGAGCAGGCTGGGTAAATTCAGCGGGCCGCTCACCAGCACGTGGCCGTGCCACACATCTTCACCCGGTTTGGTCAGCTCGCAGTTGCCGCCGGTTTCCGCAGCGAGATCCACAATTACCGCGCCCGGTTTCATGCTGTCCACCATCGCCGTCGTAATGATTTTCGGCGCCGCGCGGCCGGGGATCGCAGCGGTGGTGACGACCGCATCGGCCTGCGCCACATGTTTCGCCAGAGCATCCTGTTGTTTTTGTTTTTCCTCCGCCGTCAATTCGCGCGCATAGCCGCCGCTGCCTTCGGCGGATACGCCGGTGTCCACGAACTTGGCGCCGAGTGATTCCACTTGCTCGCGCGCTGCGGCGCGCACGTCGTAACCTTCAACCATCGCGCCCAAACGTTTGGCCGTGGCGATGGCCTGGAGTCCCGCGACACCGGCGCCGATCACCAGTACTTTCGCCGGGCGGATGGTGCCGGCCGCGGTAGTCAGCATGGGAAAGAAGCGTCCGAGTTTTTCCGCGGCCAGCAGCGCCGCCTTGTAACCGGCGGTTGCGGCCTGTGAAGATAGTGCGTCCATTGCCTGCGCGCGCGAGATGCGCGGCACCAGTTCCATGGCGAAGCTTGTGACCTTGCGGTCGCGCAGCGCTTTGACCGCATCGACGTTGCGATTCGGGTTCAGCAAGCCGATCAGGACGGAGCCCGGCTTCATCTTCGCGATGTTCGTGGGCGCGGGTGCCAGCACTTTGAATACCACGTCGGCCGTGGCCGCGCCGTCGGCGGCATTCACCAGCCGGACATCCTTGAACAGGCCGTCGGGAAAACCCGCGTTCGTACCGGCGTCAGATTCCAGCAACAGCTCGCAGCCCAGGGTTTTCAGTTTGCCCGCAACCGCCGGGCTGATGGCCACGCGGCGTTCGCCGCTGGCTTGCTCCTTGGGCACGAAGACGCTGATGGCCATGTTGTTCTCGCTGGAAGTGGCCGCGGGCCGGGCTGCGCTTGTGAGACAACACCGGGTGGCCCGCAGTTTAGGCGGCAGCAACTTTTTTTACCACCCCGGGCGGGAGTAAGATGCATCACCGCAACGGCTGCGATTTGGCTTGCAGCCGGTTTTTGCAGTGACATCCGCCACTTGGCGAAACCGTGAAACTTACGTGTACGACCTGACACAAGAAGTCCTGCGCACCGATGCGGCCGGCATGCCGCTCGAGTGGATTGACTACCAGGATGCCGTTCGACTGTATTACCTCGAACAGGTGGCCTACAGCTGCGGCACGCTGTTGTATCGCCTGCACGGCGGCATCAGCGGCCGGACCGGCCGCCAGAGCCGCCTGGACGTCAATTCCATCATCGCCACCTACGGCAACAACCATGCGCTCGCCAAGGCGCGCGAGCATTACGTGCCGCCCTTGAACAACCACACGCTGTTCAAGCGCGACGCCAACCTGTGCATGTACTGCGGCCATCGCTTCTCCGCGAGCGAGCTGTCGCGCGAGCATGTCACGCCGCTGTCCCGCGGCGGCACCGACACCTGGAACAACGTGGTGGCCGCCTGCAAGCGCTGCAACAACCACAAGGCCGGCCGCACGCCGGAAGAATCCGGCATGCAGTTGCTGGCGGTGCCGTTCACGCCCAATCACGCGGAATACATCTTTCTCAAGGGCCGGCGCATCCTCGCCGACCAGATGGAGTTCCTGCTGGCACATTTCCCGCGCACCAGCCCCTTGCACAGACGTGTTCAACAAATGCTCGCCTGAGACATTGTGCGCACTGATGCTCGACGGGCGCGAAGCGCCCGTTTTCATTTGAGCCGTGTTTGTGCCGGACGCAAATATCCGCAGCACTGTTGAACATCTGCTAAGTGCAAATAATCCCGGCCCGTTCAGATGGCGCCCTGTCGGTCACGGCGTGGGCGGCGCACTTTGGCGCGTGCAATCGCGGGACGCTGCGTGGTGCGTTAAAGCCGGGGCCGATGACCCGCAGATGCTGATCGCGGAAGCCGACGGCCTTAAGGCGCTGGCGGAATGCGGCGCCGTGCGTGTGCCGAATGTTTTCGCCGCCGAGGAACAAGATGGTCAGGCTTGTCTGCTCATGGAATGGCTGGATTTCGAAATGAAGACTGAACGCGCGGCGGCCAAACTCGGTGAGCGACTGGCGCAGCAGCACCGATGTTTAGGCAAACAATTCGGCTGGCGGCGTAACAATTTCATCGGCGCCACGCCGCAGTTCAATACCTTGAGCGAGGATTGGGTAACGTTCTTTGGCAAACATCGTCTCGGTTTTCAGTTGCGACTTGCCGCGGAGAATGGTTACCGCGGCGAACTCCAGGAAAACGGCGCGCGGCTTCAGGAAAAGTTGTCGGCATTTTTCTCGGGTTACAGTCTCCAGCCTTCGCTGTTGCACGGCGATCTCTGGAGCGGTAACTGGGGTGCGTTGCCAAACGGCGAGCCGGTGATCTTCGACCCGGCGGTTTACTACGGTGACCGCGAGGCAGATCTTGCGATGACGGAATTATTCGGCGGTTTCCCGGCAGCATTTTATTCTGCTTACAACAGCGCATGGCCGTTCGACCCCGGTTACCGCGTGCGCCGCGATCTCTACAATCTCTATCACGTTCTCAATCATCTCAATCTGTTCGGCGAAGGCTATCGGACACAAGCTGAGGGCTTGATGGCGCAACTGCTGGCTGAAACAAGCTGACCCGCAAAAAAAGCGGCGACCTTTCGGTCGCCGCTGTTACCACTAAGCGAGTGCAGTTATTGACCGCTGCCCTGGTTTTGCCCCGGCGGCGGATACGCCGGAATCAGCGGCGGAGGCGGCGGCAGGTGCAAGGGATGATCCTTGATCTTCTTCATCAGGTAATCCACCGCGGTGTGCAGTTGCGCGTCGTAGCCGCGCATCACGTCCTCCGGCAGATCGTCCACTTCCATGTCCGGATCCACGCCGTGGTTCTCGATGACCCACTGTGAATCCAGTCCGTACATGGTGTCTTCCGGGATAGTGATGTAGCCGTCGTCGAGCAGCGGCCAGTTGCCGCGGATTCCGCGCACACCGCCCCAGGTGCGCGTGCCGATGAGCGGACCCAGACCGTATTTGCGGAAGAAGTACGGGAAGATGTCGCCGTCCGACGCCGAGTAGTGGTTGATGAGCGTCACCTTGTAGCTGTAGCTCACCTGCTGCGGAATCGGCGAGGCCACCTGCTGGCGGTTGCTGTTCATGCCGATCAATATCCGCCGCAGGCGCTCCAGCACGATCTGGTCAATGAAGCCGCCGCCGTTGTAGCGGTCGTCAATGATTAGTCCTTGCTTGGTCAACTGCGGGTAGAACTGGCGGATGAACTGGTCCATGCCCTGGGCTTCCATGTCGGACATGTAGATGTAGCCGATCTTGCCGTCCGAGAGTTTGTTCACTTCCTCACGGTTGTGGTCGATCCAGGCTTTGAGGCGGAGGTCGAGCTCGTTGGCGATGGTTTTGACCAGCACTCGCCGCGAGTTCTTGCCGGCCGCGTTGTCCGCGACCGTCAGCCACACGTCCTGATCGGCGGTGCCCACGAACAGGCTGTCGGGGCTGGCCGGCGCCTTGAGCGCGTGGCCGTTTACCGCCAGCAGGAAATCACCCTGTTTCACGTTCACGCCCGGCTCAGTCAAAGGCGAGCGGTAGTTCGCACGGGTGTTGTCACCGGGATAGATCTTTTTGAAGTAGTAGCGACCGGAGCTTTCGTCCAGACCGAAATCTACACCCAGAAGCCCAGTCGGCGTGCGGTGCACGGAGTAATCCACGTCGCCGCCGCCCACGTAGGTGTGCGAATTGCTAAGTTCGCCAATGGTCTGACCGATGAGGTAATTCAAATCCTCACGCGAGCCCATGAGCGGCAAGAGCTTGCTGTAGCTGGCCAGCACCGCGTCCCAGTCCACACCGTTCATCTTGCGGTTCACGAAGAAGTCGCGGTCCAGGCGCCAGGCCGTGTGATACATCCCGTTCCATTCCTCGACGGGATTGATCTCCACCCACATGTTGGCGGTGTCGAGCGGTGTGGGTTTGGAGCCGGGCGCGGTGTCCAGCGTGAAGAGCTTGTTGTCGGGCGTGTTGTAAAGAACGGTGGAGCCGTCGGCGGACAGCGTCCAGCCGTAGAACCCGCTGCCGAGCACCTTGTCTTCGCGCTTGGCGAGATCATAGACGTGCAGTTCCGGCTGCATGCCCGGCAGGGGCCCGCCGATGGTCTGGTTGGGCACGGTGCTGTAGAACACATGGCCCGGCGTAGCTGCGAGGCCAGAGATGTTGGCTGCTGGAATCGGCAGCGGCACGGCGCGCGCCATCAGGCCATCCAGGTCAATCTTGATGGGCTTGCTGTTGCCGGGTTTCCACTCAGCCGGTTTCTGCTGCGGATTCTTGGATAGCGTGCCTTCGTCATTGCGCGGTGCGAACGGCGAGGGCTCGTCTTGGGTGAGCGTGGTCACGTACACGCCGGTCATCTGCAGCGTCGCCACGTTGAACTCGCTTTCGCTGAAAGTCGGGTTTTCGTGGCGCGCGGACACGAAGTACAGATATTTGCCCTGCGGGTCGAATACCGGGCCCAAGTCGTTGTTCATCGGCGAGCTGATGAGCGTGGCCTTGGCATCCGCGAGGTTGTAGAGGTAAATCTGGCGCATCTGGTTTGCGCCGGTGATGCTGTAGGCCAGCCAGTGGCCGTCCGGCGACCAACTGTAGTCGTGCATTTCGCTGAACTTGTCTTGCGCAACTTGGGTGAGCTTGCGGCTTTGCACGTCCAGAATCCACAGGTGGTGCTCGTTGTCGGAGAACGCGAGCTTGTCACTGCCGGGCGACCAGGTCGGGCCGTAGAAATAGCCGGTCTTGAAATCCGTGAGCATTTGCTCGCTGCCGGTGCCGTCGGCCGGCCGGATGGCGAGTTCATCTTCGCCGCTGATATCGGTGGCGTAAGCGATCCACTTGCCGTCCGGCGACCACGCGGGATATTCCTCCTCGGCGTTCGAGGTATCGGTCACATCCATGCTCGGACCGTGCTCTTTGGGCAGCGACCAGATGTCGCCGCGTGCCTGCAGGAGCGCGCGCTTGCCGTTGGGCGAGAGCGCCAGGTTGGTGTCGCCGGCGGTATCCATGAGCTGCAGATACTTGGCGGCGTCCACCCAGCGCGGACCGGTGCGCGAGCCGTCATCCGGCACGGTCACCTCGAGCTTGTGCAATTGCTCGGAGGGCAGGTCCATGACGTAGAGATTGCCGCCGTCCTGGAAGGTGATGCCGGTGTCGCCGAGACTCGGCCAGTCAATGTCGTAATCCTTGAAGTGCGTGACTTGGCGGAACTGCTTGGTGTTCAGGTCATAGACCCAAATGTTCTTGCGCTCTTCCGGCCCGCGGTCGGAGATGAAGTAAATCAGGTGCCCGTACCACATGGGGTCCATGTCGGCGCCGGGATAATCGGTGATGCGCGTGCTCTTTTTCTCCGCGAAGTTGTACAGCCACACATCCTGCGCCAGACCGCCCTTGTAGCGTTTCCAGGTGCGGAAGTTGCGGAAGATGCGGTTATAAGCGATGGATTGGCCATCGGGCGAGTAGGTGAGCATGCCGCCCTTGGGGATCGGCAGCTGCGTCGGCAGGCCGCCAGTGAGTGGCACGGTGAACAACTGGCCGAACCAGGAATTGAACGTTGTACGGCGCGACAGGAACACGATGTTCTTGCTGTCCGGCGTCCAGGTGACCACCATGTTGTCCGGTCCCCAGCGCAGCGGCGCATCCGGCACGACGTCCGAGTGGAAGGTGAGACGCTTGGCTTCACCACCGGATGCGGGGATCACGTACACGTCGGTGTTGCCACGGTACTGGCCGGTGAAGGCGATCCATTTCCCGTCCGGCGAGAAGCGCGGCATGATGTCAAAACCGGGATCGGTGGTCAGCCGGTGCGCAGTACCGCCGACGCGGTTCACTTCCCAGAGATTGCCGTGGGCTTCAAATACCACGGAGTCGCCGTGCAGCGTGGGGTAGCGCATGAGTGTGGTGCCGGCTCGGGCGGCGCCCGCCGTCAGTGCCAGAAATGCGAAAACCGGAATGAGCCAAAGCCGCTGGTTAAGGCAATGCCGGGACATGGGGATGCTCCTTTAGGGATTGTTATGCCTGAGCGGGGAGATGGGCAGTATGACACGTTCGGTGAGTTCAGGTTCCGTGCTCTGACTACCGTTATACTCGGCGGCGAACAGGTCTCGTCTTTCAGAAATTCAAATCCATATAAGGAGTTGCCTATGGAGACTGTTATCGAACAGCGTGGCGCGCGCATGGCGCCGATATGGTTGAAAATCGCCGTCGTGTATCTGTTAATCGGCGTGATTTTTGGACTGGTTATGGGCATCAGCCATCAATTCCAATATGCCCCGGTGCACGCCCACATCAACTTGCTGGGCTGGGCTTCGTTGGGTCTTGCTGGCGTCATTTACTGGCTATGCCCCCGAGCCGGCGGCCACTGGCTGGGACTCACGCATTTTTGGCTGCACAACATCGGCCTGCCCATATTTGTGATCGGCCTGTTTATCGTGAATAGCGGCCATGCCGCAGCCATACCGGTGGTGGCCGTGGGCGCGACCATCGCAGTCGTGGGCATCCTGTTTTTCACTGTGAATCTGTTCCTGAACCTGAAAAAAGCCTGAAAATCGCGGGGCGGCGGTAGTCCGTGCCACCGCGCCTGCGTTATCCTAATTGGACAGACCCAGTCCCCGCCGCCCGGCGGGCTTTGTTTATCACATTTCAGGAGCATTCCATGACACGTTACGGATTCATTGCCGCCGCAGTGCTGGCGGCCGGATTGCTTGCAGCCACCACGGTGCAGGCGGCGGAGCAGCCGCGCATCGGCGTGGTGAATCTGCAGGAAGTGATTGCCAAATCCCAGGCCGGCCAGCAGGCCAATCAGGAACTGCAGTCGATCGTAAAGAAACTCCAGGATCAGGCCAACGACAAAAACAACAAGCTGAATGTGCTGAAGCAGCAATTGGACAAGGCCGACCCGAAGTCCAGCAGCTACGCGCAGTTGCAGAAGACCTACGACGACAGCCGCAACGATTTGCAGCAGTTCGTGCTCATGGGTCGTCAGGATCTGGACCAGCGGCGTCAGGAGTTGCTGCAGCCGATCGAACAGGATTTGGGCAAGGTGCTCGATCAATATGCCAAGGCCCACCACTACGACATCATCCTGAGCAAGGATACGGCCGGCGCGCTGTATGCCAGCGACAAATACGATGTCAGTCAGGGTGTGGCCGCAGCGCTGGACAAGGACTGGCCGGCATACCAGAAGCAGTTGCAGCAGCAGAAGAGCGCGGCACCGGCGGCCAAGAGCGGCAGTTAACTACCCCCTCACTCTAAATCTCTTCCCCTATTTGGGGAAGAGAGGGCGAGGAGTGCCTACGGCATGAGTTTAATTACCCCTCATCCTTCCTTCTCCCGCAAGGGGAGAAGGGACAGAGAGTGCCTACGGCACGGCCGATATGATTGACCTGCGCAGCGACACGGTGACGCGGCCCACGGCCGCGATGCGCCAGGCCATGGCCGCGGCCGAAGTGGGCGACGACGTATTCGGCGACGATCCCACGGTCAATCGCCTGCAGGACCGGCTTGCCGAGCTGACCGGCCAGGAAGCCGGTCTGTTTTTCCCAAGCGGTACGCAATCGAATCTCGCCGCGCTCATGGCGCACTGCGGGCGCGGGGATGAGTTCATCATCGGCAGCCTGGGGCACAGTTTCGGTCACGAAGCCGGTGGCGCGGCGGTGCTGGGAAGCCTGTGGCCGTGCCCGATCGAGAATGAGGCGGACGGCTCACTGGCCCTCGACAAGCTGGCCGCCGCGATCAAGCCGGACGATGCGCACTTCGCGCCCACGCGCCTGCTGGTGCTGGAGAACACCCAGAACGGCCGGGTGCTGCCGCTCGCTTATATCCGCGAAGCGGCGGAGTTTGCGCGCCGCCACCAACTCGGCATCCATCTCGACGGCGCGCGCGCCTTCAACGCCGCCGTGAAACTGGGCGTGCCGGTGATCGATATCACCCGGCATTTCGACAGTGTTTCGCTGTGCCTGTCGAAAGGCCTCGGCTGTCCGGTGGGCACGGTGCTCGTCGGCAAGCGCGAGCTGATCCGCAAGGCGCAGCGCGCGCGCAAGATTTTGGGCGGCGGCATGCGCCAGGCTGGCATGTTGGCGGCCGCCGGGTTGTATGCGCTCGAGCATCACGTGCAGCGCCTGGCGGAGGATCACACCAAAGCCAGACAACTGGCCGAAGGGCTGGCGCAGATCCAGCAGATCCAACTCGACCCGGCGACGGTGCAGACCAACATGGTGTTTGCCGGCATTGCACCGCAGCACGTCCAGCCGCTGGCCGCACACCTGAAAAATGCCGGCATCCTGATATTGACGGGCGCCAACTTGCGTCTGGTCACGCACCTGGACGTGGGCGCGCGGGATGTGGATACGGTCATCGCCGCGTTCCGTGCGTATTTCCGTTCGGCCTGAGTTTCCCGGCGGCAACTCGCATGTCGGATCGCATCGAAGCGTTTGGATTTTCCTGTCAGCGGGTTTTCTGCGTCGGCCGCAATTACGCCGAACACGTCAAGGAAATGCAGGCACCGCGGCCGGCGGAGCCGGTGGTGTTCATGAAACCCGCCACCAGCCTGGTGCCGGAAACCCAACCGCTGCTGCTGCCCAAAGGCGAGGGCAGCGTGCATCACGAAATGGAGTTGGTGGTCGCGATCGGCCGCGAAG
>JAGXAL010000074.1 GCA_018971605.1 Natronospirales bacterium | reverse complement strand
GCGACGATCTCGGCCTGGGCTCCGGTGCCCTCGAGCTTGACCATGCGCGCGCCGCCTTCCTGCATCATCCGGCCGGCATTGCGCACCGCAGTCGCTGCGTCCACATAACTCAGAAACGGCATGTCGCCGATCAGATAGGCGCGCGTCAGCCCGCGGGCCACCATGCGCAGGTGATACACCACGTCGTCCACGGTCACCGGTACGGTGCTTGCGTGCCCCTGCACCACCATGCCAAGGGTGTCACCCACCAACACCACGTCTACGCCACCGTGATCCAGCAAGGCGGCGAAACTCGCATCGTAGGCAGTGAGGCAGGCGATTTTCTCGCCGGCAGCCTTCATCTTGCCAAACGACGCCAGCGTGAGCTTGTCGGTAGCCTTGAGTTTTTCCGGTTGCGTGTACATGGGCACCCCACGCCTTGCTGTCACCAGCATGGCGGGTTACGGCGCAAACTTCAAGCCAGCCCGGCCGCGGGGTTGAAGTAATGACGGCCGCTGCGCACCCGGCGGATTTCCCGCACCAGCTGCGCGTAATCCGCTTCGTTGTCCACAAGGTTGATGTCGCTGGCGTTAACGATGAGCAGCGGCGAGCGGTTGTAGTAATGGAAGAAATGCGCGTAAGCATCGGCCACGCGCTCCAGGTATTCGCGCTGGATGAAGTGCTCGTAGGCGGCGCCGCGGCGCAGGATGCGGCGCATCAACACCTCCACCGGCGCCTGCAGGTACACCACCAGGTCCGGCGCGGGCGCGTCCACGCTCAAGTGCTGGTACACCTGTTCATACAAGGCGAATTCATCATCGTCCAGATTGAGCTGGGCGAACAGCCTGTCTTTTTCCAGCATGAAATCCGCGACGCGCGCCGGCGTGAAAATGTCGCCCTGGCGCAGTTGCTGCAACTGGCGCGCGCGTTGGAACAGGAACGACAACTGCGTGGGCAGCGCAGCGTGTTGGGGATCGCGGTAAAATCGTTCCAGGAAGGGGTTTTCTTCGGCGCGTTCCAGCAACAGTTCGGCGCCCAGGGTTTCCGCCAGCAGTTGCGCCAGGCTGGTCTTGCCGACGCCGATGGGACCTTCCACCACCAGATAGCGTGAATGCGCTTCAGGCATGCGCGGCCTCCTCGTAGAGCGCGATCGCCGGCGTCGTGCAGCGCTCGCGCAGTTGACGCACCGTCCCGTGCCCTGGAATCACCAGCTCCGGCACGAGTTCGGCCAGAGGATACAGCACGAAGCTGCGCTTCTGCAGCTCGGGATGCGGCAGCGTGAGTTCCGGCGTTTGCAAACTGAGGTTCCCGTACACCAGCAGATCCAGATCCAGCGTGCGTGGACCCCAACGATTTTCAGCGCTACGCCGGCGGCCATGCTGGCGTTCAACGCCCTGCAGCTGCCGCATGAGCACAAGCGGTTCGAGCCGCGTCTGCAGCGCCGCGACCGCATTCAGGTAATCCGGCTGATGCTGAGGACCCAGAGGCTTGCTCAGATAAAGCCGCGAGTGTTTGAGCCCCCGCGTATCCGGCAGCGCCGTCAGTTCCGCGAGCGCACGCCGCAATTGCGCGGCAGGATTGTCGAGATTGCTGCCGAGACCGATGTACGCGATCGTCCCTGCGTGCATGCTCAAGCCGGTTGTGACACTTTGTGCCGCCGCCGGCGCCGCGAACGCCGCCGCCGGCCCGCGGGCCGCGCCTCGCCCACCATCGGCGTGACCGGCTGCTCGACATGGCCAGCCTCTTGTATGCGCGTCCACCAGGCCGCCAATTCCGGGTCCACCTCGCCGGCTTCGGCACGCAGCATCATGAAATCATAGGCTGCGCGGAAACGCGGATGCGCCAGCAGCCGCTGCGGCCGCTTGCCTTCGCGCTGCAGAAAGCGCGCCTGCATCTGGTAGATCTCGACCATGGGTGCGGCGAAACGGCGCGGCAACGCCACCTGTCCAATCTGTTCGGACACCACTTCATCCGCGGCCCGCCGCAGGGCCTCAGCCGCAGGCGTGCCCTGGGCCGCCAGTGTGTCCGCCTGCTGGCGCACCGGTTCCCACAGCAAGGCGGCGAACAGGAACGTCGGGGTCACCGGCTTATCTTCCAGGACACGCGCGTCGGTGTTGGCGAGCGCCCGACTGATGAAAACATGGGGGAATCCTTGCGCCTCGGTGTTGAGCACCGTGTGGCTGCGCGGGAACAAGTGCCCGAACAGCCCATACTGTCGCAGTTGCTGGTAGGCCTGCTGTGCGAACCCGTAGAGGAACAATTTCAGGATTTCCTCGAACAGGCGCGCCGCCGGTACCCCCGCCAACAGCGGCACCAGCCGCGCGATGGGTGCCGCGGTATCGGGATGTATGCGGAATCCCAGCTTGGCCGCGAAGCGCGCGGCGCGCAACATGCGCACCGGATCCTCGCGGTAACGCGTTTCAGGATCGCCGATCAGCCGCAGCACGCCGGCCTTCAGATCCGGCAATCCGCCCACGTAGTCGCGCACCGAGAAATCACGGATGTCGTAGTACAGCGCGTTGACGCTGAAATCGCGGCGGAAAGCGTCTTCTTCGAGCGTGCCGTAGGTATTGTCGCGCAGCAGGCGCCCGGTGACGTCGTTGCTATGTACGTCCCTGTCGTCCACCGGGCGATTGGCGCGGAAAGTGGCGACCTCGACGATTTCTCGGCCGAACTGCACGTGCGCAAGCCGGAAGCGCCGGCCGATGACGCGGCAGTTGCGGAACAGCGCGTGTACTTCTTCTGGCCGCGCGTTGGTGGCCACATCGAAGTCCTTGGGTTCACGCCCAAGCAGCAGGTCACGCACCCCGCCGCCCACCAGATAGGATTCGTAACCGCCGGTTTTCAGGCGGTACAGGACCTTGAGGGCGTTTTCGGAGATGCGGGAGCGCGAGATATTGTGCTCGGCGCGCGGAATGATGACGGGTGAAATGACGGAGGGTTCCTGTATGCGCATGCGAACCGGAGGCTTGCCGGGTATTGGAATTGAACTTGAGCAAATCCGGGGTGCCCTTATAATACCACCCCCTTTGCATACCCGCTCCCTTCGTCTAGAGGCCTAGGACGGAGCCCTCTCAAGGCTTAAACACCGGTTCGAATCCGGTAGGGAGCGCCACATGAATCGAAAGCTCGTCGCATTGCACCGTCCATGGCGCGCTGTCTAGCCCGCACATCCCTGCCTGTGCAGGCGCAAGACTGGATCGAAATGCCACCGGCATTTAGATGAAATCCACGGTCTTGCCCGGTAGGGAGCCCCACATGTATTCCTGGCCTGAATGAACGCCTCGCCCACTTCGCAACCGGTCGCGGACGGCGGTTTGCCAAGGCCGCCCGGGTTATTCAGGCGGTTGGCATCCGGGCTCTACGACGCGCTCATCGTGCTGGCGATCTTCATGCTCGCCACGTTCCTGGTCATGCCCTTCACCCGCAGCCACGCGCTCGAATCCTTTTACGCGGGCAGCGGCGGCTTGAAACTGCTGTACCAGCTCGGCTTGCTGACGCTGGGTTACCTGTTTTTTGCCGGTTTCTGGACGCACGGCGGGCAAACCATCGGCATGCGCACCTGGAAATTGCGTGTGCTACGGTTCGATGGTGCAGCGCTTGACTGGTACCGAGCGCTGCTCCGCTATCTGGCGATGCTGGTTCCCTGGCTGCTGCTGCTCCTCGGCATTGAGCTGCTGCTGACCGCTGCGCGGACCGCCGAGATGTGGATGTGGCTTGCGGGCGGCGCGGTGGTTTTTCTGCTAGCAGTCGCCGGTTTCCTGTGGCCTGCCTTTGACCGGCAAGGTCTCGCCTGGCAAGACCGGCTGTCCGGTACGCGTTTGATGCTGTCCAACCGGTCAACCAAGGTGCCGGTTGCCTGACGGCCTCGCTGGCGGTGCCCCAAGCAACGCACGAAGTTTTCCCGCCGCGTGCTCAGCGAATGCGGCTGACGACGATACCGCTGATGAGCGCCAGCAGCACGGTAGGTAACCAGGCGGTGAGCACCGGATTAAGGCCGAAGACCACGCCGCTCTGCACGAAGATGCTATCAAAGATGTAAAACCCGATACCGATAAGCATGCCGATCACCAGGCGCTGTCCGGCGGTCGCGGAACGCATCGGGCCGAACACGAAAGGCAGCGCCAAAATGACCATAACCAGCAAGGACAGCGGCTGGGCGATGCGACTCCAGAACGCCGCCACATAGCGGTCGGCATTGATATCGTTGGTGCGCAGATACCTTATATATTGATATAGCCCGCGTGCCGAGAGGCTGTCGCTGTCCACAGTGAACAAGCCGAGCAGGCCCGGACTCAGAAAAGTGCGCCACTCACGACTAGGGACGTTAATTGTGACGGCGCCATCGGGGCCCAGTTCGGTACTGTGCACGTCCTGCAGCGTCCAGCTACCGTGACTGAATGCTGCCGACGCTGCGCTGCTTATCGTCAGCAGATGATGCGCACCATCCAGACGGTATATATAAATACCCTGCGCAGAATTGCGGCCGCTCATCCCGCTGATATTGAGATATACCTCACCGTCCCTCGCCCAGATGCCGTCTGCGGCACTATTGGGGTTGTAACCGGTGAGTTCCGCACGGCGTGCGTCGGCATAGCGCTGCGCGGGCGGCGCCAGCCACTCGCCCAGCACCACGCACAGCACCAGCAACAACACCCCGCCGAGCAGCGCCGATGCACCCAGACGCACGGCGGACAGGCCGGCAGTGCGCATCACCATGAGTTCGTTGTGACTCGCGAGCTCGCCCAAGCCCAGCATCGTTCCAATCAAGGCGGCAACCACGCACATCTGATATGCCCAAGTCGGCACGTACAGCAGCGTGTATAACGCGGCGTCCCCCAGCTGGTACTGTCCTTCGCCCAGGCTACTGAGTTCGCCAATGAAGGTATTGATACTGGCGAGCGCCGTCAGCACCAGTAATACCAACAGACTGTTAACCACGACTTGCTGCGCCAGGTGTCGGTCAATGACGCGCATCCGCCTCACCCATCGGTCTGAACCATAGACCACGCCAGCCATATTGATGGTAAAGCAGAGCCAGCGCGGCAATCAGCAGCAAGACCAGCACCCACCAGATGCCGACCGACGCAGGCAGCAGCCCTCTTTGCAACCAGGCACGCGCCACACCCACCAAATTAAAGTAAATCACGTACGCCAGAATCGCGATGAACAAGCGCCCGTAACGCCCCTGGCGCGGCGAAGTACGCGCCAGCGGTACCGCCAGGAACACCAGCAGCAAAGCTGACAGCGGCACCGACACGCGCCACTGGAATTCCGAAAGCGCGTCAGGCGAGGCGTTGCGCAGCAGTGCTGATGTCGGCATCTCGGAAAAGCCCTCCGGACCTGCGGCTGGCGCGCTGGGCGACAAACGGATGCGGTACTCGCCAAATTGCACCACGCGGAAATCCGCCTGGCCCGGTACGCCCTCGTAGCGGTAACCGTTGTGCAGCACCAGCGTGCCTGCACCTTGTTCCCCGTTGACGACGCGCGTGCCGCTCGCGGCCGACACCACGTCCTGGCGATCGCCGCTCGGCCCCGCCATGAACACGTCGCGCAGCTCACGGCCGCCGTCGCTCACTCCGGCGGCGTACAGCACTCCCCGGCCCTGTTGATCCTGCTTGAAGCTGCCGGATATAAAACTGCCGACCTGCGCGTTATGCTGGCCATAACTGCGGATGAGGTCACTCATGCGTGCCGACCAGGGCGCCACCTGCAGGGCAAGCAGCGCCAGCACCACCGCCAGCACCGCGGCTACGGCCAGGAGCGGACGGTAAACCTGCGCCGGCCCGACGCCGCAGGCCATCAACGTAGTCATCTCGTTGTCGCGGTACAGGCGCCCGAGCGCCAGCATCACCGCGAGAAACAGCGCCACCGGCACCACCACGATGAAATAACTCACCGACGCCAGGCCGAGCAGCGCGAACACCGTATCCCGGGGCAAGCGGCCGGCGACCGCATCGCCGAGCAGCAACGCGAAGCGGTTGCTGAGCAGGATCAGCATGAGAATTACGGTGACGGCGGCCCAGGTGAGCACGGTTTCGCGCGCCAGGTAGCGGTCAACCGTGCTCATTGTTCGCCTCTCCGAACCTGCTGAGATTTATGCGCATGCGTTAGAATGCACCGGCTCGCGGCCCCCGGCGGCCCGCCCAATCCACAATTCGCATCATACCCCGGCCGGCCGGCATGCCGGCGCCGGCACAAGGAACCTCTCATGGAATTCTCCAGCAAGAGCGCCGCACTTCCAAGTCTGGCTTGTGCCTGCCTGGTGGTCGGCGTGTTCGAAGACGGCAAACTGACAGAGCCGGCCCGGTTGCTTGATCAGGCCAGCCGCGGTCATCTCGCCAAGCTCGTGAAAAGCGGGGCCTTCGCCGGCCGCAGCGGCCAAAGCCTGATGCTCTTCCAGATTCCCTCGGTGAGCGCCGAGCGCGTGCTGCTCATCGGCCTTGGGGCGGAAAAGGAATTCAACTTGCGCGTGTATCGCAAGGTGGTGGATAAATCGGTGCGCGCACTGCTCGACGGCGGTGTGACCGAGGCCGCGCTCACGCTCAGCATGCTGAGCGTCCCGGATGCCGATGTTTACGCACGCGCCCGCCACGCGGTGGAATGCGCCGGCGATGCCGCCTATCGCTTCGAACAGTGCAAGAGCAAACCCGACAAGCACCAGACCCGGCTGCAAAAACTCGACTTGCTCGTCTCCGGCCGCGAGGAATTGCGCGCCGCGGAGCGCGGCATCGGGCACGGCAGCGCGATTGCCGGCGGCGTGGCGCTCGCCAAGGACCTCGGCAACCTGCCGCCCAACATCTGCACGCCCGGCTATCTCGCCAACGAGGCGCGCAAGCTCGGCCGCGGCGGCAAGCTCAAGATCACGGTGCTGGAAGAAGCCCAGATGAAAAAGCTCGGCATGGGCGCGCTGCTCGCGGTTTCGCAGGGCAGCCGTGAGCCGGCCAAGCTCATCATCATGGAATACCGCGGCGGGGTCAAAGGCGCAAAGCCGCAGGTGCTCGTGGGCAAGGGCATCACCTTCGATTCCGGCGGCATATCCATCAAGCCCTCGGCCGCCATGGATGAAATGAAATTCGACATGTGCGGCGCCGCCAGCGTGTTCGGCACGCTCAAGGCCGCTATGCAGATGCAGCTCAAGCTCAACCTCGTGGGCGTGGTGCCGACGTCGGAAAACCTGCCGGACGGCAACGCGGTGAAACCCGCGGACATCGTCAAGACCCTGTCCGGCCAGACCGTGGAGATCCTCAACACCGATGCCGAAGGCCGGCTGATTCTCTGCGACGCGCTCACCTATGCACAACGCTTCAAGCCCGCCGCCATCGTGGACATGGCCACGCTCACCGGCGCCTGCGTGGTGGCGCTCGGCCACGTGGTGTCCGGCCTGTTCGGCAACGACGAGAGTCTGGTGAAGGAATTGTGGAATGCCGGCGAGAAAGCCGACGACCGCGCCTGGCAGTTGCCGCTGTACGAGGATTATCAGGAGGGCTTGAAAAGCAACTTCGCGGATTTCGCCAACGTCGCCGGTCGCGAAGGCGGCGCCATCACCGCCGCCTGTTATCTGTCGCGCTTCACCAAGGGCATGCGCTGGGCGCACCTCGACATCGCCGGCACCGCGTGGAAAAGCGGCGCCGACAAAGGCGCGACCGGGCGGCCGGTACCGCTGCTGGTGCAATACTTGTTGGATCGTGCCTGATGAAGTCAGGCACTCCTTATCTTCTCTCCCCCTCAGGGGGAGAGACTCGAGTGAGGCGGCTGCGCGATGACGCAGATTGACTTCTACGTGCTCCCCGACGCGACACCGCGCGGTCGCGCGCTGTTCGTCTGCCGGCTGGCAGAAAAGGTGTTCAAGCTCGGCCAGCGCAGCTTCGTGCAGCTCGCCACCGAAAGCGAGGCGCGGGAGCTGGACGAACTCATGTGGACCTTCCACGACCGCAGTTTCCTGCCGCACGCGCTGGCCGCTGCCGGCGACGACGTGCCGGTGCTGCTCGGCTGCGGCCTGGAGCCGGCCGGGGATTGGCATCTCCTCATCAACCTGACGGCGGCGGTGCCGGCGTTTTTCAGCCGCTTTGCGCGCGTCGCCGAGGTGGTGGACGCGACCCCGGAAATCCGCGCACAGGGACGCGAGCGCTTCCGTTTTTACAAGGACCGCGGGTATGCTGTTGAAACCCATCAAATGTGAACGCCCGCATGCCGCCCATCCATCCGTTTGATACCCCGCCGATGCCGGACATACCGGTACTGGATGACGTCGTCATCCCCGGCGACGACAAGCCGGTGGCGCCAAAAACCAGAACACCGGCAGCGGCGCCCGCAACGCCGGCCAAGTCCGAAATCCGGCAGGATTTGCTGAACGACATGCTCACCGAGCGTATCGCGGCGCTCACGGATCGCCTGCTGCGCGAAGCCTCGAACGACATCCAGGATCTGCTCATGGACAAGATCTGGGAAAAACTGCGCTGGGAAATTCCCGCCATCGTGGCCGAAGCGCTCAAGAAAAACGGCCACAACGGCTGAGCCGGGCTGCAAACCGGCGCTGCTATAATTCCCCGCTCCACCCGGCGCGGCTTCACGTTTCACGCATGGACAAGAATTACGACCCGCAGGCCATCGAGCGCCGCTGGTATCAGCACTGGGAACAGAACGGCTGCTTCGCTCCGCAGGGCGACGGCGCGCCCTACTGCATCCTGCTGCCGCCGCCCAACGTCACCGGCACGCTGCACATGGGCCATGCTTTCCAGCAGACGCTCATGGATGCGCTTATCCGCTACCACCGCATGCGCGGTAAGCGCGTGCTGTGGCAGGGCGGCACCGATCACGCCGGCATCGCCACCCAGAAAATCGTCGAGAACCGGCTGGCCGCCGAGGGCAAATCACGCCAGGACCTCGGCCGCGAGCAATTCATTGCGCGCGTGTGGCAGTGGAAACAGGAGTCCGGTTCCAGCATCAGCCGCCAGATGCGCCGCATCGGCGCCTCCATTGACTGGTCGCGCGAACGCTTCACCATGGACGAAGGCCTGTCCGCGGCGGTGCGCAA
>JAGXAL010000073.1 GCA_018971605.1 Natronospirales bacterium | reverse complement strand
CGCCCGATGCGCTATCAGCAGGAAATGGGCGTGAGTCACAGCGAGGTGCTGGTGCGCGACATCATGACGCCGCGGGACAAACTCGAAGTCCTGAGCATGCAGGAGGTGGCCGAAGCCTGCGTGGGGGACATCATCGAAACGCTGAAGCGTACCGGCCGCCAGCACGCGCTGGTGATCGCGCGCACCGTGGATGGGCCGGCGATCCGCGGCATCTTTTCCGCACGCCAGATCGGCCGGCAGCTGGGTGTGGAGATCGACACCAGCGGCATTGCCTATACTTTCACCGAACTTGCCGCGGCGTTGATTCATTGAGCGGCGCCGCCACGCGCACCGCGCCGGGGCGCGGGCTGACCCCGTGGGAATCTGCATGTGGCGCTTGATCGCCGGCGCGGTGATGATCAGTTTCTCGGCGGTGTTCGTGGAACTGGTGTCGGTGCCGCCCGCGACCAGCGCCTTCTACAGGGTGCTCTTCGGCGGCTTGATCCTGCTCGGCATCGTACTGTGGCGGCGTGAACCGCTCAGGTTCCGGCCCGGGGCGCTGGCACTCCTGGCACTCGCGGCACTGTTCTTTGCCCTGGATCTGAGCGTCTGGCATCGCAGCATTCTCTTTGTCGGCCCGGGCGTGGCGACGCTGCTGGCGAACTTCCAGGTGTTCGTGCTGGCGACCGCCGGCGTGATCGTCTTTCGCGAGCGGCTCACCTGGTTTCAGGTGGTTTCGATTCCGCTGGCTATTTTTGGCCTGGTGCTGCTCGTGGGTTTTGACTGGTCCTCGTTTTCCGCCGGCTATAAGACCGGCGTGATCCTGGGCCTCCTGACTGCCGCCTGCTACGCGGGATATCTGCTGAGTTTGCGGCAGGTGCGCGCGGCCGAAGCCGGCGGTTCCTCCTTTGCCACCATTACCGTGGTGTCGCTCGTGACCGCAGCGCTGCTGGCGCTCGCCATGTGGCCGGAGCATGCTTCGTTTGTGATCCCCAGCTGGAAGGATGCGGGCTGGCTGGTGTGTTACGGCGTGTTCGGGCAGGTGCTGGGCTGGGTACTGATCTCAAGCGGCATTCACAAAGTGCGCGCCTCGCAAGTCGGGCTGATCCTGCTGCTGCAGCCGGTGTGCGCCTTCGTGTGGGACGTGAGCATCTTCGGCCGGCGTTTCACCGCGGTGGAAATCGCCGGGGCGCTGCTGGCACTGGCCGCGATTTATCTCGGCTCGGTGCGGCGCGCGTTCAAGCCAGCAGCGTGAGTCTCTGCGGCAGGACTTCGATTTCCAGGCGCCGCGCATCGCGGTAACGGATCTCACCGTCGGCGTGCACCGGTAAACCCTCGTCCGATTCAATGGTCAGCTTGTCGGTCGTGAAACTGTGGACCGCCGGATGATCGATATGGCTGCCGCGCAGCACCCGCGGTACCAGGCGCAGAATCCCGAAGCGGCTCAAGGCCCGCGCCACTACCACGTCCAGCACACCGTCGTCTATTTTGGCCTGTGGCGCGAGCACGAAGGCGCCGCCTTCCACACAACCGTTGTTGACCGCGATCAGGGTGATCGCGGTGTCCAGGGTTTCCGCAGCGTGGTGCACGCGTGCCTGCGGCGTGGCGTGGTTGAAGCACAGCGTGCGCAGCATGGCGACCGCATACACCGCGCGGCTGTGCAGCCACTGCATACGGTTCGCGGCCATGGCGACGCGTGCGTCGAAACCAATGCCGAGATTATTCACGAAATAGAAATTGTTGCAGCGCGCCGCGTCCACCTGACGCGGTGTGGCCTGGGCGATCCGCCGGCAGGCGGCACGCCAGTCTGAGCCGTAGCCGAGCATCTTGGTGAAATCGTTGCCGGTGCCGACCGGCACCAGCGCGAGCGGCGCACCGCCGCCGGCCTGCATCCAGCCGTTGACCGCTTCGTGTACGCTGCCGTCGCCGCCCACCACGATGAGCGCGTCGCGGCGCGCCGCCATCTGCTCGGCGACTTGGCGCGTGACGTCGCCGGGCGCGCGGCTGAAGTGCCGGCTTTGAATCTGCACGCCAAGTTCCGTGAGGCAGTCAATCACCGCCGGCGCGAGACGGCGGCCGGCGCCACGGCCGGCTGCGGGATTGATGATCAGGGCGGCGCGCACGCGCAGGTTTAATTTCCGCCGCTGCGCATGTCGGCGAGGTCGGCTAAGTACTGGATGACGCGCAACACCTCGCCGCGATCGCCTTCGGGCAGGCGTGCCAGTGCTTCGGCGAAGCGCTGCGCCAGGCGCGAAGGCGCGGCGTCCGCGGCAGCGGCTCCCGCCGCGGTGACCGCGACCAGCACGTGCCGCTTGTCCTCCGGACGGCGTTCGCGCGTCACCAGGCCGCGCAGTTCGAGGCGGTCGAGAATGCCGGTCACGGTTGCCGGACTGAGCGCGACCGCCTGCGCCAGCATGCCGCTGGTCATCGCGCCTTGTTCGTGCAGATTCTGCAGGCACAGCAATTGCGGCGTGGTCAGGCCGCGCTCGCCAATCAACTGGCGGCTGGAAATATCCATGCTGCGCATGATGCGCCGCAGGGCCAGCAGAATGTCTTCCGCCAGGCGGTCCGGGTCCGTGCTCATGCTGTGGCTCCCTTGTGGCGGCATTGTTCAACACTCGTGTGCGGTGCGCAAGCCACTGCCTGCTACACTAGGCGGCACGCGGTCGCGGAGCGCGATGCCATGCTGGCTTTGCTGTTATTGAGGATTTTTATCGCCTATCTGCTGGGCTCGCTCATCGGCAGCCTGGTCGTCGGCAAATTTTACGGCGGCGTGGACATCCGCACGCAGGGCAGCGGCAACGCCGGCAGCACCAACGCGTTGCGCACCCAGGGCAAGGTGTTCGCGCTGTGGGTGATGCTCATCGATGTGGGCAAGGGCCTGCTGGCCGCGGGACTGGTGCCGCGCCTGCTGGCGGCGCCGCAGGTGCTCGGCCTCGAGTGGACCGCGGCGGCTTGCGGTGCGGCCTGCATCATCGGCCACGTATTCCCGGTGTTTTTCCGTTTCCACGGCGGCAAGGGGTTCGCCACCTTCCTCGGCGTGCTGCTGATGCTCTCCTGGCAGGCGCTGGTCGTCGCGCTGATTGTCTGGGTGCTGGTGCTGGTGCTGAGCGGCTACGTCAGCCTGTCCACCCTGCTCGCGGCCTGGTCGGTGCCGGTGTTTGCCGTGATCGTGCACGGCGACAGCTCGTCGCTGTTCTGGTTCGGGCTCGTCATGGCGTTGTTCATCGTCTATACGCATCGCAGCAACATCCGGCGGCTCGCGACCGGCAAGGAAAACCGCTTCACGCGCGTCATGCTGCTGCGCCCGCGCTGAACGCATGCCGCGTACCGCCAACACTGCACGCAAAGTGATCCGTGTCCTGGGTGACGGTGCGTTTCATTCCGGCGAGCAGCTGGCGCAGCACCTGCAAATCAGCCGCAGCGCCGTGTGGAAACATCTGCACCGCTTCCGGGCGGATGGTCTCGAAGTTTTCTCGGTGCCGGGGCGCGGCTATCGCCTGGCGGCACCGCTGGATTTGCTGGAGGCCGCGGCCATCAACGCGCAGTTGTCGCCGGCGTCGCGCCGGCAGCTCGCGGCGCTCTCGGTGCTGGACGAGGTGGACTCCACCAATAGCTGGCTGATGGCCGAGGCCCGCGCGCTGCCTGCCGTGTGTCTGGCGGAACGCCAGACAGCGGGTCGCGGCCGGCGCGGCCGGCAATGGGTGTCGCCGTTTGCCGCCAACTTATATATGTCGCTCTCCTGGCGTTTCGATGACCTGCCGCCCGGATTTCCGGCCTTGGCGATGGCGGCGGCGGTGGCCGCGGCGCGCGCGCTCGCGACGCTTGGCGTGCGCGGCGTGGGCATCAAGTGGCCCAACGATTTGCTGGTGGCCGGCCGCAAGCTCGGCGGCATTCTGGTGGACCTGCAGGGCGAGTCGGCGGGCCAAGCGCGCGCGGTCGTGGGCATCGGCATCAACGTGCGCATGCCGGCCGCCGCCGCGGCGCATATTGACCAGCCGTGGACGGATCTCGCAGCGCTCATGGCGGAACGCACGGTGTCGCGCAACGCGCTGGCTGCGGCCTTGATCGAGGAATTGCTGCAAGTCTTGCGTACTTTTGCGGCCCAGGGGTTTGCGGCGTTCACGGCGGAGTGGCGTGCACTGGATCTGACCGCGGGCAAGAGCGTGCAGTTGCAGCAGCAGCACCACAGCATTCGCGGCATCGCGCTCGGCGTGGATGCCGATGGCGCGTTGTTGCTGGACACCGCCGCCGGCACGCAGCGTTTCGTCTCTGGCGATTTGAGCCTGCGGTTTGCGCCATGATGCTGCTCGCGGACATCGGCAACACGCGCGTCAAATGGGCGCAGGCACAGGGACGCGAATTGTCCGGGCACGGCACGGCGCTGCATGCGGGCTTGCCGCCGGCCGGGATCTGGCCGAAGGCGTGGGCAGGCCTGCCGCGACCGCAGCGCATCGTGGTGAGCAACGTCGCCGGTGCCGCGCTTGCGCAGAGCCTGCGTGTTTATTGTGAGCAGCAGTTTCAGCTCGCGCCGGAATTCCTGACGCCGTCTTCGCGGGCTGTCGGCGTGAGCAACGGTTATCTTGATCCTGCGCAACTCGGCGCGGATCGTTGGGCGGCGGTGGTCGGAGCGTTCAGCCGCTACGGCGGGCCGGCAGGCGTGATCGGTTGCGGCACCGCCATCACGGTGGATACCGTGAACGGCGAAGGCCGGCATCTCGGCGGCCTGATTGCGCCCGGCTTGGCCGTGATGCGGCGCGCGCTGGCGGAAGCCGCGCCCGTGTTGCCCGCCGACGCCAACGGTGACAGCGTGCTGTTTGCGCGCGACACGCGCAGTGCGGTCAGCAGCGGCGTGCTGCGTGCCGCGGCGGGATTCATCGAACGCGTGGTGGCGGAAATCCGTGAGCGCCAGGGCGCGCAGGTCAAATGGCTGCTGACCGGCGGCGATGCCGAAGCGCTGCAAGCGGTGTTGCGCGAACCCTTTACACTGGCGCCGCATCTGGTCCTGGAGGGCTTGGCGGTGCTCGCCGAGGCGCGCCCATGATGCGCACGCTGTTTCTGGTGATGGTGGTCGCGAACGTCGTGGCGTTCATCTGGTTCGGATGGCTGAAACCGCCGGCGCCGACGCCCGCGTTCACGCCGCTGCCGCAGGTGCAGCCGCTAAAGCTCATCGCGGAACTCACGCCTGCGGAACGGCGGGATCTCGCACACGCGCCGCAGTCCGCGCCCGCGGGTTCCCGTCCGGCAAGTGCCGCGACGGGCGCGGCAAGTTGCATGAGTTACGGGCCGTTTCCGAGCGCCGAGGCGGCCGCCTCCGGCAGCGCGCGGTTGCGCACCGCGGGGGCGGAGGTGACGCAACGCCTGGTTCCCGGCAAAGTGCGTTCGGGTTATTGGGTGTACTTGCCGCCCTTCGGGTCACGGCGCGAAGCCGAAGCCGCCGCCAAGCTCCTGCAGCGGCGTGGCGTCAAGGATTTGTACGTGGTCACCGATGAGGCCAATCGCAACGCCATCTCCTTGGGCGTGTTCAGCGACCGTTTCGGTGCGTTGGCGCATCAGAAGAAAATCCGTGCGCTCGGTTACCATCCGTTGCTCACCGAGCGCTTTCGCGATGCCCCGCGCTATTGGCTGGATGCGCGCGGCGCGGAGCAGCAATTGCCGGCTGCCAGCGTGTTTACCGATCTCGACGAGGGCGACGTAACGGTCGGACGCAGCGCGTGCGCTGCGGGCGATGGCGCCTGACCGGCACGTCGCCGCCTGCTAGAATTCGTTCAAGATTCTTGCCGGCGTCGGTTAGTTGGGTGAGACCGGTGCTTTCATCGAGATGCCAGTGGCATCTCGATCCGGCCGAACGCGAGGCAGGAAGCCGAGCTGGGTGCCCGTCAGGGATGACATGTTGAGCGTTTTGTGTTGCGCCGGCGTAGCTCAGTTGGTAGAGCAGTGGTTTTGTAAACCAAAGGTCGGGGGTTCGAATCCCTCCGCCGGCACCAAGCATGCAAAAACATCGGGTACGATTCAGGGGAAATAACGCGGCACACGCTAGCGCATGAACTCGACCGCGTCCGCATGACCTCGCCTGGGTAACGGCAAACAACAGAACATGTCCCTGCAATCTGCATTCAAGGCTTATGACGTGCGCGGCCGCGTGCCGGGCGAAATCAACGAGGCTGCCGCCCGCCGCATCGGCCGGGCGTTTGTCGAGCAGTTCCAACCCGGGCGCGTGGTGCTGGGACGCGACGTGCGCCTGTCGAGTTCGGCGCTCGCGCAAGCCGTAGCCGATGGGATGCGTACCGCGGGTACTGAAGTACTCGACATGGGCCTTTGCGGTACCGAAGAAGTCTATTTCGCGACGTTTCACCTCAAAACCGACGGCGGCATCATGGTGACCGCCAGCCACAATCCGCCCGATTACAACGGCATGAAATTCGTGCGCGCCGACGCGCGCCCGGTGAGCGCCGACACCGGCTTGCAGGACATCGCCCGGCGTGTGCTGGCCAAAGAGGTCGCCACGCCGGCAAGCGCGCGCGGCGGCTACCGTGAGGTCAATGTTCGTGATGACTATGTAAGGCACGTGCTGGGTTACATCGATGTTGCAGCACTCAAGCCGATGAAAGTGGTCGTGAACGCCGGCAACGGCTGTGCCGGTCCGGCGTTTGATGCGATCGCGCAGCACTTGCCGCTCAAGGTGACGCGGCTGTTCCACGAGCCTGATGGGCATTTCCCGAACGGCGTACCCAATCCGATGCTGGAGGAGAACCGCGCGGTTACGGCGCGCGCGGTGCGCGCCGAGGGTGCCGCACTCGGTATCGCCTGGGATGGGGATTTCGACCGTTGTTTCTTTTTCGACGAGCACGGCGAATTCATCGAGGGTTATTACCTCGTGGGCTTGCTGGCACAGGCGTTTCTTGCGAAATCCCGCGGCGAAAAAATCGTGCACGATCCGCGGCTCACCTGGAACACGCTCGACATCGTGCAGCGAGCCGGCGGCACGCCGGTGCTGAGCCGCTGCGGCCACGCCTTCATCAAGGACGTGATGCGTTCCGCCAACGCCATCTACGGCGGCGAGATGAGCGCGCACCATTATTTCCGGGATTTTGCCTATTGCGACAGCGGCATGATTCCCTGGCTGCTGATGCTGGAATTGCTGTCGAAAACGGGCAAGCCGTTGTCGGAGATGGTGGCCGAGCGTATGCGGCTGTTCCCGGTGAGCGGCGAGATCAACCGCAAAGTCGCGGACAGTGCGGCGGCCATGCGCAAGGTGGAAGCGCGTTACCAGGCCGAGGCCTTGAACGTGGCGCATTTCGACGGGTTGAGCATGGAATTTTCCAAATGGCGCTTCAATCTAAGGCCGTCGAACACCGAGCCGCTGTTGCGCTTGAATGTCGAAGCGCGCGCCGATGCGCCGCTCATGTGTGCACGCACGCAGGAAATCCTGCAACTTATTAGCGGCTGATTCACACAAGGGCTGGCACGTGAAGATATTGGTTACCGGCGGCACTGGCTACATTGGCTCGCATGCCTGCGTGGAGCTTCTGACCGCGGGCCACGCGGTGGTGATCGTGGATAATCTGTCCAACAGTTCGCCACGGGTGCTGGAGCGCATCGCGCAAATCACCGGCCGGCAGCCGGCGTTTCATGAGCTCGACGTCCGCGACCGCGCGGCACTCGACCGGATTTTCGACGCCGGCAAGTTTGATGCCATCATCCATTTTGCCGGCGTCAAGGCGGTCGCGGAATCGGTGGCCGATCCGCTCAAGTATTACAGCAACAACGTGTACGGCAGCCTCACGCTCTTCGAGGCCGCGGCCCGTCATGACGTCACGCGCGTGGTGTTTAGTTCTTCGGCGACGGTGTACGGCGAGACGGCGCGCTCGCCCATCCGCGAGGACGCGGCCACCGCGCCTGCCAATCCTTACGGACGCACCAAGCTCATCGTCGAACAGCAGCTGGGCGATCTGTGCGCGGCGGGCAGTGAGTGGCGTGTGGCGGCGCTGCGCTATTTCAACCCGGTAGGCGCTCATCCGAGCGGGATCATCGGCGAGGCGCCGCAGGGCGTGCCGAACAACCTCATGCCGTATGTCTGCCAGGTGGCGGCGGGGCGCTTGTCCGAGCTCTCGGTGTTCGGGCACGACTATCCAACGCCCGACGGCACCGCCATCCGCGATTACATCCACGTGGTGGACCTGGCGCGTGGCCATCTCAAGGCGCTGGAATACCTCGAGCGTACGCGCGGGATGCACGTCATCAACCTCGGTACCGGCCGCGGCACCAGCGTGCTTGATATGCTCGGCACTTTCGAGCGCGTGAACGCGCTGCGCATCCCGCATCGTTTCACCGCACGGCGCCCCGGTGACACCACGGAAACCTACGCCGATGCGGCGCGGGCCGCGCAGTTTCTGGGCTGGCGCACGGAACTCACGCTCGCCGACATGTGCCGGGATGCCTGGCGCTGGCAGCAGGCAAATCCGGCCGGCTATGTCTGAATGCCACCCCCGGACCGGCCGGGGAGCGCGGCAGCCAAGGCAGCTCAGGGTTTTCGATGCCGGTGCATGCGGTTTTGGTTGGCAGGGCCGTGAAATTGAGGCGCTGCTGGGTAAAAGACGCCACCAAGGCCAGCCTTTCCACTCGGTAAAACGCTCTTACGGTTGACACAAATCCACGAAATATAAGACAATTCCCGGCTTCGTCTGTGGAGGGGTACTCAAGCGGCCAACGAGGGCAGACTGTAAATCTGCTGGCTTTACGCCTACGAAGGTTCGAATCCTTCCCCCTCCACCAGAAATGAATTGTGAGCCCTGGTTGGCAGGTTCGGTACCCAGCGATGGACGCGGCGGGTGTAGTTCAATGGTAGAACCTCAGCCTTCCAAGCTGATGACGTGGGTTCGATTCCCATCACCCGCTCCAGAAGACGGGTGGATGAGACGCAGGTCAGATCGCCCATGTAGCTCAGTCGGTAGAGCACGTCCTTGGTAAGGACGAGGTCACCGGTTCGATTCCGGTCATGGGCTCCAGCAAGGCATCAGGTGTAAGCAACTGAAACACGAGAGCTCTGGGTTATCTGGCATTTGAAAGTATTGATTGAGGAGAAGCAACCGTGTCCAAGGCAAAATATGAGCGCAAGAAGCCGCACGTGAACGTGGGGACGATTGGGCATGTGGATCATGGCAAGACCACGCTGACGGCGGCCTTGACGGTGATTCAGTCGAAGAAGTTTGGCGGCGAGGCCAAGG
>JAGXAL010000072.1 GCA_018971605.1 Natronospirales bacterium | reverse complement strand
CTTGATGAAGGCCGCGGCATTGTCGTGCAGTTTCTCGAGCGCCGGGACGTGCGCGTATACCATGTGGCCGGAATCGTAATACTTCATATGGATGTGCGACTGCAAATCCTTGGGTAGCGGCAGGTGATCCATGGTGTAGTCGGTGGCGAAGTAAGGCGTAGCCAGATCGAAATAGCCGCTGTTCACCAGCACCTGCAGATCCGGGTTGTATTTCATCGCCGCCACCAGATCCACTGCGGTATTCAGCGTACCCGGCCAAGTCTGGCCGACGGTCTCGTTTCTGTGGGTCCAGTCCCACTTGTGGAAAGCTTCCGGCAGATAGGGCTGGTCACGGCCGAACTTGAGCGTGTTGTGCGCGTAATCGTTGAACGCCGCCACGTAGGCGGAACTGATGGCCGCGGACTGCGGGTCGTAATCCGCCACCTCGCTCAAGGGGTCCATCGTCGGCCCGGTGAAGCGCGCATCCAGACGGCCTACGGTGATGTCATCGTCGTTCATCAGTTGATGCTCGAACTGGCTGGCCGACACCCGCAGATTGGCTTTCTCTATATAAGCGGCGCTCAGGCCGGTGTAGTCATGCAGCTTTTCCGCGATGGCGTCGAACTGGGCATCGGTGAGCGTGTTGCCGGCATCCAGCGCGTGGGCGTAGCCACCCAATGCGAATTGCTGCACTTGCTGCAGCAGCGGCTGCAAGTCGGCCGGTTGATTGGGGAGCTTGTGGTGATACCAGGCAACTGCCGTGTAGCTTGGCAGGAACAGTTCGAACGGCAGATCATTACCGGCGTTGAAGCTCGCGGTCCTGAAATCCAGGATCGAGGACAGCAGGATCACGCCATTCAAATCAATGTCATCGCGTTGCGCCAGATAGTTCGAGAGCGCCGCGGAACGCGGTGTGCCGTAGCTCTCGCCGAACAGGTACTTGGGCGAATTCCAGCGCCCGTTCTCGCTCAGATAGTGGCTGATGAACTGTGCAAACGAGGCCACGTCGGCATCCACGCCGTAGAAGTCCTTGGGCTCGCCCACGCCACCTTGGTCCTTGCCGATGATGCGGCTATAGCCGGTGCCCATGGCGTCAATGAACACTTCGTCGGTCACGTCCAGCAGGCTGTAGTCGTTGTTCACCATGCCATAGGGCGCGGCGGGCGTATGCGTGTGGTCCGCGGTGACCACGCGGTGCGGACCGAAGGCGCCCATGTGCAACCACACGGTCGAGGAACCGGGTCCGCCGTTGTAGAAGAATGTCACCGGGCGGTTGGCGGGATTGGCGCCGCGCTTGGTATAGGCGACATAGAACATGCTGCCGATGGGCTTGCCGTCTTCATTCTTGAGAATGATGGTGCCGGCGGTGGCGTCGTAATCAACGCGCTGGCCTTCGACCGTGACGCTCCCTTGTGTCACGGACTTTTCCTCCTTGGGCGCAGCCGCGGCACTGGCCGCAGCACCTTGAGCCGGCGGCGCATCGGCCGCCATGGCGGTGCCGGCGTAAACCGCCAGCAACAACAGCAATACGGGGCTGAGAAACTTATTCATGTTCTTCACCTCTGTCTGTAAGGCAAGGGGGTGGAATCGTTGTTTTCCGACGAACTCACGGTGGACAACAAAGCACGGTCGAGGTTCAACGCCGACAGTGATTTAATGCCGCGCCAGCAGACGTTTGTGCAGGTTCGGGTCGGCCGCCATGTCGATCGCGGTCCAGGCCATGGCGAGCGCGCCGTCCCAGAGCGCTTGGTCGGCGGCTGGACTGATGCAGTGCGCGGTGAATTCCGGCTGGTGATTCACGGCCGGCAGCGAATCAATGCCGATCATGGGATGGATCGAAGGCAAAGCCAGCGACACGTTGCCCATGTCGGTCGAGGCGCTGAAGCGCGCCATGGACTCCGGCGCGGCCAGGTTGCGGCCGAGCGCCACGGCGTTGCGCCGGTAGATTTCCGCCATGTCCGCGTCGTGGCGCATTTCGGTGTAGGGCTTGTCGCCGCCCTTGATTTCGAGTTTCGAGCCGGTCGCGAGCGCGCCGGCCTCGAAGCAGTGGCGCACTTTCACGCGCAGCTCCTCCATGTCCTTCACGGTTTCGCCGCGGATGATGTAGCGCGCCGCGGTGTGCGCCGGCACGATGTTGGGCGCGTCACCACCGTGAGTGCAGATGCCGTGGATGCGGTCGCTCTGGCGGATGTGCTGGCGCAGCAGGCCGATGGAAGTCTGCGCGATGGTCAGCGCGTCGGCGGCGTTGATGCCGAGCTCCGGAAACGCCGAGGCGTGCGCCTCCTTGCCGGTGTAGTGCACGTCGAACATGGAAGCCGCGATGATCTTGGGCTGCACGAAATCCATGGGCGCGGGATGCACCATCATGGCCGCGTGCATCCCCTTGTAGGCGCCGCGCTCCAGCATCAGCACCTTGCCGCCGGCGTTGCCGATTTCCTCGGCGGGTGTGCCGAGCACGGTGACGGTAAGCCCGGCATCGTCCGCGACTTTGGCGGTGGCCAGCGCCGCGCCCACCGACATGGCGGCAATCAGATTGTGGCCGCAGGCGTGGCCGACCGACGGCAGACTGTCGTACTCGGCCATGATGCCAAGGTGCAGCGGGCCTTTGCCGATGCTGGCGGAAAACGCCGTAGGCAGCTCGCAGATGCCGGTTTTTACCGCGAACCCGGCCTGATCCAGCATCTCCGCGAGCCAGGTGCAGGCCTGCTCTTCCTCGAAGCCGAGTTCCGGATGCGCGTGAATGCGGTGGCTGAGATCCAGCAGCGAGTTGCGCGCTTGCCCGAGGCGCTCGCGCGCCGCCTGTTTGCTATCCAAGTGGATGCTCCCGCGGTCAATCCGTCGCAATCATAGACCATGCGCGCCCGGATGCAACGCGGCTGTCTGCGCGCGCGAAAAGTGCTAGGCTTTCCGGCAAGTTGCACACAGGTGGATATCATGAAGTTGCTGCTGTGGCTGATTCTGCTGGTGTTGTGCTGGCCGCTGGCCTTGCTGGTGCTGATTCTGTATCCGTTCATCTGGCTGGTGCTGCTGCCGTTCCGGCTGCTCGGCATCACCGTGGACGCGGTGTTCGATTTGCTGAGTGCCATCCTGCATTTGCCGGCGCGCCTGTTGCGCGGGCCGCGGAGGGCGTCCGATGCTCGTTAATGCCGATTGGCACGTGCAACTCATCGTCATCGGCCAGGTGATTCTCGCCATGATCCTCGGAGGGCTCATCGGCTTCGAGCGCGAGCTCGCCAACAAGCCGGCCGGCTTCCGCACCCACACGCTGGTCGCGGGCGCCGCCTGTTTGTTCATGGCGGTGGCCGCGGCGGCGCAACATTACCTGCAGCTCGGCAGCACCGTCATGATTGATCCTTTGCGTGTGGCCGCCGCAATCGTCACCGGCGTGAGCTTTCTCGGCGCCGGCACTATTTTCCGCAGCAGCGGCGAGCACAGCAAAGTCGGCGGGCTCACCACGGCGGCAACCATCTGGACCGCCGCGGCCGTGGGTCTGGCGGTGGCGCTCGGCCAGTTGATCGCAGCCATCGGCGTCACCATTCTCGCGCTCATCGTATTGCGCGGCATGAAAGTGCTGGAGCGCAACCATCCCGCGGATTCCTGACGGGACTCGAGAACGGGTGCGCCCACATTCGGCAGCCCGGTATTCGGAGGCAGTGGCGTCCGGCAAATGTTGTTGGCGGGTTTATACTGAAAGCATGCGCAGTTTCAGCGACAGCAACGGGCAGGAATGGCAGGCGGACGTGATGGACGCCTCCTACGGCAACATGCTCATGTTGTTCTGGCGGCTCGGGAGTTTCGACATGTTCAAGACCCCGCTGAATGCCGGCAACCATCTTGCGGCCGAGCACGAAGTCGCGGCCTTCAGCGACGACGAGTTGCGCACGCGCCTGGCGAGCGCCGAGCCGTGGGCATGAAACGCGCATTGCGATACGTCTTGGCGGGCGCGTTGCTTGTGGGCGCTGGTTTTCCCTGGATGTCGGAGGCTGCTCCCATGGCGCAGAAATTCCAGATCAGCTCGCCGGCTTATGCGGAGGGCGGCGCGATTCCCGCGCGCTTCACCTGCGACGGCAACGATGTCTCCCCGCCGCTCGCCTGGTCGGGGGCGCCCGCCGGCACCAAGAGCTTCGCGTTCATCATGGACGATCCCGACGCGCCCGATCCGGCGGCGCCCAAGATGACCTGGGTGCACTGGGTGCTGTATGACATTCCCGTGGACGTGCATGGCTTGCCGGAAGGCGGTTCGCAGCACCTGCCGGCGGGCACGCGCGACGGCAGCAACGGCTGGAAGCGCAGCGGTTACGGCGGACCCTGTCCGCCCATCGGGCGGCACCGGTATTTCCACAAGCTCTACGCGCTGGACGTGGTGTTGCCGGACCTGCACCGCCCCACCAAGGATGCGCTGCTCGCTGCGATGCGCGGCCACGTGCTCGCACAGGCGCAGCTCATCGGCACCTACCAGCATCCGCGCTGACGGCCTTCCGCGTTGGATCCGCGTGCCGCCAACCCACCTACGGATTACGCCGCGCGCGTCGCCGCCATTCACCGTGAACTCGGTATTCCCCAGAATTACGCCGCGCGCCGTCAGCTGCGCCTGCAACCGGAAGCCGCACAACTCGCGGACCTTGGTGCGGATATCTTTGGCCGCCCGCAACAAATGGCGGCGCACGCGGTGGAACACTGGCAGGCGATGCGCACGCAAGCGCAGCAGGACGACATCGTGCTGCTGGTGGTGTCGGCTTTCCGCGGCCTGGATTACCAGCGCGATCTGATTGCGCGCAAACTCGCGGCGGGCCAGAAACTCGAGGACATCCTCAAGGTAAACGCTGCACCCGGCTACAGCGAGCATCACACTGGTTGCGCACTGGATTTGACCACCGCCGGCTATACGCCGCTGGAAACCGGCTTTGACACCACCGAGGCATTCGCCTGGCTGACGCAGCACGCCAACCGTTTCGGCTTCCGGCTTTCGTATCCACGCGGCAACCCGCACGGCATTGCTTACGAGCCCTGGCACTGGGCATGTCTAACGGATTCTTGATCACTATCCCCTCTCCCCTTTGGGGAGAGGTTAGGGTGAGGGGGTGCCATGCGAGGGGTAACAACATTCCATTACAACCGCGCCTGCTCTTCGAATCGCACCGGGCGGCATCGTGAAAAAACTCATTCTGCTGTTGTGCGTGATCGTCTTGAGCGGCATCGGCTGGGCACTCGGCAAACACGCCGGCATGGTCACTGCCTGGCTGCTGTCCAGTCTGGGCGCGATTGTCGGCGTGTATCTCGGCTGGCGCATCGGCCGGGCTTATCTCGATTGACTGGATTCAGATAAAAAAGGGCCTCACATGTCACATTCAATGTTCAAGCACAAAATCGAAAAGCTGCTCGAGGGCACCGGTGTCGCCATCAACGGCCCGAATCCCTGGGATTTCCAGGTGCACAACGAACATTTCTACCGGCGTGCCATCGCCCACGGCTCGGTGGGGCTGGGCGAGTCTTATATGGAAGCCTGGTGGGATGCCGAGGATTTGGACGGCCTTATCTATCGGATGCTCATGGCGAATCTGGAAGAAAAGGCGGTGAACGTGGACAACGTGCTTGCCTACGTGCACGCGCGCTTTTTCAACCTGCAGAAACCCAGCCGTGCTTTCGAGGTCGGCCAGCGCCATTACGACATGGGCAATGACCTATACAAGCACATGCTCGGCAAACGCCTTGTGTATAGCTGCGGTTACTGGAAAGACGCCAGCAATCTCGACGATGCGCAGGAAGCCAAGCTGGAACTGGTGTTCAAAAAACTTGGGCTGAAATCCGGGATGCGCGTACTCGACATCGGCTGCGGTTGGGGCGAAGCGCTCAAGCTCGCGGCCGAACGTTACGGCATTTCAGGCGTTGGCATTACCGTTTCCGAACAACAGGCGAAATATGCGCGTGAAATCAGTAAAGGATTGCCGATTGAAGTGCGGCTGCAGGACTACCGGTTGCTCGATGAGAAATTTGACCGCATCTTCTCCATCGGTATGTTCGAGCATGTGGGCGTGAAGACCTACCCGGTTTATATGCGGGTGGCGCGGCGCTGTCTCAAGGACGATGGCCTGTTCCTGCTGCACTGCATCGGCGGCAACGAATCGGTGCGCGACACCGACGCCTGGATCGAGAAATACATTTTCCCCAACGGCATGCTGCCGTCCATCAAGCAGATCGCCGCCGCTACCGAAGGCTTGTTCGTCATGGAAGACTGGCACAACTTCAGCGTGTATTACGACAAGACCCTGCAAGCCTGGCGGCGAAACTTCGAGAGCAGCTGGGAAGAGCTTAAAAGCCAGTACAACGAAACCTTCCATCGCATGTGGCGCTACTACCTCAGTGCCAGCATGGCTTCGTTCCGATCCCGCAAGAACCAGCTCTGGCAGATCGTGTTCTCGCCGCGTGGTGTACCGGGCGGCTATGTGGCGCCGCGCTGAGCGGAATGCACCTTAAACTGTTCTTGCACCAGCCACAGACCTTAAATAAGTGCCCTTTCGAAGCCGGGTGCAATTTCAAATCTCTTGACCCCGCTTTCGCGGGAATGACAGATGAGTATGTTTCAGCTCCATCCGCAACTTGAAAAAGACACTGTGGCGCTTGGCAGATTCAAACTTTGCCGGCTGCTGCTGATGAACGACGCGAATTATCCGTGGTTCATTTTGGTGCCGGAGCGCGAGAATATCCGCGAGATTTACGAACTCATCGATAGCGACCGCAGGCAACTGTGGGATGAATCCGCGGAATTGGCGCGTACGCTCGCTGCGGTCTTCAAACCCGACAAGCTCAATATCGCGGCTCTCGGCAACCAAGTACCGCAACTACACGTGCATCACATTGTGCGTTACCGCCACGATCCCGCCTGGCCGCAGCCGGTGTGGGGCAAAGTTCCGCCGCGGCCGTATTACAGCGCCGAGATCATCAAATTGAAAAGCGCGCTTTTGCCAAAGCTCGACGACCATTTCCATTCCGAATGAACGTAAGAACGTTAAACAAAATAATTTCTTTTCCCCCTCACCCCTTTCAGGCTGCGCAATCCTGTTGCGCCTGAAAGTCCAGGGCGTACATCCATGTACTCCCGCTCGGTGCTACACACCTCGCTCTCTCCCACCAGGGGAGAGGGGAAATAAAAAGCATAGCGCATTTCGTTAGACACGCTTACAGCCGTGGGATAATGTGCGGCGATCGCGCAACTATTCCATGCACATTCAAAATAATAATCCGCTTGTGTTTGTCGACAACTGCTTTGATCGGCTGGCGCTGCGGCGCGTAGATGAAAAATGGATCACGGCCCAACTGTCCGACCCTGCGACGCGCTTCGTGCCGGTGGCGGGCGAAGACAATCTGCTGACTGCAAACGGCACGCCGCTGCTGCTCGACACCAGTGCGGTCGCGCAGTGGCGTGCTCAATCACAATGCACGGTGTTGTTGGGTGAGTACCGCGGCTGCGTGTGTTTCGCGCTGGGGCTCAACCAGGACGTGACACTGCCGGCAGGCGCGGCACGCAGCAATCTGCGGCCACAGTTCGGTGTGCTCGAAGATGACGCGCTCGCGCTGCTCGGTTACGCGCGCGCCATGACTCACTGGCATGCCCACAATCGCTTTTGCGGCAAATGCGGCGCGCCCACACGCAGCCAGCGCGCCGGTCATGAACTGCACTGCACCGCTTGCGGCAACATCGTTTATCCGCGCGTCAATCCCGCGGTCATCATGCTGGTGACGCACGGCGAGCGCTGCCTGCTCGGACGCCAGCCGGAGTGGGCGGCGAACCGTTTTTCCACGCTTGCGGGTTTCGTGGAGCCGGGCGAAAACCTGGAAAATGCGCTACGTCGCGAGATCCTTGAGGAAACCAATGTGCGCGTGGGCCGGGTGCGCTACCTGCGCTCCCAACCCTGGCCGTATCCGGCCTCGCTGATGCTGAGTTTCCGCGCCGAGGCCGAAAGCGCCGGGATTCGATGCAACGACGGCGAACTCGTCGAGGCCCGCTGGTTTTCTCGCCAGGAAATCGCCACCGGTTTGCAGGCCGGCAGTTTGTCGTTGTCGCTGCCCGGTTCCAGCTCGCACGCGCTGATTCGCGAATGGTTCGAGGAAGTTCCCGGATTTGTGCTCGCCAGCGCTGCAGACGCACGCTGAAACCTCGCCTTCGCGGGAACCCGTCAGAACGTGCTGGCTATAATGGCCGCATGTGTATAGCAGTCTTCGCCTGGAAAATCCGCCCCGACTATCCACTGGTATTTGCCGGCAACCGTGACGAGCTGCACGCGCGTCCCGCAGCCGCGGCAGGCTACTGGAAAGATGCGCCACAGGTCCTAGCGGGCCGCGATCTCACGGCCGGCGGCACCTGGCTGGGCGTGACGGCGGCCGGGCGCTTCGCGGTGGTCACCAATTACCGCGAAGGACTGAATCCGAAAAAGATGCCGCGCTCGCGCGGTGAGCTCACCGCCGACTTTCTGCGTGGTGCGACGCCACCGCCGGATTATCTGGCAGGGGTGCAACGACGCGCACATGAATATGCGCCGTTCAGCTTGGTCGTCGGCGATGCCGAGGCACTTTGGTATTTCTCCAACCGCGATACGCATGCGCCGTTGGAAATCCCGCCGGGTATTCATGGCTTGAGCAATCACTTGCTGGATACGCCCTGGCCGAAGGTCACACTCAGCAAATTGCGGCTGCAAGCGCTGCTGGCGCGCGGTACACGGACTGCGGATCAACTGGAAGAACTACTCGCCGACCGCACCGAAGCGCCCGCCAATGAGTTGCCCGACACCGGCATTGGCGCGGAACGCGAGCGCCGGATCTCGCCGGTGTTTGTGGTCAATCCAGTGTACGGCACGCGCTGTTCGACCGCCATCGTGCGCGCGCGCAACGGCGAGTTGCAATTTGTCGAGCGGCGTTTCGATGCCACAGGTGCGTTCCAGGGAAACAGCAATTTTCATTTAGCCGGTGGCCGCGCGTGAGGCGTGCGCCTCAGCCTGTTGCCTGCGGCAGCTGGCGCTCGCCGCTGAGCGCAGCACAAATTGCCGCCGGCGGTGTGCGTCTCGCGCAGCCGTATGTCGCCGGCAATTGCGTCTATTGGTTGGAAAGCCGGCCGGCGGAAAACGGCCGCAGTGTGCTGGTGCACGCGCGACCGGGTGAAACGGCGCGCGATCTCACGCCCGCGCCCTTCAGCGTGCGCAGCCGCGTGCACGAGTATGGCGGCGGCGCGTTCGTAATAAGTGATGACTCCGTGTAT
>JAGXAL010000185.1 GCA_018971605.1 Natronospirales bacterium | reverse complement strand
ACCATCAGCCAGGACGTGGTCTTGCCGGGGCTGGTCAGGAAATGCCCGGCCGCGCCGTAGATGAAGAAGCCGATCGCCACCATGACGAAACCCAGTGCGAATTTCGAGGCCACCGACAGGTCTTTGCCGCGCTTGCCGAAGTGCGTGTAGATGAACGCCAGGATCGGGGACAGCACCATGATCCAGATTGGATTGAACGCTTGGAATTGCGCCGGCTTCCAAGTCCACAGGTGCAGGCCGAAAATACCGAAGCTCCAGTCCACATTGCGCAAGGCAAACAGGTTCAGCGAGGTGGACATCTGCTGATAAAAGATAAAGAAGAACACCGTCTGCACGGTCAGGATCAGCGCGGCGATCAGGCCGGGGCGTTCGCTCGGCCGGCCGTTGCGGATCAGGTAAGCGAAAATGCCCAGCACCGCCACGCCCGCCGTATACACGAAAATTCTCGCTACCAATTCGTAGTTGAGGATGATGGCCGCAACGAACAAGGCCACGACCGCCAGTCCCAGCACGCTGCCGAATTTGCGGGCGCTGACGGCGTGATGGTCCGGCTCCGAGCCGATGTGCGCCAGCGTGTGGCGCATGACCAGAAAATTGCTCAAGCCAACCAGCAACCCGAGGCTGCACACCGCAAACGCCGCATGCCAGCCGAAGTTCTGTCCCCAGGTGTCATTGATGTAATCCTTGATCCAGGGCGTGAGCAACATGGAAACCGTCGAGCCGATATTGACGGCCATGTAATAGATGGTGAAGGCGCTGTCAATGCGGGAATCATCGCCTTCATAAATCTTGCGCACCAGGTTGCCGGCGTTGGCCTTGAACAGGCCGTTACCGACGACGATGACGCCGAGCGCGCAGAAAAGAAACCAGGTGCTGGAGCCGGGAACCGCCATCAGCGCATAGCCGATGGCGAGCACGATGGCGCCGGTGAGCATGGTATGGCGGCTGCCGAGGACCTTGTCGCCGATCCAGCCGCCGATGGCCGGTGCGACATAAATCAGCGCCGCCGCCGCGCCCCAAGTGAGGTTCGCGCGGGTATCCGCGAAACCCAGGCGCTCGACCATGTAATACACGATCAGCACCTGCATGCCATAGTAGCCGAAGCGTTCCCACATCTCGATGAGGAACACGGTGGAGAACGAGCGGGTCTTGGAGACGGGTACTGGGGTGTTCATGGGGGATTCCGTGGTGGGGGCTCGGCTGGATCTTCGACTAGCCCAGGGCGGGATGGGCCGCAGTTGTACCTGATTTGCCCGTATCTGTGAAGCCGGGCGGCGCAGCATCCCGGCGGTTCCCGGCCGCGCCCGGGCTTTTCTGGAAAAGCCGCGCGCAGCGGGCCTGTCTGACTATACTATGTAGGCCACCTCACCCGGACAATCCGCATGTCGGTCCAGCCAGCCCACGAACGGCGCCGTTTCCAGCGTTTCCGGTTCTCCTCGGTTGTACGCGTGCGCCAGGGCGACACGGTGCAGGAGTGCGAAATGCTGGATATGTCGTTCCGCGGCTTTCTGGCCCGCTGCCCGGCAAGCTGGCAGCCGACCGAGGGCGATCGGCTGCGGGTGGAGTGGCGCCTCGCGGAACTCATCAAGCTGGAGCTCGATGCCGTGGTCATGCATGTGCACAACAGCCACATGGGCTGCAGCTGGGAGGCGCGTGACGCCGAAAGCTTCGCGCATCTGAAGCGCCTCGTGGAAATCAACCTGCTGGATTCCAAGATGGTGGCGCGCGAACTGGAAGCGCTCAAGGGCGAAACCGGCAGCAAGCACCGCGACGCCGTGCACTAGG
>JAGXAL010000071.1 GCA_018971605.1 Natronospirales bacterium | reverse complement strand
GCCATGCACAAAACCGACGGCTATATTATGGTGGACGGCAACACCATGGCCGGTCTCGGCTGCGTGTACGCCGGCGCCACCGTCGGCGCCTGGTATCCGATCACGCCCTCCACCTCGCTCATGGATGCCTTCAAGGAATTCTGCGAGCGCTACCGCGTGGATCCGGATACCGGCAAGCGCCGTTACTGCATCGTGCAGGCCGAGGATGAGCTCGCCGCCATCGGCATGGTGCTGGGCGCGGCCTGGAACGGCGCGCGCGCCTTCACGCCCACGAGCGGCCCCGGCATTTCGCTCATGAACGAGTTCATCGGCTTTGCCTATTACGCGGAGATTCCGGCGGTGCTGTTCGACGTGCAGCGCGTCGGGCCGTCCACCGGCATGCCCACGCGCACCCAGCAATGCGACATCTTGTTCACGGCCTATGCCTCGCACGGCGATACCCGGCACGTGCTCTTGTTTCCCGCCGACCCGGCCGAATGCTTCCAGATGGCCGTGGCCGCGTTCGATCTTGCCGAGCGCCTGCAAACGCCGGTGTTCGTGCTCTCGGACCTCGACATCGGCATGAATGACTGGATGGTGCCGCGCATCAAATGGGATGCGCGCTATGTGCCGGATCACGGCAAGGTCTACAACCGCGAGCAACTGCAGCAGATGCAGGTATTCCATCGCTACACCGATGCGGATGGCGACGGCATCGCTTACCGCACGTATCCCGGTGTGCACCCCAAAGGCGCGTTCTTCGTGCGCGGCTCCGGCCACAACCGCCGCGGCGGCTACACCGAGGACGCCGACGAGTACAAAGATGTAGTGGATCGCCTGCGGCGCAAGCACGATACCGCCAAGGAGCTGGTGCCGGCGCCGCTGATCAAGAGCCGCAAGGGCGTCAAGACCGCCATCGTGTCGCTCGGCAGTTGCGACGGCGCGGTGCGCGAAGCGCTCGACGTGCTGGCACGCGAGGGGACCGAAGTGAATTACCTCAGGGTGCGCGGTTTTCCCTTCAGCCATACGCTCGAGGAATTTCTGGAACAGCACGAGCAGATCTTCGTGGTCGAGCAGAACCGCGATGCGCAACTGAAGTCGTTGCTGTTGCTGGAGACCAACGTGGATCGGCGCAAGCTGATTTCCATCCTGCACTACGGCGGCATGCCCATCGACTCGCGCTGCATCATCGAGGGCGTGAACGCGGCGCTGGCCAAACAGGCGGTGGCCTGAACATGAGCTACATCCGCAAACCGGTCGTCACCCATTCGAAGCTCCCCAAGAACGAGCTTGGCCTCAGCATCCGCGACTACGAAGGCAGCATGTCCACGTTGTGCGCCGGCTGCGGACACGATTCCATCACCGCAGCCATCATCCAGGCGTTCTGGGAGCTCAACATCGAACCCTACAAGGTCGCCAAGATGAGCGGCATCGGTTGTTCCTCGAAAACGCCGACCTATTTTCTTTCCGAGGCTCACGGTATCAACGCGGTGCACGGCCGCATGCCGTCCATCGCCACCGGCGCCAACGCGGCCGACCGCAACCTTTATTACATCGGCATCTCCGGTGATGGTGATTCGCTTTCGATCGGCCTCGGCCAGTTCATCCACGCCATGCGCCGCAATCTCAACATGCTGTACATCATCGAGAACAACGGCGTGTACGGCCTGACCAAGGGCCAATTTTCGGCCTCCGCCGACGTCGGCAGCAAGGCCAAGAAGGGCGAGGTCAACCAGCAGCCGCCGATCGATCCGGTGGTCGCGGCGCTGACGCTCGGCGGCAGCTTCGTAGCGCGCAGCTTCTCCGGCGACAAGGCGCAACTGGTGCCGCTCATCAAAGCCGGCATCATGCACAATGGCTTCGCAATGCTGGACGTGCTCTCGCCCTGCGTGACCTTCAACGATCACGAGGATTCCACCAAGAGCTACGCCCATACCCGCCAGTTCTACCATCCGGCGGTGCATGCGGACTTCGTCGCGCAACGCAAACCCATCCGCGCCGCCTACGACGACGGCGAGGCCATGCCGGTGGAGCTGCACGACGGCAGCACCGTGCTGCTGCGCAAGGTGTCACGCGACTACAATCCCAAGAACCGCGGCGACGCCTATTCCTATCTGTACGAGCACCAGAAGCTCGGCGAGATCGTCACCGGGCTACTCTATATAGATGAGGACCAGCGCGAGATGCACGACATCAGCAACACCGTGAGCGAGGCGCTGCGTGATCTGCCGTATTCCGCGCTCTGCCCCGGCGCGCCCGCGCTCGAGGACATCCAGAACCTTTACCGCTGAAACGCGGGCTTGGCGGCACCCGGCCAAAACCTGATACGCACCGCGCGGGCCGCAAAATCCCGTCTATACTTGCGCGCGGTGCCCTCCCGGCACAGGGATTGCTGAACCCACATTCCCGGCCCGAGGAGACCCATGATGAGCACGCGTTTCCTGAGAATCACGTTTTACACCCGTGAAGAAGCCGTCCGCATCAACATCGGCGAGAGCGACTACGCGAGCCTGATGGTAGGCATCAAGGCGCTGGCCGCGGGCCAGGCGCGGGTGCCTGCCTTCTATCTGTTCCCGGTGTCTGCGGAGTTGAGCGCGCTGATCTCGGTCAAGGAAGTCCAGTTCCTGCAAAGCAGCAGGCAGTCCAACGGCCACGACTGGTCGCCGGTGCTCAAGGCCGGTGGCGTCGCGTTTTACCTGCGCGGACGCACGCACCCGCTGGTGCTGGATTATTCCGGACAGGGTCCGCTGGACGACATGTTCCATGGTCTGGCGACGGCGACCTATTCCGACGAAGTGCCGGGCTGCATCATGCTGACGGACGGCAGCGGCGAGCCGGTGTTCTTTCGCCTCGATGAAGTGCAGTTCGCCGTGGTGTGCACCGAGCTCATCCGCCGGCCGTCCTGATACGAACTGGGCGCGGAAGGCGTAAAATTCCGCGCGTATTCCGCTCCACAACAACAGCAATCCAGCATTTGGAGGTAGATATGTCCCTGTCCATGTATCAGGCTTCAGTTCCGGTGTTCATCCGCGCACTCAGCAATTTGACCGCGATTCTCAAGAAGGGCGAAGCCCACGCGCAGGCGAAGAAGATCGATCCCGCCGTGCTCGTGAACGCGCGCCTGTATCCCGACATGTTCTCGCTGGTCAAGCAAGTGCAGATAGCCAGCGACAATGCCAAGGGCTGCGCGGCGCGGCTTGCCGGTCAGGAGCCGCCGAGCTTTCCCGACAACGAGCAAAGCTTCGCCGACTTGTACGCGCGTCTCGACAAGACCATCGCCTACCTCAAGACCCTGAAACCCGCGCAGATCGACGGTTCCGAGGAGCGCGCCATCGAGTTGAAAATGCGCGATCGCACGCTGCACCTCAAGGGCCAGGGCTACCTGCTGGACCGGGTGCTGCCGAATCTGTTTTTCCACGCCGTGACCGCGTACGCCATCCTGCGCCACAACGGCGTGGAGATCGGCAAGGGCGATTTCCTCGGTTCGTAGATATCGGTTCGATAAAAAAGGCCGCTCCGTGAAGGAGTGGCCTTTTGTTTTCCGCGTGGTTTGTCGTCAGTGGATCGGCGGCAGCTGCGGATGGTGGTTGGGATAGGGCGGGCGCGGGAACAGCGGCGCGGGATGCGCTTTGAGTTGCTGCATCAGCACTTCCACGGTTTTTTCCAGTTGCGGGTCGTGGCCTTCGCGTACCAGTTTCGGGTCCTGCCAGACTTCGATGTTGGGCGCGATGCCGTGGTTCTCCACCTCCCAGTGGCCGTGCAGGCCGTAAATCGCCCAGCGCGGCGCGGTGATGCGTCCGCCGTCCATGAGCACCGGATAACCGCCGATGCCCACCAGCCCGCCCCAGGTGCGCTCGCCGATCAGCGGACCGATGGCCATGCGCTTGAAGTACCAGGGCATGGCGTCGCCGCCCGAGCCGGAGAACTGGTTGATGATCATGGCCTTGGGGCCGAAGATCGCCTGCGTGGGCTCGGTGTAATCCCGGCCCTCGCGCGTCGCCACGCGGCTCATCGGACGGCGCATCAGATAATCCACGATGTAGTCGGCCAGCTGGCCACCGTGGTTGTAGCGCTCGTCAAGCACCGCACCCAGCTTATCGGTCTGGGCAAAGTAGTAGCGGTTGAAGCTGGTGAAACCGCCGCGGGCGGTGTCCGGCAAATGCACATAGGCGAGCTTGCCGCCGCTGAGCTTGTCCACCAAACGGCGGTTGCCTTCCACCCAGTCGAGATTGCGCAGGGGGAATTCATCGGTGACCGGCACCACGGTCACGTCGCGTGCGCCGCTGCCGTCGGGACTCGGCCCGACGCGCAGCACGGTTTGCTGTCCGGCGCTGCCCACGAAATAACTGTAGAGATTGTCGGACGCAGTGAGCGCGCGGCCGTTCACCGCCAGCAGGTATTCGCCGGCCTTGACGTTCACACCCGGCTGGGTGAGCGGCGCCTGCAACTGCGGGTTCCAGTTCTCGCCGCTGTAGATTTTGCTGAAGCGGTAACGGCCGTGCTCGACCGTGTAATCCGTACCCAACAGGCCGATGTTTTCCTTGGGCATCTCGGGCTCGGCGCCACCGCGCACGAACATGTGGCCGACCGACATGTAGGAGAGCATCTTGCGGAACAGGAAGTTCAGGTCATCGCGGCTGGCGATGCCCGGCAGATACACCGCAAAGCGTTGTTGCGCCGCGGCGATATCCAGGCCGTGATAATGCGGGTCGTAGAAGAAATCGCGCTCGATGCGCCAGACTTCGCGGTACATCTGGTTCCATTCCGCGCGCGGCACCACCCACACCTGCAGGTTGGCGGTGTTCAACCGGCCGTCGCCCGGTTTTGGCGGCGCATCGGCTTTGGCAATGAACCAGGCGTCCTTGATCTGGTAAAGCATCTTCTCGCCGTTGAACGACAGGGCGAAGCCGTTTACGCCGCTCAACAAGGGCGTGGTCTTGCGATCCTTGAGGTCGAATTTCTGCACGTTCGTGGGCATCGGGCCGTTGCCGAGGAACACCAGCGGCGCTTGCTGCAAATACAGCACACCGGGAGCGCCGGCGCTCAAGCCCACGTAGTTTCCCGGCGCGATCGGCAGTGCCAGCGTGCGCTGCAACAACCCGTCGAAATCAATGCTCACGCTCACGGGTGTTTCAGCGGTTTTTTCCGGGTGCTTGTCGTCCGCCGGTTGGGAGGGCTCGGCGGCTTTCTCGTCATCGCTGAGCGGCGCAATGGGCGAGGGCAGATCGCGGCGCAGCACCGCCACGTACACACTGCGCGTTACCGGATGCGCCTCGCTGGTCATGTCGAGCCAGCCGGCGGTCAGGCCCATGTCGGTGCTGGCGGTGAAGTACAGATATTTGCCGTTCTTGTCCCACACCGGATACAGACAATCGCTCATACCGTCGGTCACTTGCGTGGCCTTGCCGCTGGCGAGCGAGTACACGAACACCGCGCGCAGGTGATTCGGCAACTGCTTGGTATAGGCCAGCCATTTGCCGTCCGGCGACCAGCTCTGGTCGAACTCGTGCAGCGGTGTGTCGAACAAGTCTGTGTCCACCTTCACCGGCAGCGGATGATCCAGATCCACGTACCAGAGATTCAAGCGCTTGTCGCTGTAGGCGATTTTCTTGCTGTCCGGCGACCACACGGGTGAATAGAAAAACGAGGGCGGGTTGCCGAGATTGATGACACGCGGCGGTTTCAACCCTTCCTGATCGCGGATATAGAGTTGGTATTCGCCGGAAGCGTCGGAAAAGTAGGCGATGGATTTTCCGTCAGGCGACCACGACGGATCGCGCTCGGCAGCCCCGGGCGTGGAAGTGATGTCGCGGATGTCGCCCTTGTCGGCCGGCACTGTGAGGATGTCGCCGTGGGCTTCGAACACCGCACGCATGCCGGTGGGCGAGATGCCGGCGTTGAGGATCTCCTTGGCGACTTTTACGAAATGCGGCGCGAGCTGCGGCATGTCGCCGGCCACGCGCAGGTTCACCGGCGTGGAGGCGTGAGTGGCGAGATCAAAAAGATACATTCGGCCCATTTGCGAGTACACGATGGCGCCGGGACCGGCGGAAGCTGAGTCAATGTCGAAGCCATCGTTGTTCAGCAGCTTGGTGACCTGGCCGGTGTGACTGTCATAGGCGAACAGCGTCACCGGACCGTCGCGGTCCGAAAGGAAATACACGGTGTTGCCGACCCACATGGGGTCGCGGTCGTTGGAATTGTTGCGCGGGATTTTCGCCACGCTCGAATCCGAGAGACGCGCAATCCAGATGGGCGTGGTCTGGCCGCCACGGTAGCCTTTCCAGTCCGGTTCCCACTGGAATATCGGGCTGTAGGCGAGGTGTAAAGCGTCGGGCGAGTAACTGCCGTCCTCGGCCATGGACAAGGGCAGCACGGTGGGCAGGCCGCCGGTGACCGGTACGGTGAACAGCCTGTCGGAGTCGGTGTTGCCATCGCGGTGCGAGCGGAACAGCACGTGCTTGCCGTCCGGCGTCCAGCCGACCACGACGTCGGCACCCGGGTGCCAAGTCAGGCGCCGCGGCTCACCGCCCGCCGCCGGCACCACGTACACGTTTTGGTTGCCAGTGTAGTTGCCGGTGTAGGCCACCAGGCTGCCGTCGGGCGAAAACACCGGCCCGCTGGCCAGGCCATTGCCGCCTGCCAGCACGCCGGCGTCGCCGCCAGCGCGCGGCGCAATCCAGATTTCGTCGCCGTAAGCGAAAGCGATCCGGGTCTGGGACAGCGTCGGAGTCTGGAGCAGCAGCGGTGGGCTGTTGGCTGCTACGGCTGTGACTGACAGGAGCGCGAGCAACAAGGCGACGATCACGGAGCGCATGGTGACTCCCTATGGGTTGGCAGGGTAGGAAGGGCGGCTGAGTATAAGCTATGCTGGGTGTCACGCTTCAGCACCTGCAAGGCAGGATTTCGGTAATTCTTGCAGCTCCATCAGCTTGCCGGACTTACCTCATTTTTTCCACCAAGACCAATACGACCGGAATGAACGCCAAAAAATCTCTGGATTTTTGCTCGGGATGCACGAATTTTTCCCGCCGGATGTATAACCAGCCGATATGAAGGAATTGAAACATGAAGCGGAACTGGTGAAAGGCGCAATCGTTGCCGGCGTGCAGTACGCGGAGAAACGCGGGGCTGCGATCTTCGAGCCCACGGATTCGGCGGCTGAGAAAATTCTTTACATCTACCGGCTGCTGGTGCACGACAAGCTCATCCAGCCGCTGCCCGAAGATCAGGTTTCGCAGCAGTCCATGCGCCACAAGCTGGCCATCTGGTACAGCAAGCAACTGCCGCCAGACCATCCGCTGCTGAAGTGATCGGTTGATGGGCAACAGGGGCCGCATGCCGGCGCGACCGTATTACGTGTATCTGCTGGAATGCCGTGGCGGACGGCTGTATGCCGGTATCACCACCGACGTTGAACGGCGCCTGCGCGAGCATCGCGGCGCAAGCAAAGGCGCACGCTTCACGCGCGCACATCCGCCGGTGAAACTGGTCGCCACGGTGCGCGTGGCTTCCAGATCAGCAGCATTGCGGCTCGAAGCGTCCATCAGGAAATTACGCCGACCGCAGAAGCTGCGCTGGGCGGCGGACATGGGGATTGGGAGCGCGTGGACCAGTTCGACTATGTGATCGTGGGCGGCGGTGCGGCGGGCTGCGTGCTCGCGAGCCGCCTGTCCGAAGATCCGGCGGTGCGCGTCTGCCTGCTGGAAGCGGGCGGCGCGGGCCGCAACTGGCTGGTGCGCGTGCCCTTCGGCATGGTGGTGAGCGTGCCGACCAGGCTGATTAATTGGGGTTTCAAGACAGTCCCGCAAAAGGCGCTGAACGGGCGGCGCCTGTATCAGCCGCGCGGGCGGGCGCTGGGCGGCTCAAGTGCCATTAACGCCATGATCTACACGCGCGGCCATCCTTCCGATTACGATGCATGGGCCGCGGCCGGGAATTCCGGCTGGTCGTGGAGCGAAGTGCTGCCGCACTTCAAGCGCGCCGAGGCCAATGCGCGCTGGCACGACGATTACCACGGCAGCGACGGGCCGCTGCCGGTGAGCGATTCGTTTACGGATAACCCGATGCAGGCGGTGTTTCTGGAAGCGGCGCGGCAGGCGGGCTTCCCGTTGACGGAGGATTTCAACGGCGCCCGGCAGGAAGGCGTGGGCGTGTATCAGCTGACGCAGCGCGACGGCGAGCGCTGGAGTGCGGCGCGGGCCTATCTTGAACCGTATGTTGCGCGTCCAAACCTGTGTGTGCTCACCGGCGCGCGTGTGCGGCGGGTGTTGTTCGACGGTCGGCGCGCGCACACGGTGGAATACCACCGCGACGGGAAGCTGCAAACGGTTGCGGCGCGGGCAGAAATCATCATGTGCGCGGGCAGCTTCCAGTCGCCGCAGTTGTTGATGCTGTCCGGTATCGGTGACGCCGAGGTTCTCAGACGTCACGGCATCGAAGTAGTGCAGCACCTGCCGGGAGTGGGGCAGAACCTGCAGGATCATCTCGACTACACATTGATTCATCGCGCGCGAAGTCTGGACCTCATCGGCTTTTCGCCGCGCGGCGTCGCGCGCTTGCTGCGCGAGGTCGCGCGTTACCGCCGCGAGCACCGTGGCATGCTCGCGACCAACGTGGCCGAAGCCGGCGGCTTTCTCAAGACCGATCCGGCGCTGCCCAAGCCGGATGTGCAACTGCATTTCTGTGTGGCCATCGTCCATAACCACGGCCGCACGTTGCGACACCTGTGGCATGGTTATTCGCTGCACGTGTGCGTGCTGCGCCCGGCTAGCCGCGGGCAGGTGCGGCTCGCAAGTCCCGATTCCGAAGCCGCGCCGGCGATTGATCCTGCCTACCTGAGCGATGTGCGTGATCTGGACGTACTGGTGCGCGGTTTCAAACTGGCGCGCAGGATTCTGAATGCGCCTGCCTTTGCACCGTATCGGCGGCGTGAATTGTTTACTGCAGGCGTGCAATCCGACGAGGACATCCGCGCAGTCATTCGCGCACGCGCGGAGACCATTTATCACCCGGTGGGCAGCTGCCGCATGGGCAACGATGCGCTCGCGGTGGTGGATGCGGAGCTGCGGGTGCGCTCTGTGCAGGGATTGCGCGTGGTGGATGCCTCGGTGATGCCGACGCTCATCGGCGGCAACACTCAGGCGCCCACGGTGATGATCGCCGAGAAGGCTGCGGATTTGCTGCGCCGCACGAAAATCACGGCGCCGTGAGAATACCGGACTCAGGCCGGATCAGTTCGGCCGAGTTGCGTGTGTG
>JAGXAL010000184.1 GCA_018971605.1 Natronospirales bacterium | reverse complement strand
ACTTCCGACAATGCGAACTTGGCGGTGTCGGCGGCGATAGCTATGTCGCAGCAGGCCACCAGCCCCACGCCGCCGCCATAGACCGCGCCGTTCACGCGTGCGATGGTCGGTTTGCGCAGCGTGTTCAGCACATCCATCAGTTCCGCGAGCTTCAGCGCATCCTCGATGTTCTCGGTTTCGCTGAACTTTGCCATCGAGCGCATCCAGTTGAGATCGGCGCCGGCAGAGAAGGATTTGCCCACGCCGGTGAGAATCACGATGCGCACGTTTTTGTCATTGTTGAGTTGCAGCAGCTTCGCAGTCAGCTCAGCGATGAGCACATCGTCAAAGGCGTTGTGCTTCTCGGGACGGTTGAATGTGAGCGAGGCAATCCCACGCGTATCAGTATCGTGTAGTACGCTGTCGCTCATGTTCGTATTCTTTTACAAATCTGCGTAGGCTTTATTGTCTGCAGGGGATAACCATTCAGGGGCGAGCGTTTCTTCGATTAAATGGAGGAAGTCCTGTTCCTCAGAATGTGTGTTAACGGCATCTTCGAGTCCATCTTGAAGGGGAAATAGCCGGCGCAAGAGGTTAATGATTTTCATGTTACATCCTAAATACGCCGAATCGTCCGCCTGCTTCGAGCGGAGCATTCTCGGCAGTGGCGAGAGCCAGTCCCAGCACGCGACGGGTGTCGGCGGGATCGATGATGCCGTCGTCCCAGAGGCGTGCGGTGGCGTAGTACGGATGCCCTTGGCGCTCGTATTGCTCGCGCAGCGGCGCCTTGAATGCTTCTTCCTCGTCCTTGCTCCATTTGCCGCCCTTGGCTTCGATGCCGTCGCGCTTGACGGTGGCGAGCACCGAGGCGGCCTGTTCGCCGCCCATCACCGAGATGCGTGCGTTCGGCCACATCCACAGAAAGCGTGCGCCGTAGGCGCGGCCGCACATGGCGTAATTGCCGGCGCCGAAACTACCGCCGATGATGACGGTGTACTTGGGTACCGTGGCGCAGGCGACCGCGGTGACCATCTTGGCACCATCCTTGGCGATGCCGCCGTGCTCGTATTTCTTGCCTACCATGAAGCCGGTGATGTTCTGCAGGAACACCAGCGGGATACGGCGCTGCTCGCAGAGTTCGATGAAATGCGTGCCCTTGAGTGCAGATTCTGAAAACAGGATGCCGTTGTTGGCGATGATGCCGACCGGATACCCAAAAAGGTGCGCGAAGCCGGTGACCAGCGTCTTGCCGTAGAGCGCTTTGAATTCCTGAAACTCGGAACCGTCCACTAAACGTGCGATGATTTCGTGCACGTCGTAAGGGTAACGCGTGTCCTGCGGAACAATGCCGTAGAGTTCGTCCGCCGGATAACGCGGCTCGGCCGGCTCGCCCTTCGTGAGCCATTCCGGCCGGCGGTAATTGAGATTCGCCACGATGTCACGCGCCATTTGCAGTGCGTGCGCGTCGTTATCCGCCAGATGGTCGGTGACGCCGGAAATCTTGCTGTGCACCTCGCCGCCGCCGAGTGTTTCCGCGTCCACGATCTCGCCAGTGGCCGCTTTCACCAGTGGCGGGCCGCCGAGGAAAATCGTGCCTTGGTTGCGCACGATGATGGCTTCATCGCACATCGCCGGCACATAGGCGCCGCCGGCGGTGCAGGAACCCATGACCACGGCGATCTGCGGAATACGCTCGCGCGACAGACGTGCCTGATTGTAGAAAATGCGGCCGAAATGTTCCTTGTCGGGAAACACCTCATCTTGCAAGGGCAGGAACGCGCCGCCGGAGTCCACCAGATAAATGCAGGGCAGGCGGTTT